>DCJK01000041.1:0-50824 GCA_002320005.1 Firmicutes bacterium UBA1702
AGCACCATGACAGAGATTACTGAATTCATCAAGGCATCATCCAACATCAGCGTTCTGGCACTGATACCTCCTGTATTCGTAATCGTTGCAGTAGCTCTCAAGCTTCCTGCAATTCCTTCACTGCTGGGCGGCGTATTCATCGGTGTTCCTTTCATGTTCTGGAACAGAGTGCACATCGAAAATGCCATAGAGGATTCTCTTGAAAACAACATCTTCTGCATCCTCAACAACGGTATCGGAATGGGTAATATTCCTGAGGATGCATCACAGGTAGTAGAACAATTAGGCTCACTGCTCTCCGGTGACGGTATGCAGGGAATGTTCTGGACAATCTCCATCATCCTCTGTGCAATGTGCTTCGGCGGTATCGTAGACTGCACAGGAATCATGGGATCCTTCGCTAACCTGCTCCTGAAGGTTGCAAAGGGCAGAGGCGGACTGGTTCTGGCAACAGAATTCTCCTGCATCTTTGTAAATGCAGTATGCTGTGACCAGTATCTGGCATTAGTATTACCTGGAAGAATGTTCAAGGAAGCATTCGAAGATATGAGACTTGCTCCTAAGAACCTGTCAAGATGTCTTGAAGACTCCGGAACAATCACTTCCAACTTCTTCCCATGGAACACCTGCGGTGCTACAATGAGATCATTCCTCGGCGTAAACAGCGCATACATTCCATATGCCATCCTGAACTGGCTGAATCCTATCGTATCCATAATCTTCGGATACACAGGAATCACCATGACCAAGATGACTGATGAAGAATACGCAAGAGTATTAGAAGAAAGAAAAGCAGAAAAAGAAGCTGCTATGAAAGCTCTGGAAGCTTAATAAAAACTCTTTCACATACAAAGTAAATAAAACATTAAAATCCCCCGAAAATATTTCGGGGGATTTTTAATGATAAAATGGACTAATATTCTATCAGTTTTTTCAGTTCTGCCAGCCGCTCCGCATCCATAGGCGGAACGCCTTTAAGCCTGTATGTTATACCAAGCTTGCCATACTTCTGGACAGCCATTGTATGGTAGCCAAGCAGTTCCACCTTGTCAATATGCTTTATCTGCTTTATAAAGTCATTTAAAGCTCTCATATCCTCTTCTGTATCGTTTATATCAGGTACAACCACATTTCTTATCCACACATGTCTGTCATGCTTGTTTATAATGTCAATCAGTTTATAAAGAGTATCCTGCTCTCTTCCCGTGATTATTTTGAATCTCTCCGGATCCGTATGTTTTATATCCAGCAGTACCAGATCGCTGGCTTCAACAGCTCCGTCAGTAAATTCATCCACATATGTGCCGCTGGCATCTATGGCGCTTCCTATGCCTTCTTTTTTCAGAGCATTTATGGCTTCTATAAGAAACTCTCCCTGAAGGAGAGGCTCTCCTCCCGAGAAGGTTACTCCGCCTTTTTCTCCATAATATGGAATGCCTCTTACTGCCCAATGTACAATTTCATCAATATCGATATCTCGTCCTTCTCCCGGATTCCAGGAATCTGGATTATGGCAATACAGGCATCTGGCCGGACATCCCTGCATAAAGAAAACAGTCCGTATGCCGGGACCATCTACCGCGCCGAAGGTCTCAATGGAATGTAGTCTTCCTTTCATCTCTTCCTCCACTATGATTGATATAGTACACGAGGTGCCACTCAGGGCACCTCGCATCGGTTTTGCATTTTATTTTATCAAGGATTGATATCTTTTTATACGTGCTGGTGGAAAGTTCTTGCAATAACTTCCTTCTGGTGATTCTTTGAAAGAGCGTTGAATCTTACAGCATATCCGGATACTCTAACTGTTAAGTTAGGGTACTTTTCAGGGTTTTCATATGCGTCTTCAAGAAGATCTCTGTTAAGAACGTTAACATTCAGGTGGTGAGCTCCTCTGTCAAAGTAACCGCTCAGCAGGCCTACCAGAGTAGTAGTTCTTTCGTCTTTTTCCTTACCTAAAGCAGCAGGTGTAATGGAGAAGGTATTGGAAACGCCGTCCTGGCAAGTATCCCAGTCAATCTTGGATACAGAGTTCAGGGATGCAACTGCACCGTGGTTGTCTCTTTCGTGCATAGGGTTTGCACCAGGAGCAAACGGAGTTCCTGCTCTTCTGCCGTCAGGAGTGTTTCCTGTCTTCTTTCCGTACATTACATTTGAAGTGATGGTCAGTACGGACAGAGTGTGTACTGCATTTCTGTAAGTAGGATGCTTTCTCAGCTCTTCTATGGTTCTTTCTGAAATCTTAACTGCGATTTCGTCTACTCTGTCATCATCGTTACCATATTTAGGGAATTCACCTTCAGTTCTGAAGTCAACGATTACGCCGTTTTCGTCTCTGATAGGATATACCTTTGCATACTTGATTGCAGACAGAGAGTCAGCTGCTACGGAGAATCCGGCAACACCAAAGGCCATGAGTCTCTTTACTTCTGAGTCAAGGAATGCCATCTGTGAACGTTCATAGTCATACTTATCGTGCATGAAGTGAATGATGTTCATGATGTTTACATACAGTTCGCATAACCATGCCAGATAAATGTTGAATCTGTTCCATGCATCTTCAAAATCGATAGGACCGTCTCCTACAGATTCCATCTGAGGACCTACATGCTCGCCTGTTCTTTCGTCGATACCGCCGTTAAGTCCTAAAAGCAGAATCTTTGCAAGGTTGCATCTTGCTCCGAAGAACTGCATCTGTTCTCCCATCTGGATTGCGGATACACAGCATGCGATGGAGTAGTCTTCACCGTATGTAGGTCTCATCTTGTCATCGTTTTCATACTGGATTGAGTCAGTATCTATTGAAACCTGTGCGCAGAATCTCTTGAAAGGTTCAGGCAGCTTCTTTGACCACAGAACAGTAAGATTTGGTTCCGGTGCAGGTCCCAGATTGTACAATGTCTGCAGTACTCTGTATGAGTTCTTTGTAACTTTGTGTCTTCCGTCTTTACCTACGCCGCCGATACCTTCAGTGATCCACATAGGGTCTCCACCGAAGAGTTCATTGTATTCGTTAGTTCTCAGGTGTCTTGCAACTCTCAATTTCAGAATGTAGTCATCTACGAATTCCTGAATCTGTTCTTCAGTATAAGTTCCGTTTGCAAGGTCTCTTTCAGCATAAATGTCAATAAATGTGGAAGTTCTGCCGATTGACATTGCTGCGCCGTTTTCTTCTTTGATACCTGCAAGGTATCCGAAATATGTCCACTGGATTGCTTCTTTAACGTCTTTTGCAGGACCGGAGATGTCATATCCGTAAGTTTCTGCCATCTTCTTGATTTCCTTGAGGGCAGTAATCTGATTGGTTATTTCTTCAGCCAATCTGATGTTTTCTTCGTTCATTACGTGTCTTGAAGCGATCATTTCGTGATCTTTCTGCTTTTCTTCAATCAGGAAGTCGATACCGTAAAGAGCAACTCTTCTGTAGTCACCGATGATTCTTCCGCGTCCGTATGCATCAGGAAGACCTGTGATGAATCCAAGGTGTCTTACCTGTCTCATTTCCTTTGAGTATGCCTTGAATACACCGTCATTGTGAGTAGTGATGTAATCAAACATTCTGTCGATTTCTTCAGGAAGCTTTTCGCCGTATTCAGCAACTTCCTCTCTTACCATTTTAATTCCGCCAAACGGGCAGATACCTCTTTTTAAAGGTTCATCTGTCTGCAGTCCGACGATGATGTCCTTACCAGGCACTATATATCCAGGTCCGAAAGCATTGATTCTCATGATTCTGCTTGCATCAACCTTTAAAGTTCCTCCTGCTTTTCTTTCTTCTTTCAGGAGTTCCTGTACTCTTGATGAACATTCCTTAGTTCTTTCTGTAGGGCCTGCCAGGAAGCTTGCGTCTCCATCATATGGCTTGTAGTTTAAATGGATAAACTCCTCAACGCCTACTTCTTTGGTCCAGTTACCTTCAACAAAACCTTCCCACTCTTTTCTCATATTTTGCGTCCTCCTCGTTGTATATTGTATACAAATATTATTATAAAATATGGTTTTAATTTTCTGCTCCACCCCTCCCCATTGGGGTCCGGATGTCTGCGTCACCATGTCTATAATATACCCTTGTATACAGTATAGTCAAACATTTTTTTGCTTTTTTTGTGCACTTTTTTTAATACATGAAAAAGCTTTGAAACCCCTTTTTTTCAACGAAAATAGGGCATGGAACCATGCCCCTTCACAAGTATATGCGTATTACATTGTAATTTTCTTCACAAAGTTTTTCAATGTGTTTTTTGTCAGGCACTGCACTTTTCGCTGTTATCACAGTCTTGTGCCCTCCTTGGTCACACCTGACGCGATATTCTGCTCCTTTGCGGTCAATAATAGTTCCCGGCTCAAAACAATGCTCACTGATCATCAGAGGGTAATTGCCCATATATGGTTCCGCCAGCTCCAGCGAATCTATCCCATCATACATGCCCAGCTTTCTGTATGCTTCCCCGGTTTCCGCATTGCATATATTCAGAGCAAAATCACCCAGCACCTTAATGCTTCGTTGAGCCAGTTCCTCAATCATTCCGATGTTTCCGGCATATATTTCACCACCGCATGTCAGTGCCTCATGCTCAGCTCTGTCAAATAATTGCTCTCGCAGGGATTTACTTTTTGTACTGTGAACATCAGGCATGTATGGTATCATATATGTACTGCAGCCTGTTTCCTCCCTGCACCGGCTTATGTCCTCCACAGGCAGCACAACGCACAGCTTGCGTTCTTTCCCTGCAGCAGTTTCCCACTGCTCCATATGACCCTCTCTGAAAAAATTGAGAAAATCATCACCGCTGTAAAAATACAGCTCCAGTCTCTTATTACAACTTACATTGTTGGTGACCTTATGTTTTTCCTGCATGCCGGCAAAGGATACCGGTTGGCGCTTAAATGATTTTTTTATAGCATTCTCAAGTTGTGTCAAGGCGTCTCTTCTCATGGAATTTATTACTGATAAAGGTGCGTGAACAGGTTCCGGCTCCTCCACCGTTATCAGCGCAGCCTCAAAGGCCGTTCCTCCTGTCTTGGAAAGCTGTAATAATACATTTTCTCTAAGATATTTCCCGCTTTTAGACTTTTCTGCCAAGACATGACTCTCTGCTGTAACTTCAAATGTACCGCATTTTACTGTCAGCATCAGCGGACGCCCTGCAATGGCCTGCAGTTTCATTTCCACGGGAGTTTTTCTTATATATCGGCCTTCATCAAAAGTGATATGCTCAAAAGTACTTCGTGCTTTTTCCATCTGCTTGGCAGACGTGAGCCGGAAAACCTTATCTCCTTTTTTTACTTCTTTTCTTATGTCTCCCAGTCTGATGATTCCCTCACCTCGGCTGCTGCAATAGGTTACCAGGCCGCTCTGCATGGTTTTACTTCTGATTTCTATATAGTCGCCTTTTATGATATCCATGTCAGTATGCACGTCCACCAGCGGTCCGCGGCTGTCGGCTGCAATGGTTCCCACATATACACCTTCATTTTTGGAAAAATTCCCAGTCATAAGTTTTTCTCCGGGATCACCATAAAAATACCCTTTTGTAAAGCCTCCTCTGTTGAATGCCTGTCTCAGGTTTTCTTTGTCTTCATGGCTTACGCATACTCTTCCCTCTCTGCACCACATATCAAGATATTTTCTGTATATGGATGTAACGATGGCGACATATTCCGCTGATTTCATGCGGCCTTCTATTTTCAGGGATGCGACCCCCGCCTCAGCCAGCATGCCGACTTCTTCTATAAGACACATGTCCTTAGGGCTAAGAGGATATGTGCTGCCGCATCCGCCTTTATATGGAAGTCTGCAAGGCTGTGCGCATGCACCCCTGTTGCCTGATCTTCCCCCTATGAACCTGCTCAGCTGACATTGACCTGAATAGCATATACACATGGCTCCGTGAACAAAAACTTCTATCTCTATTCCGGAGTTTACCGCATCTTTTATCTCATCAAAAGTCAGTTCTCTGGCAAGGACAACTCTCTCATATCCCAGTTTTGCCGCCGCTTCCGCACCTCTTCGATCACATACGCCGGCCTGAGTGGAAAGATGCAGGGGGAGCTCCGGCATTCCCTGCCTTATCATGTTCCCAAGTCCCAGATCCTGTATTATCAACGCATCGGCTCCCATAGCGCAATATTTTCGCGCCTGTTCTAAAGCCGCACCAAGCTCATCATCCCGAAATAGGGTGTTCATTGCCACATATGTTTTCACCCCGCGCAGATGACCATAGTCTATGGCTTTTTCGGCTTCGGCATCGGAAAAGTTTTCGGCGTTGGCTCTTGCACTGAATTCCTTTCCTCCGATATATATTGCATCAGCGCCGTTTTCAACCGCTGCTATAAATTGTTCAGGGCCCCCTGCAGGCACCAGCAGTTCACATTTTTTCATATTTTTCCTCATAAATTTTTTCTTTTTATATCATACTACCCATAGGAGGAATGGGCAAGATGGATAATTTTTTCTTGGATTTTTTTGCTGCGGCATGGAAGATTTTTTCTCTGATTCTCACATCTATGACCCCTCTTTTTATCGGCCTTATCTTCGCTTATATTATGAATCCTGCAGTGGAGTGGGTACGCATGCATCTGACTCATTCTTCATCCTATGAATCCTTGTATATGAAAAGCCCCAGAGGCCGCGTAGCTTCCATAATTATAACATATCTGGGACTTCTCCTTATTATTTTTTCAATTATATATATCTTCATTGTTCTTATTCTCGGCGCGCTTCCCCATGGCAGTTTATCTGATATTGCCGAAAGCATAAAAGGGTATTTCACTTCTTCATATGAAAGCGTGCTGTCTTTTTTTGAGGAATATATCCCTTTTAATTCAGGCGCATTTCCTTCTGATATGGATTCTCTTTTCTCCGGCTGGCTGCGCAATTGGTTTTCCCCGGAAGATTTGATGAGCACCATCGGAAATCTGCTTACCGGGTCTGTGCGTTTCTTTATCGGTATAGTGGCAAGCGTCTATCTGCTTAAGGACAAGGAGTTTTTCCTTTCACTATGGCAAAGTCTTCTGTCCCGCATGCTGAAGCAGAAAAACCACGGTATGATAAACGAAATACTCAGTGAAATTAACGATGTTCTATATACTTTTATAAAAGGAGCTTTAATAGACAGCCTGATTGTAGCGCTCCTTTCTTCCGTGGTGCTCTCACTTATAAAGGTAAAATTCTCTGTTGTGATAGGGCTTCTGGGAGGGGTTCTCAATATCATTCCCTACTTCGGACCTTTCTTCGGCATGCTTCCGGCCTTTATCGTCGCGCTTGCAACAAAAGGCCTGAGCCAGGCACTTCTGGCAGCTGCAGCTCTTTTTCTGGTGCAGCAGGTAGACAGCAACTATATATATCCTAAAGTTGTGGGATCATCTATAGGCCTTCACCCTTTGTTCGTTCTTCTTTCCGTAAGCGTGCTGGGATATTTCGCCGGTATTCCGGGCATGCTGGCAGCGGTTCCGGCTGCAGGGGTACTTCAGATCTTCATTAAAAGATGGGCCTACAGCCTCTGATTTCCACTTCCCCAGATGCAATTTTCTTTTTCAGCCAGTCTTTTCCTTCCGTAAGCCTCATAACCATCATTGCCGCCACTGCATCACCAGATGAATTAACCATGGTAGCAGGCGGATCTACCAGAAATCCTATGGCTGCAACTATCGGAAAAGCTTCCGGTGGAAATCCGTATATGCTGCATATCATCATTTCGCCGATAAGGCCTCCTCCCGGAATTCCTGACATTACTACTCCTCCCAGTATGGATATAAGCACTGCTGTCAGATATGTACCTATGCCTGTAAAGTCGTATCCGAAAACACCAAACAAAAAGGATATTTTCAGAATCGATGACATGCAGGTGCCATCCATATGCATAGTAGCACCCAGGGGCAGAACCAGTTCCCGTACATCTTTGGCTACTCCCATTTTTTCAGTAGAAGTCAGGTTCACGGGAATGGTTGCTATGGACGAGCACGTGGCCAGAGATGTCACTGCGGGATTAAAAATGTTTTTAAAAAAGACTCTTACGCCTGTCATTCCACACCCCGCCCAGTAGGAATATGCAAAAAATGCAATGAAGAAATATGAAATGCATACAGGATAGTAAATAAGCATCGCCTTTCCGTACGATCCCACCAGCTGCGGACCATACTCGGCAACCAGAGCTGCAAAGTAGCATCCCAGTCCTATAGGTGCATAATACATGATCAGATTTACCATCTTCATAAACACCTGATTCAGCCTATCCAGTGTTGCACATATCCTGCCGCTTTTATCTGTGAGTGTGACACATATGGCAAACAGAATTGAAAAGAGAATCAGCGGCAGCATGTGAGAACGTGAAAGTATTTCAGAAAAGTCTGATACAGTCAGCGCATCCACTATGGCACTTCCAATGCCTATCTGCTGCATGTCGCCTCTCTCCATGACGATATTGACGCCTTCTGCAGGCGGAAACAGCTTTACTACAGTCAAAATACATACCGATGCAATAGCTCCGGTCACTATGAAAACGAGAAAAAGATTTCTCATTATCTTTCCCAGCCGCTTAAGGTCAGCCATTCCTGACACTGCACCAGACACCGACAGAAATACCAGTGGAACGACGGCGGTGAACATAAGGTTTATAAATATATCTCCCAGCGGCGAAAGATTTTGAGCCGCAGCAGGCGCAAATGCTCCCAAAATGCACCCCAGTGCAATACATGCAAGAAGAATAACAGGAAATCTGTAGCTCTGCCACAGATTTGTTTGATTAGTCAAAGACATCTTGAACCTCCTGACTGAATTTGCGTTTTAACTTTACTACTAATTAAGCTACGCATATTTCCCCAAAAGATTCCAAAAAGCGCCGGGAGCCGCAGAAAATCCTTTCCCGCGGCTCTCAGCATTTTGTCTGCTTCAGGAAAAGGTTATCACCGTTCCCGTTTTTCCATCCAGAGCTTCTGCAGCCTTGTCAAGAGATGTGATTATAGCTTTTTTATCAGGGTTTGCTCTTACGAATTTCATTGCGGCTTCTACTTTAGGCAGCATGCTTCCGGGAGGGAACTGACCTTCCTCACAGTACCCCGCCGCTTCATGAAGCGACATAGAGGACAGATTTCTCTGGTCCGGCTTGTTAAAGTTTACTGCCACCTTTTCCACCTCTGTAAGAATCAGCAGTATATCAGCACCCACCTGCTCAGCCAGGAGCTCTGCGGCAAAGTCCTTATCTATAACCGCTGCTACACCGCTGAGAGATCCGTCACTGTTTTCAGTCACAGGAATTCCGCCGCCTCCGCAGCTTATTACTACAGTAGAGTCCCAAAGCTTTTTTATTGCTGAAATTTCCACGATTTTTCTCGGCATCGGGGATGCAACAACTCTTCTCCAGCCTCTTCCTGAATCTTCCTTTACTATATATCCTTTTTCAGCAGCCAGCCTCTCTGCTTCTTCTCTGCTGTAGAACGGACCTATGGGCTTGGTGGGATTTTTAAAGGCAGGATCATTTTTTTCCACAACCATCTGAGTTGCCACTGTTACTACGGGTATATTCCTGTTTGCTTTGTTAAGGGCGTACTTTATGCACTGCTGCAGGTGATATCCGATATATCCCTGGGACATGGCCCCGCATACATCAAAAGGCATTGGAGGAGTAATATCCTTCGCGGTTTCAGATGCCAGCAATATTCTTCCCACCTGTGGCCCATTGCCGTGAACCACTGCTATTTCGCAGCCCTTGGAACTTATCTCGGCTATTTTTTCCGCTGTCATTTTAACAACTTCCAGCTGTGCCTCAGCTGTAGCTGCGGCATTTCCTGACTGCAGCGCATTTCCTCCCAGCGCTATTACAATTTTTTCATTCATGATCTACCTCCGACATCTTCTCTGTTTACAGGGCACGACATACACCTGGGACCGCCCCTTCCCCTCGAAAGCTCTGCGCTGGGTATGGTCAGCACCTCTATTCCGTGCTTGTCAAGAAGATCATTGGTCACATAATTTCTCTCATAGGTCACCACTTTCCCCGGAGCTATGCAGAGGGTATTGGAACCGTCGTTCCACTGTTCTCTGGCTGCTGCAATCATATCATCGCCTCCGCATCTTATCAGCTCCACCGACGGAAGCCCCAGCTCCACAGCCAACAGCTTGGGCAGTTCTTCCGTCATAGTCTTAAACTCCAGTGATCCTCCTTTACCGGCGGTTATTTCATACACTGACAGTGGCCCTTCTATCTCAGGATGGATAGTAAACTTGTCGTAGTCAACCATGGTAAATACCGTATCCAGGTGCATAAAGGCCCGGCATTTTGGAATATCAAAGACTATGACCTTCTTGAATCCTGATTGGAAAAGGAGATTGGAAGCAAAATTTTCTATACCTGCAACAGTGGTTCGCTCTGAGTGACCTATGGCTACCACTTCTTTAGATAATACCAGCACATCTCCGCCTTCTACGGAAAAGTCATCATATATGTCGTACCACTGGCGATCTCCCTCTCCCGCAAAATCCGGATCATAAAGAAACATATATTTAAGGAGCAGTGCTTCCCTGCGTCTGGCAGGAGTATGCATGTGGTGAATGTTTATCCCCTTTCCGATACAGGCTCCCGGATCCCGCGTAAAATACAGATTGGGCATGGGATCCATAACAAAAGGATACTCATGTCTGGTAAAATCTGCCAGAGACCCGGTTTTGACTTCTCCCAGATCCTGGCGCCTGACACCGGCTATAATCTCCTCCACCATTTTTTCCGGGGACAGGCTCATAAGAAACTCTTTAAGCGCCATCTTCATCCCTTCTGACTCGACAGAACTCAATTCTATCATTCTGTCAACAAACTCGGCGCGCACTTCTCTTTTTTTCAGCGCCTTGGCAGTTTCATTCTCGTAATATATTACTTCTACACCGTTTTCTTTCAGAACCTGGGCGAATTTATCGTGCTCACGCTGCGCTTCCTTAAGATATGGAACATCATCGAACAGAAGTCTTTCCATTGTGGCCGGCGTAAGAGCTTCTATCTCCCTGCCCGGTCTGTGAAGAAGCACCCGGTTAAGTTTTCCTATTTCAGAATAATTGTGAATTCCGGGATGCATAATATCACCTCCCCGCAATTATGATATAGTCGCAGCAATTACGGCTTTTATTGTGTGCATTCTGTTTTCCGCTTCGTCAAACACCTTGGAGCATGCCGCGCGGAAAACTTCATCTGTTACTTCCCGGATATCATATCCTGCTTCCTTCTGCTCTTTTGCAAGGCTTGTCTCAAAATCGTGGAAGGAAGGCAGACAATGCATAAAGATCACATGTGGATTACGTGTTGCGGCAAGCATATCTGATGTTACTCGGAAAGGTGTCAGCAGCTTGACTCTCTCCGGTATCTTGTCTTCTTCTCCCATAGATGCCCATATGTCCGTATATATAACATCTGCCCCCTCAAGGCAGCTTTCTTTAGAGGATACTTCTATGGATGCTCCCGTTTTCTTGGCCTCCTCTTCTGCCTGTTTCAACACCTTGCTGTCTACATCCTGAGCCAGCTTCTCAGGTCCGTAAGCGACAAATTTCATTCCCATCTTGGCGCATCCCTGCATCCATGCATACGACATATTGTTTCTCACATCACCACAGAAGACCACCTTAACCTGTCCAAGAGGTTTCTGTACATGTTCCTCAATAGTCATCATGTCCGCAAGAATCTGTGTGGGATGATCCACATCGGTAAGTCCGTTCCATACCGGAACGCCTGAATATTCAGCAAGTTTTTCCACTACCTTCTGATCATATCCACGATATTCAATTCCGTCATAAAATCTTCCCAGTACCTTAGCCGTATCCTCCAGAGACTCTTTTTTTCCCATTTGAGAACTCTTGCTGTCAAGGAATGTCACATGTGCTCCTTCTTCATGACATGCCACCTCAAAGGCGCATCTTGTTCTTGTGGATGTCTTTTCAAAGAGAAGACAGATATTCTTTCCCTTCAGCATTTCACTTTTTATTCCGGCTCTTTTTTTGCTCTTCAGGTCTTTTGCAAGATCAAGAAGGTACCTTATTTCCTCCGGCGAAAAATCCATCAGCGTCAGGAAGCTTCGCCCTTTTAAATTTACAGCCATTTTTCATTTCTCCTTCTTTTTCTGAAATTTTTCCTTCTTAGATAATCTTGCCCAAAAACTCAGGCAAATATAGCACCCTGTTTTTTGAATTTAAACATAACAAAAACGCCTGCCATAACTTGACAAGCGTTCCGAATTTTTCTTATTTATCTGTGAGTCTGTCAGGCTTTTTCCCGTGATACTGGTAATAACATACTTCCATACGACCGTTAAAAAGTTTTCTGCGTCTGTCCGCAGGACGTCCGAATGCCTTCTGCTCGATGGTCTTATCCGGAGTTATTGCAAACAGCGACCATGTGGGATTACTTCTGAGGAAAGCTGCAAACCCCTCATAAAGCCTGTCTATGGACTCCCGATCTCCTATTCTCTCTCCGTAAGGAGGATTTGTGATTATTATTCCTCCTTCTCTGCCCGGAAAACTGATTTTTCCCCCGTCGCCGTTAACGAACCTTATATCTTCGTCAACACCTGCTTCTGCCGCATTTTCTTTTGCAGCAGCTATGGCATGCTTATCTGTATCAAAAGCATAGATCTCCAGTTCTTTGTCCCAGTCCATTGCTTCGAAAGCTTTTCTGCGTTCCTCTTTCCAAAGGGACGCAGGGACTGCTTCCCATTCTTCAGACACAAAACTGCGGTTTAATCCCGGCGCGATATTGCGCGCTATCATTGCAGCTTCAATAGGTATGGTTCCGGATCCGCAACACGGATCTACCAGAATTCGGCCTGCTTTCCAGAAAGAAAGACTTATCATGGCTGCCGCCAGTGTTTCTTTTATCGGTGCAGCTACCGCATTCTGCCTGTAGCCTCTTTTGTGAAGTCCCGGTCCCGTTGTGTCCAGCGTCACCGTAACCCTGTCTTTGAGCAGGGTTATCTTGATATCGTAGAGTGCTCCTGACTTTTCAAAATGTTCTATGCCATAAATCTCCTTCAGCCTTTCTACTACAGCCTTTTCTGCTACAGACTGACATGCCGGAACACTGAAAAGCTTTGATTTAACCGAAGAACCGTTGATAACAAATCTTCCGTCAGGCGGTATCCATTCCTCCCACGGAACAGCCTTTATCTGCTGAAACAGGTCCTCAAATTCGAGAGCTGTAAATTCTGCCATCTTTATCTGAACCCGATCGGCACATCTCAGCCAGAGATTGGCTCTGACTATGGCTCTCTCGTCTCCTACAAAAGTTATCTTTCCGTCTTCGGATTTTATTATCTTGTATCCCAGGGCTTCTATCTCTCTTTTTACGGGAGCCTCAAGACCGAAGGTTGCTGTTGCTATCAGTTCAAGTTTCATTTCCTAGAGGTATGGTGCCTTTCTGTTAAGGGAATTTGTTTTGAGAGAATCCAGCTCATTAAGAGCTTTTCCTGTGCCGATGGCGACGCAGGACTTAGGATCTTCTGCAACGATGACCTTGATTCCCGTTCTGTCTTCGATTCTCTTGTCAATGCCGTACATAAGCGCACCGCCGCCGGTAAGGACTATTCCTGAGTTGCTGATATCGGCAGCCAGTTCAGGCGGCGTTCTCTCAAGCACATTATGAACAGCCTCGCAGATTTCATGCAGCGGCTCTTCAAGAGCTTCCATTATTTCTTCTGATGTTACTTCAACACTCTTTGGCAAGCCTGTGACCAGATCTCTGCCTCTGCACTCCCTGCTTACTGCTTCTTCTCTCGGGAAGGCTGTGCCTATGGTAAGTTTCAGTTCTTCTGCTGTTCTCTCTCCGATATACAGCTTATGAGTTTTTCTCATATACTTGACTATGGCTTCGTCAAATTTATCCCCGGCCATTTTCACCGATGTGCTGGCAACTATTCCTCCCAGAGAAATAACTGCAATATCGGTGGTCCCTCCGCCTATGTCTATTACCATTACGCCGTCAGGTTTGCTTATATCAAGACCTGCTCCGATGGCAGCCGCCACAGGCTCCTCCATCAGAAAGACATCCTTGCCCCCCGCCTGCTCTGCAGCCTCTCTTACAGCTCTCTTTTCAACCTCGGTTACTCCGCTTGGAACGCACACCATGATTCTCGGCTTGAAAAATCTTCCGTTTCCACATGTTTTCCTGATGAAATACTTGAGCATTCTTTCTGTAATATCGTAATCTGAAACTACTCCGTCTCTGAGAGGTCTGATGGCGACGATATTGGCGGGAGTTCTTCCCAGCATCTGTCTGGCTTCCTCTCCTACAGCAAGAATCTCATCGGTGTCGTTGTTGATTGCCACCACCGACGGTTCGTTAAGGACTATGCCTTTACCTTTTATATACACCAGCACATTAGCTGTACCCAGGTCTATTCCTACTTCACTGGCAAATCCCATTCCTAATCTCCTTTCAAAACTTAATTTATGCAAATATAATGAGTCGCACTTTGGCTATACTATCTATCATTTACATTTCTCAAAACATTATATATAAATTTCTCCTTTTTTTCAATTCGTTTAGAATATTTCTGAGTGAAAATTTAATGATATTTAAGTATATAAAATTTTGCAACACAGGAGGTGAACAAAATGAATATCAAATATGCTGAACTCAGGCCTGAGGATATCTCTCTCATTTCCGGAGCCGAAGAAGAAATTTATAACGCCACCGGTAAAAAAGTAACTCTGGTAGCCTACGACAGAGAGGCATAATGTGCATGAATAGTGCACGAAAAAGAGGATGCCCATGGCATCCTCTTGGTACATTACTGCATTTTTTTGTTTGCCTCTGCAAACCTCTTTATCTTTTTGCTGGTGTTCTTTTCAAATTCTTCGTTTCTCACAACGATTTTCTTGATTTTCTTGAACATCGGCATCTGCTCATTTACCTTGTCAACTTCCTTCCAGAGAAGTTCCTTTACGGTCTCAGGATCATCAGCTTTCTCGTCTCCCAGGACTTCCCGGATATCATCTGTTTCAGGTCTTATTGCTGCCACTATAACGATGTCGCCGGATCTTTCATCCTCTGCTCCCCATACCATTGATTCAGCAATAAACGGACTCAGAGAGAGATAATACTCAAGCTCTTCAGGGAATACATTTTTTCCGTTGGAGGCTATGATTACGTTCTTCTTGCGGCCGGTGATATATATGAAATCCTCTTCATCCACATATCCCTGGTCTCCTGTGTAGAACCATCCGTCTCTCACAGTTCTGGCTGTTTCCTCCGGATTTTTATAATATCCAAGCATTACATTATCGCCTTTGAGGCATATTTCCCCAATTCCGTCTTCGTCCTTATCCACAATTTTCACCTGCATTCCCGGAAGAATATGTCCTACAGAGGAGTTCCTCATGTATTTAGGGTTATCAGGATTTAACGCACCCATAGGGGCACATTCACTGAGACCGTATCCCTGTACGGCAATGAATCCCAGATCGTTAAAGAACTGCAGAATAGCCGGATCTATGGCGGCTCCTCCGGAAATGAGGACTCTCATGCGTCCTCCGAAAACCTTGAGGATATCCTTGAGAAGCAACTTGTTCAGATCCAGTCCGATCTTTCTGGTGACTTTATTCACGGACATTACCTTCTTCACAAGGCCTTCTTTGCCCTGCTTGCGCACATTTCGCATTATTGTCTTGTACAATGTCTCAAAGAGCGCCGGCACGCCCAGGAACATCGTAGGGCTTACTTCTGCCAGGTTCTTTACAATATATTTGAGTCCTTCGCAATACGCGATAGATGCTCCTTTGTAAAGCGGCATGAGGAATCCGCAGGTTCCTTCATAAGTATGATGTATCGGCAGCACAGAGAAGAAGATATCCCATGTATTTACATTGAGGATAGTCGGTGCAATCATAAGATCGAAGCATATGTTTTTGTGTGAAAGCATTACTCCCTTGGCAATTCCTGTAGTCCCGGACGTAAAAAGAAGTTCGCTCATTTCATCGGCTATTATTTCAGCCTCCACAAAGCTTCTATCTCCGCCATCCAGCAGCATCCTGCCCTCTGCAACAAGGTTGCTCCACTTAAAAATGCCTTCTTCCTCATCGTCGCCTGTAAGATCCACAAGTATCTCTATATCTGTATCTCCCGAGGTCTTCATCTCTTTGAAGATTTCTCTGTACTTTTTTGTAAACATCACTGCTGAAACTTCCGCTTCAATTACCAGCTGTTTCAGTTCCATGGCACTCAGCTCTTTATCCAGCGGCACAACCACACCGGTTCCGCATATAACTGCCAGATAAGAAGTCGCCCATTGATAACAGTTTTCGCCTATCACCGCTATTCTTTTTCCTTTAAGACCTATGTTCGTCAGAGCGGTTCCCAGCGCATTGACCGTTTCAAAAGCTTCTTTATATGTTATTTCTCTGTAAGGCTCATTTTTTTCAAAACGCTGTCTGAAGGCCACATTGTCACCATAAAGCTCTGTACTGGTTCTGAGCATATGGCGTATATCTGTAATCGGTCTGCTGGTTTTGTAAACCACATATTTATCTGTGCTGTTGTTGAGGTCGGAAACAACTTTCTCCGCCCACAACATTTCCTGTTTTTTTATTTCCTCGTAACTCATACCTGTTCTCCTTTTGAAATCTATCTGGTTTCAGATACCAGATTACCATTTATTTGTTACAATGTCAATCTTTACATTACCCTTGTTTATGTGCTAAAATATTATGTAAAAATATATGGAGATCATTTTATGGACAAAATTGTTTTTACTTCTGATAATATCAGATCGCATCTGCACATACCACGCTGGGAAGAGCTTCCTTCCATTGATCTTTATATGGATCAGGTCGTTACCTTTATTCACTCATCTCTCGATGTTTTCTGGAAGCACATGGGATGTGCGCCGCTGACCAAAAATATGGTCAATAACTATGTTAAAGCCAAAATTATACTGCCGCCGTCAGGTAAAAAATATTCTAGGCTTTCAGTGGCCATGATAATTGTGGTTTACATTCTGAAAAACTGCTTTTCCACAGAAGACATAAAGAAATTGATAGAAATGGGTCTTGCCCTGCCGGACAATGCCCTTACATATAACAGATTCTGTGACGCAGTGGAAAATGCCCTTGTTTCCGTGTTCAGCGGAAGCATACATGTGGATAATCTGTCAGAAAAAGGCCGTGAGCAGAAGTTCCTGATGGATAGCTTTGCCTTGGCCTTTGCATGCAAAATATATGTTCAGAGTACATTTATTTTCAGCGAATAAACTTGCTCATAACGATTTTCAGTTTTTCCCAGTTTACCGGTTTTGATATGTGGTCGTTCATGCCTGCAGCTGCTGCAGCTCTCACATCGTCTTCGAAGGCATCAGCGGTCATGGCAATTATGGGGATTGCAGCAACTTCCGGATCTTCCAGATTTCTTATTATACCGGACGCCTGATATCCGTCCATCACCGGCATCTGGATATCCATAAGCACCAGGCAGTAATATCCGGCTTCTGCTTCAGAGACTTTTTCCACAGCCTCTGCTCCGTTGCACGCCTCGTCTATGATAAGGCCGGTATCCTTAAGCATGTGCCTTGTTATCTCCCTGTTCATCATGTTGTCTTCCGCCAGAAGAATTCTTCTGCCTTCCCAGGTTTCCCGGTACCCATTTTCCCGGGTTTCATCATTTCTTTCGTTTTCTATCTCCGGATTGGAAGTTTTAAGAGGTATCCGCACCGTAAACACTGAGCCCTGCCCCAGACGGCTTTTAACCTTGATTTCCCCATTCATCATGTCAATAAGATTTTTTGTTATGGACATGCCCAGCCCGGTTCCGATCACCCTGCTTTCGGTAGACGTTTCAGCTCGTTCAAAAGGGTCAAAGATCTTGTCAAGAAACTGCCGGCTCATTCCTATTCCGGTATCGCTGCACTGGAAAACATAGTTTATATATCCTTCCTGGCGGCTTTCTTCTTTCCATGCTCTTGCAGTAATTGCGCCCTTCTCGGTGTATTTCACCGCATTGCTCAGTATGTTTATAAGGATCTGCTGCAGCCTGAGAGGATCTCCTGTTACAGATTCAACATCATCCATGTCTATCTCGACCTTGACTTCAAGTCCTTTTCTTTCCGCTTCTGCTTCTACAAATTCCAGTGAATTTTCCATCACCTTCTTCAGATTAAATTCCACAACATTAGGTGATATTCTTCCGCTTTCTATTTTTGCCATATCCAGCACATCATTTATCAACCCCAGAAGGTGTTTGCCGGAAATGTTTATCTTGTTAAGGCAGTCGCTGACAACCTCTCTGTCACCGATGTTCTTTGATGCTATGGCTGCCATTCCCATAATCACATTCATAGGAGTTCTTATGTCGTGAGACATGTTGGAAAGGAACTGCCCCTTGGCTTTACTTGCTGTCTGCGCGGTTTCCAGCGCGCCTCGCAGAGCTTCTTTCTGCTGTTTTTCCTCGTACTTTTCTTCATCTATTTTTCTGGACAGCATAACTGCAATTTTTTCGTCACTATAAGAATTTTCTATTGATACCATCTGGACGAATATCCAGTGATATTCTCCGTCAGACAGCTTCCCCCTGACTTCCATGCTGCATTCTTTATGGTTTTCTGATAAATTGTCTGTAAGATTTTCCGGCGAGAATTTTTTTTGGAATTCTTCCCTGTCTTCCGGGTGAGCCTTTTCCAGCATGGCATGGTACATGTCGCTGTATCTGGTACATGGGTGCTGCAGCCCCCCGGAATTTTCTCTTTCAAATATTACTTTAACTGAATCTTTTGAAAGGTTTATATTCAGAATTATTGGATATATATTTGAAAGAGCTGTAAGAAGGGAAATGTTTTCTTCTTTCTGCATGGCTTTTACAAGCTCTTCTGCCTCTTTTCTGGCAGTAATATCTATATATGCAGCAATCAGAACCGGATGTCCCTCGGAGTCTTTAATCCTTTCTACTATGCCCGATACACAGAATTCTTTGCCTCCGACCTTTCGCAGTCTGCAGTCCAGATGCATACGATCTCCCTCTTTTCTGAGGTTTCTGACGCCATCCATTACTTTTGAATAATCTTCCTCACATATGACTTCCGCAAGATTTCTGAAATGCATCAGCTTTTCGTCTTCTTTTCCCCAATAACCGGCATATCGCCTGCCCTCTCTGTTGAGATCTATCACTTCGTAGGGGCTTTCAATCTTAAGTAACGCCACTGCTGCAGGAATAATATTATACAAATAGTTTATGTATCTGGCCTGATTGTACAGCCTTCCTGTATTTTTCTTATTTCTGGCAAAATACAGCATAATCATAACAAAAATTCCTGATATTATGCATGCTATAAGAACCACAGCATCGGTCATTATCTCATCGCTCTGGCTTGTAACGGTTTTCTCCGGAACCATGGCCACAAAAATCAGGTCATCATGCCCCTGAATGGCAGTATATGAGAACACCGTGCTTTCTCCTTTGTAATCAAGTACGCGCAGTCCTTTTCTCCCGGCTTTTATATCTTCCGAAAATGACTTAATATCCGCCGTGCTATTATCTTCCATTTCCAGACTTTTTATCAGGCTTCTTGACTTTCCTCCCTCATCCTGCATTATGTGTTCGGAAATGATTTCTCCCGAGGTATCTATAACGCAAGATGTGCCTTCCCCCTGATAAAAGTTTACATATTTGCCTTCTCTCTCTGCAAAACCGTAATTTTCCAGAAACAAGGCTCTCTGCTCAGTCATCTCCATAAGAAGCGATGTGGAACGATCCCACAGAAGTTCTCTGACATTCATCAGGAATGCAGCAGACAGCCATAATATTATTATAGCCACAATAACAGCTATGTCCAGAACGCTGGCGCTTCTTGTATCCGGCGCAGTACCAACTCTACCATCCATACTTGACTTCCCCCTTACAAAAGCATACGATCATTGTCTATGCTGAACTTTTCGACAAGTTTTTCTACTGTCATGTTCTTTCTGTCTTCTCCTTCCAGGTCCATCACTATCTTTCCATCCTGCATCAGAATTGTTCTGTTTCCATAATGCAGGGAATCTTTCATGTTATGAGTTATCATCAGTGTACACATCTTTTTTCCGTAGGCAAACTCTTCAGTAAGGGACAGCACTTTTTCTGCTGCTGCAGGATCCAGTGCTGCGGTATGCTCATCCAGCAAAAGGAGCTCCGGCTCAGCTATAACCGCCATGAAAAGTGTAAGTGCCTGCCTCTGACCTCCGGAAAGCAGTTTAACTTTCTGTGTCATCTTGTCTTCCAGTTCCATGCCGAGAGAAGCCAGTTTTTCTCGAAATTCTTTCTTATCAGCCCTGGTTATTCCGGGCTGCAGGCCTCTGCACTTTCCCTTGGCTGCCGCAATTGCAAGATTTTCTTCTATGGTCATGTCAAAAGCTGTACCTTTAAGAGGGTCCTGAAATACACGTCCTATATATGCCGCCCTCTTATATTCGGGCATTTTTGTTATATTTCTGCCATCCAGCAGGATTTCTCCTTCGTCTGCTGGAAAAACTCCGGCTATGCAATTAAGAAGAGTTGACTTTCCTGCTCCGTTATTTCCTATTACGGTAAGAAAATCTCCTGCAGATAGTTCCAAAGACAAATCTCTGATGGCAGTTTTCTCATTTATGGTCCCCGCTCCGAAGACTTTTTTCAGATTATGTATTTGAAGCAGCTTTTCCATTTTGTCCTCTCTTTCTTCTTATTTTGGCACCTCTTTCACCCAGAAGACCCAGATACAGAGCTGCCGCAACTATTACAGCGGATACAAGCTTCAGGTCACTGGATTCCATTCCCAGATATAATGCCTGTGAAATTATTATTCTGTACAAAACCGCTCCAAGTGCTGCTGATATCAGTCTCCTGAGCAATGTTGACGTGCCGAAGACAACCTCTCCCAGTATTACGGATGCCAATCCTATGACCATCATGCCGGTGCCGCTGCTTATGTCGGCAAAAGCCTGATTCTGAGCCAGCATTCCTCCCGCAAGGCCCACAAGACCATTGGAAAGTGCCAGCCCCAGAAGTTTCATATTTTCTCCTGAAACCCCGGCAGCCCTTACCATGTCTTCATTATCACCCGTGGCTCTGAAGACAAATCCTATCCTTGTCTGAAGGAAAAGGTAAAGTACAGCTATCACTGCTGCAAGGACTATTACTCCCAGTATTATTCCGGAATATTTTGGAGGCAATATTCTGTCAGCCATCTTGTATACGGTCTCGCTCTTGGTCAGAGGTATATTAGGAGTCTTGCCCATAATCCTCAAATTGACCGAATAAGATGCAAGCATTACCAGTATGCCTGCAAGGATTGCCTGTATTTTCAGTCTGGTGTGTAATATTCCTGTAACAAGTCCGGCTGCTGAGCCTGCAGCAAATGCACATAGCAGGCTTATAAAGGGATTTACCCCTGTCGCGCACATAACTGCAGAAACCGCCATGCCGGTCACAATGGAACCATCTACCGTAAGATCCGGCATGTTGAGAGTTCTGAAGGAGAGAAACACTCCAAGGGCCAGGATTGCATATATGGTTCCCAGCTCCAGTGCCCCCAGAAGGGCTGTCAAAGTCATCATAACAATTGTCTCCTTTGTTATCTTTATATTCAGGGCTGTCCCTTATTCTTCAGGGAAAAGCACTGCCTTATCCAGAATCGCCTGGGGTATCTCAATATTCAGGGCTTTAGCTGTTTCTTTATTGACATAAACGCTCATCTCTGACATTTTTCTTACTGCAATTGCTGCCGGATCTGCACCTTCCAGAATGTCGGCAATCATTGCTGCCGTTTCTCTGCCGAGAACGGTGTAATCTATTCCGCACGTTGCAAGGCCGCCGTCGTTTACCATGGAGTCCGCACTTACATAGAACGGAATTCCTGCATTATTAAAAGTTTCTGTAGCCACAGCCATGGACGATGCCACCGTATTATCGATAGGGGAAAATACGATATCCACTTTATCCGCCAGGTACTGAGCCGCCTGCTGAACTTCTCCGGTATTTGTCACTGTGGACTCAATCACTTTGTATCCGTTCTCCCCGGCATATTCCTTCAGCTGAGCCACCACAGATACGGAATTGTCTTCACCTATATTATAAAGAACCCCGATAGTCTTGAAGTCCGGAGTGATATCTTTTGCCAGGTTCATTATCATCTCTGCTGAAACCTCGTCAGATGTTCCGGTAACATTTCCTCCCGGGTTATCAAGGCTGTCCACAAGGCCTGCCCCCACAGGGTCGGTTATGGCTGCGAATACAATAGGTATCTCCGTTGTTTCACTGAGAGCCGCCTGGGCCGCAGGGGTTGCAATAGCCACTATTACATCGCACTCATCTCCGACAAAGGTCTGAGCTATATTTTTCATGGTGGACATATCATTCTGTCCGTTCTGATATTCGATTTTCAGATTTTCACCCTCTACATAACCTTCATCTTCCAGGCCCTCTATAATGCTCTCTCTGATAGTGTCAAGGGAAGGATGCTCCATCAGCTGTATAATCCCCACTTTAAACATCTCGTCCCCGCTTTCTGCGTTCTTGCTCCCGCATCCCGAGAGCATCATCATAACCATTGCCAGTACCAATAAGATTGCCGTTACTTTTTTCATTTTCTTTCTCCTTTTCAATTAAAGTTTTAATTGAAGTGTCTCTGCTTATCGGCCGATATGGTTTCCAAAAAAAAACCTGTCCTCTCATCAAGGACAGGTTATAAGCCTGCGGTACCACCTTGTTTGATTCTACATATGCAGAATCCACCTCACGCAGAGTGCCATCACACTCCTTTCCACTGACGCAGGAAACTCGTCTCAGATACTTGTACCGCGTCATATGTATGTAAAATGTTCTGCCGCGGTCTTTCCCCTCGCCCTCGGGAGGCCATTATACTAATCCGTTGTCTGTCCGGCTCCCACCACCCCGGATTCGCTGTGAGGACTGCAATTAGTTTTACTTCTCCGTCAAAGGTTTGTTGTCTTAACTTGTTGTAAGTGAGTCTAACACTTTTTTTGTATGCTGTCAACAATCATTTTGTTACATTTTGTTACATTTTCAAAGACCTGCAGGGTCCGGTACCCATTCAAAAGGGCTGCTTGTGGCACCATGCATTTTTCGACTGTTTTCGTTTTACATTTCAATATTTTTGAAATATAATTTGTATGTGGAGATATCATTTATGATTATCAGCGACAGCATAGGGCTCGGCCAGCCGGCAGCTTACAGGAGCCACATGCCTCACAATTGCACTTCTGCTCTCGTACGCCGCATAGACCTTCATGGAAAGCCGGATCTTTCGTCTTACGAAAAACCACGGCAAAACAAGCCCTGCAGGTGCATTTCCGGCCATGGTCATTGACCGCCTGGGTTCAAAGAATATACTTAAGTAAAAAAGAATCTGTATTTTAAGGAGGCAACCATGATAATACGACATGCGAAAGAAAGTGATATGAAGTCCGTTTACTCCATGGAACTGGCAGCCTTTCCTCCGGCAGAGGCGGCTTCTCCTGATACATATCCCTACAGGCTTAAGCATTTCCCTGAATGCTTTTTTATCGCCGAAGCAGAAGGAACTGCCGTGGCTTTTCTGGCCGGAAGACCGGTTACATGAACAGGAATCAGAGACGAGATGTATCATAACGAGCCTTACCCCCAAGGAAGTAGCTTTGCTTTGCTGTCTGTTGCCACTTCCCCGTCTTTCCAGGGGCAAGGTATTGCAGAAGCACTTATAAAAGAAGGGCTTTCTTATGCCCGCACCGCCGGATTTGAAACAATGATTCTGGCATGCAAGGAAGAAAACCTGGGATTTTACAAGAGATTCGGCTTTTGTAAGGAAGGAATATCGGAATCATCCCATGGCGAAGCCGTGTGGTATGATATGATCATTAAATTTTAAATCGGAGGCGTGATATGAACATATATGTACCTTTTATCTGCCTGACTCTGGGGGCTGTGATAAACTGGCGAGGTCTTCCTCAGTCTGTTCTGAAGGTCTTTGACATAGCCACCAACGTCGCATTGATTCTGCTTATGCTGGTCATCGGCCTTAATATAGGTACCAGCAAAGAGGTGATGTCCAATCTGGGCCAGATAGGTCTGAACTGCCTTATTATTTCTCTGTCAGCCATAGGTTGCAGCGTGCTTCTTGTCAGGATATGCGAAGCCACCGTAATGCCCCTTGAAAAGATTCGTCTGCAGGTTGCCGCCGAAAATGAAATAGATGCTGCCTCAGCAGATGACCGAAAGTTTTCTCCTCTTGTAGTTATCATGCCGGGATGCATCATTACCGGAATAGTAATGGGATGCACCCTGCTTTGCCATATGAACGGTTCCATACTTGGCACTACTCTCACTATCTCACTGATATTCCTTTATACAGGGGTGGGCGTAAGCCTTGGCTCCAACAAGGGAGTATTTCAGTACATAAAGAAACTGGGCTTCAGAATTCTTTTTATGCCCCTTGCCATCTTTGCCGGCTGCGTTCTCGGTGGTATTATCAGCGGACTTGTTCTGGATGTTCCCCTCAGCTGGTCTGCAGTCTCTGCCGGCGGAATGGGCTATTACAGCCTCACCGGTGCATTTCTCACAGAAAGCTTTGGGGTTGAGGCCGGTACTTACGGCTTTGTTGTCAATGTGTCCCGAGACGTCTTTACGGTAATACTTCTCCCTCTGCTGACAAAGATAAGCAAAGGCAGTCCCATTGCTTCGGGAGCTGCCGGATGTATGGACACCATGCTGGTTCCGGTTACCGGAGCCGTAGGTCCGGAGCTTGGAATGGTGGCTCTTATAAGCGGAACCATTCTCACTTTCCTGGTTCCTCTGTGGCTTCCTCTGGGAGTCAGTCTGTTTTCGTAAGAATGGAGGCTTTCCCATATCCATAGATATTTCTGTATCTTACGAGCATTATCACGGCTATGACCACTGCCCCTGCCTCTGCTGCAGGAAGAGCCCACCAGACTCCGTCTATTCCGAAAAAGTACGGCATGATAATCAAAGCCCCGGCTTCAAATATAAAGGTCCTCAGCAGCGAAACCAGAGCGGAAGCGCGTCCGTTATTCAGAGCCGTAAAGAAGCCCGATGCAAAGACGTTAGGCCCTGTAAACAATATACTGAGTGCTATTATTCTGAATCCATATATCATAAGCTCCGAAAGGGCTTCATCATGAGAAGCAAATATCCACACCATTGCTTCATCCAGTATTTCGGCCAGAACAAACATTGCAGCCGAAGACAAAAGAACTATTCTTATAGAAACGATAAATGATTTTCGAATGTTGGCCTTGTTGCCGGCTCCGTAATTGTAGCTTATTACAGGCGCAATACCCGATACAAATCCAAAGAACACGGCCACAAAAATAAACTGCAGATAAAGTATGGCGCTTATTGCCGCAACACCCTTTTCACCTACCAGTGCCATCATCTGAAGATTAAAAAGAGTCGTGGTAACGGCACTGGCGAAATTTGAAACCATCTCAGAGGCCCCATTACCCATGGCCTGCAGAAATTCATGTCCTTTCCATACAGGCCTGCTGAAATGAAGCAGACTTTTTTTATTGAAAAATACCGTCAGAGGAATTATTCCTCCCACCACCATACCTGAAACTGATGCCAGAGCTGCCCCTGTAAGTCCCATGTCCAAAACTCCCACCAGGAAAAGATCCAGGACTATATTCAGCACTCCCGACGCCACCGACAGACCAAGCCCCATGCCGGGCCTGTCAGCAGTTACAAGATAGCTCTGGAACAAAACCTGCATAACCCATACGGGTCCTCCCATTACTATGGCTGTTCCATATTCAACACAATAAGGAAGCAGTTCCTCGTCTGAGCCCAGCATCATATATATTTCTTCGTCCCACATGAGAAAAAGGGCTGTAAGCGCTATAATTGCCGTCACATTTATAATAACCGTCAGTGTCATAAAGCTACAGGCTTCTTCTCTCTTTCCTTCCCCCAGCTTTTTCCCTATAACTGCATTGCTTCCTGCTGAAAGCATAAAAGCCAGAGCCATGCATATGTTAAGCACAGGATATACAATATTTATGGCTGACAGACCCACGCTTCCCACAAAGTTCGACACCACAATTCCGTCTACAATGGTGTACATGGATATAAAAACCATTCTCACCATGGTAGGCACCGTAAATGTGAGAATATTTTTCATATTTATCTCTTTTTCATAAATAATCCGGTCCGTCATGCCTCATACCTCTATCATGTATATTCTTTTATTATGCCTTTATTATGAGCCAAATTCAACATCATATTTTATTATAGCACGCATATATTGTCTTAACGAAGAAATAAGGAGTGTGTGTCTGACGATGAAGGATTACATAGAAGAAAGAGTGTTGGAGCTGGCTCAGTACATAATAGATACCAATTCTACCGTAAGAGCGGCGGCGAAAAAGTTTCGCGTCAGCAAATCCACCGTACATAAAGATGTAACAGAAAGACTCCTTGAAATAAATCCCGGTCTTGCCGGGGAAGTTAAAGAGGTTCTTGAAAACAACAAAGCTGAGCGCCATCTGCGCGGCGGTATGGCTACCCGTGAGAAGTATAAGTCAGCAAGAGAAAAATAAACGGCCCTAAAGGCCGTTTTATAATTGCAAAACACACTGCAGTGCAATATAATTTAAATCAGATAACTGCATTTACACATCAAGGAGGTTTTGCAAATGATTTATTTCAGAAGTGATTACAGTCTGGGTGCTCATCCGGAAGTCATGGAGGCTCTTATGGCCACCAACATGGAACATACAGACGGATACTGTGAAGACGATTTCTCATATGAAACTGCTGATATGATCAGAGAGATGATCGGCAAACCCGATGCCCATGTTCACTTTCTGGTAGGTGGAACTCCAACAAACACCATTACCATAGCTGCTGCTCTGCGTCCTTATGAAGGCGCTATCTCAGCCGATTCCGGTCACATATACGTTCATGAAACCGGTTCTGTGGAGGCTACAGGTCACAGGGTTTTTGCCTCACCTACAAAAGACGGCAAACTTCGCCCTGCGGACATTGAAAAAATACTTCTGCATCACGAGGATGAACACACAGTGATCCCTAAACTGGTCTACATAACCCATCCTACTGAAAACGGCGGGGTATACACAAAGGCTGAACTTCAGGCTCTTCACGACTGCTGCAAAAAGAACAATCTCTATCTTTACGCTGACGGTGCTCGTCTGGGCACAGCTCTTACATGGCCGGGAAACGATGTCACCTTGAAAGACCTGGCAAACCTCACTGATGCCTTTTATATAGGCGGCACCAAGATAGGCGCTCTGTTCGGGGAGGCTCTTATCATCCTCAACGATGAGATAAACGATCACTTCCGCTACATGGTCAAGAGGGCATGCGCGCTCCTTGCAAAGGGCAGACTTATTGCCGTACAGCTTAAAGCGCTGCTCCGGGGCGGTGAAGACTCGCTGTACTATCGCCTTTCACGCCACGAAAATACTCTTGCAATAAAGCTGGCAGAAGGTGTGCAGGAAAAGGGGTATAAGCTCTGGATACCTCATCAGACCAATCAGGTCTTTGTAATAGTCCCAAATGATAAAATTGCAGAGCTTGAAAAGGACTTTTTCTTTTACACATGGGCTCCTTATGATGACAGCAGTTCGGTCATCCGTCTGGTAATCAGCTGGGGCACTACAGATGAAGATGTGGACAGCATCCTTGCAGCCATGTAATAGATTCAAAAAACAGAACTTCCGGAGAAAACGACATACCGCCTTCTTCGGAAGCTGTTTTTTATTCACTTATTACTCTCAGCATATCCCCAAAAATTCCGTAGGCAGTCTGCTCTATTTCCGGTTCGTGCTCGAATATGGAGATGGTTTTCATAAGGTCTGTTGTTATGGACACCACAGAGGTTGTACTGTTGACAGATGCCAGCATATCCCCTGCGGGGATCTCTTCAGGTGCAACCTTTGCATGCACTTTACCGTCCTTACGGCTGCCGCGGCACACCAGTTTGATTACATTCCCTCTTGACTCAGCCGCTCTGATATCTTCAGAAGTTATGTCCTCTATGCCTTTGCGCTCCACCTGATCCGGCGTGATGTCGGCATCCATAAGAACATTGAGGAGGGCTGTTATCTTTGCTGCAGCATCATAACCTTCTATGTCCATGGCCGGATCTGCTTCTATAAATCCCTTCCTGCGTCCCCGTTCCATTATATCGTCATAATCTGCGCCTTTAGACAGTTCTTCCAGCACAAAGTTTGTTGTACTGTTAAGTATTCCCCTTACTTCTGTCACCTCTGCCATCTGCAAGGTTTTATCCACGAGGTTGAACACAGGCGTGCCGTCCATGACAGTTGTCTCATAAAAGAATTTTACTCCTGCCCGGCAGGCTTTCCGGTTCAGTTCTGAATACTTCCAGGCTATAGGGCCCTTGTTGGCAGTAATCACGTGCTTTCTGCGGCTGAAAGCTTCTTCAATATGGGATATGGCCGGCTGTCCGGTAAATATGTTCAGCGGTGTCATTTCCACCAGAACATCATAATCCGCGGTTTTCACAATATCCATAGTGGTGAGGTTAACGGTGCCACTGCTGAATCTGCCGGCTCTCTCTATATCTCTTAGTGCTTCCATCAGATCAATGCCTCGGGGATTCACAATATTTCCTCTTGTTCCGGTTGCAATCGCCGTTACATAAACCCCGTATCCGAATCTCTCTTTTATTTTTTCTTCTTTTTCAAGAAGGAGTTTTGCAAAGGCTCTGCCTGCATTGCCGAATCCCAGCAAAGCCAACCTCAATTCTTTCATTTTTATTCTCCTAGATTTCTTCCGCTGTTTTTGTATTTGCTTAATGTTCTTTCCAGCTGTTCGTTGCGTCCAAGTTCCTCATTTCTGACTTTCTTTTCGTATGGAGTAAGCTTATCTACATCTTTAATATGCCTGCTGACGGGCTTAGGTACAAAGGCCATATATATCAAAGGCGAAACCAGAAGGCAATCCACCAGGATCCACCCTATAATTGCAGCAACGCATGCGGCAGTGGAAATTTCAGTAGTCGCTATCAGCACGCCTATTACCACTATTCCCAGCATAAATACCAGGCTTGTCAAGTAGAACCGTTCGGCCTTCTTTATGGCTCTGCTGAGTTCTTCATCAAACCAGGTGGTTTTTAGACTCTTGATCAGATATTTCGCCCATCTGAACTGAACGTTGGCCAGATAAATACATTTCTTGAAATCTTCAAAGGTTGCAGGCTCCCTTGGTATTACCTCCGGTCCTATTTCCCCTTCCATGTCATCATAGAAAATTTGCGCGCGTATCAGAGTCCCCTCTCCCATGACAGAATAGCCGGCCTTTTCACCGGTTTCAAAGTCCATCACAAGCATCTGCCCCGGTTTTATCATGGTATCTTTTCCGCCTGCTGTTACAACCGCATATCCTTTGCAGCAGTACAGAGCGTGAGTCGTCTTTGGTTTTTCGCTTTCCTGAGAAGATGTATAATCCGATTTTCTTTCCTCCGGAAAAATCAGGTCCAGATAACCTTCGTTTCCCTTTCTTACCATCAGATTAAAGTCTTTTATCTTCCCATAGCTTCTGGTGACCCAGCCGCCGTCAAACCTGTCCTGCTCCAGAGCCTTGAGCCTTGCAACGCGCTGACCTTCATAGTTCAGGACAACTTCTCCTTCCATTACCATAAGAACTCTGTCATAATCAGGTAATTTTGAAAAGGCGGACTCCTCCGTGTCTATAACTGCCGAGCTCAGTCTCCATATAAAATTTCTGTCCATATAGCTGGAGGTTTCCGGAAAAATTGCAAGTTCCGTGGTGGTTCCCCCTGTCCATCGACTGTTTCTGTACTGAGTTTCTGTTAAAAGGGTATTTCTCATGACTGCCTCCTTTGAGGTTTTTTTAATATGAAAATTATAACATATTTACCTGCATCATCCAATCCCTTGTTTTATAGACAAATTTAGTGTATAATCGTCATAAGTTCTTTTTCACAAAACAAACATAAATGAGGGGTATTAGGAGGGGTATTAGAATGTACAGAAGCGATGGATACAGAGTTCTAACAAATGATCCTATGTATGAGATTGCAGCATATGTGATGGACAAGCGATACGATGCAAGCAATTATATCAAGCAGGACCTTGATCTGGAACTGCTCCAGGATTATATCAGAAAATGCCGCCGTAAAGGTATTGCCATGAGCCATATGGCCATAATTATAGCCGGCTACATAAGACTTGTGTCACAAAATCCATATCTTAACAGATTTGTAATGAACAAGCGGATATATGCGCGCAACCATTTCTGCGTTTCTTTTGTCACGCTGACCAACAGCGGCGAAGGAAGCACCGTAAACAAAGTCTATTTTAATCTTGATGATGACATTTTCACTGTAAACGACAAATTGAGCCGTGCCATCGAAAAAAGTCAGGAAACCGGAAGTGAAACGCCAATGGATGTGCTGGCAAAGAAAATTGTCAGGATACCCGGCCTTGTAAGTATTGCTGTAAGCTTCCTGAAGTTTATCGACAAGCATTTCACACTGCCATTCAGCATTATTGATGCCAGTCCTTTCCATACTTCTCTCTTTGTCACCAATCTGGCTTCAATCAGAACCGGAGCAGTATATCATCATATATATGAATTCGGAACTACAGGAATTTTTGCTTCCATGGGTCAGCCTGTAAAGAAGCTTTTTAAAAACGGTGAAACCATAGAAGAGCATAAAGTGATGGAACTGGGTATTGTAACTGATGAGCGTATAGCCGACGGTCATTACTATGGCAGATGTTTCAAAGAACTAAAGAAATTCTACAGGAATCCGGAACTGCTGGAAACAAAGCCGGAAACCGTAATCCGTGACAAGGATATAAAACATAAAAACCCAAAATTTATATGCAGATAGGAGTGACATATTATGACAAGAAAAGAGCAGGCTTTAATGCTCCACAAAAGCGGATTTAACTGTGCACAGTCTGTTGCATGTTCATTCTGCAATGTGATGGGGGCTGATCCTCAGCAGGTATTCAAGGTGGCTGAGCCTTTAGGCTTCGGCATGGGAAACATGGGTACATGCGGTGCCGTATCAGCCATGGCTCTTGTAACAGGTATGAAAATGAGTGACGGAAACATGGACCATCCTCAGACAAAACGCGAATGTTACAAAATGATGCAGAAGCTTACCGAGGAATTCACAAAAAAGAATTCTTCCATTGTGTGCAGCGAAATCAAAGGCGTGCATACGGGACAGGTTCTCAGAAGCTGTGACGGATGCATCGAAGACGCCGTAGAACTTCTTGACAAATATCTTTTAGGGATTGAGGAATAATTTCCTCAATCTTTTTTATAAAAAAGAGGCCGACTTCGCGGTCAGCCTCCAAGATATGCTTTTTTTATTGTATCGCTGTTTCTCAGTTCCTCTCCTGTTCCTGACAATGATACTCTTCCGGATTCTATTACATAGGCCCGATCCGAAACCTCCAGCGCCATCTCGGCGTTCTGCTCAACCAGCAAAATCGTGGTTCCTGCATCATTAAGCTCCTTGATAATCTCAAAGATCTGTTCAACAAGGATAGGCGCAAGACCCATGGAGGGTTCATCCAACATCAGAAGCTTAGGATGGCTCATAAGAGCTCTTCCCATGGCCAGCATCTGCTGTTCACCTCCGGACAGGGTGCCTGCCACCTGATTTTTTCTCTCCTTAAGTCTGGGGAATTTCTCGAATACCGACTCAATGTCAGCCTTATCAGCCTTGCCTTTAATATATGCCCCCATCTCAAGATTTTCCATTACAGACATCTGAAGGAATATTCTCCTTCCCTCCGGCACATGGGCAAGACCTTTTTCCACCAGCTTATATGCATCTATCTTGCTGATATCCTCTCCCATAAAAGTAACGCCGCCGGTTTTGCTTCTGAGAAGACCTGATATGGTTTTAAGTGTAGTTGACTTTCCTGCGCCGTTGGCACCTATAAGAGAAACAATTTCTCCTTCGTTTACATCAAAGGATACACCCTTAAGCGCATGTATCTTACCGTAATATACGTTAAGGTCATCGACTTTCAGCATGCACATTATTTGTCCTTCCTCCTTCCCAGATATGCCTCAATTACTGCAGGATTGCCCTGTATCTGGCTTGGTGTGCCTTTGGCTATTATCTTTCCGTAATTCAGCACTGCAATTCCCTCACATACGTTCATTACCAGGTTCATGTCATGCTCTATCAAAAGTACAGCTATCTGGAATTCATCTCTGATTTTTCTTATGTTCTCCATAAGTTCAGATGTCTCTGACGGATTCATTCCTGCTGCAGGCTCATCAAGAAGGATTATGCTCGGCTCTGTTGCCAGTGCGCGAACTATTTCCAGCCTTCTCTGTGCCCCGTAAGGCAGACTGCCGGCCTGCGCATTGGCCAGTCCTTCCATATTGAAGAACTTCAGCAGTTCCATGGATATCTCCGTTGTTTCTTTTTCTACGCGCTTATATTTGCCCCCATGGATTATGGACTCAAAAAGACTGGTATCTATATTCGAATGGAATCCCACCTTTACATTGTCCAGCACCGACATTCTGGAAAAAAGTCTGATATTCTGAAATGTTCTGGCAATACCCATCTTGCAGACCTGCGCAGTAGTCTTTCCGGCTGTGGTCTTTCCGTTGAGCATTATAGTTCCGCGAGTAGGTTCATACACGTTGGTGAGCATATTAAACACAGTTGTCTTGCCGGCTCCGTTAGGACCTATAAGACCCGATATTTCGGTTTTCCCTATTGCGATGGAAAAATCATCTACGGCAGTAAGTCCGCCGAAGTCTATGCCCAGATGCATGACTTCCAGAACAGGACCCTTGTCAATATCTCTTTCCGGCAGCATTGATACGCTGGGAATCGGCACAAATCTGGTTTCATGGCTCTTAATTTCCTGATTATTCATCATTGCCCTGCACCTCCTTTTTTGCGCCTCTATTCTTCAGCAGGCTGCCCAGACTTCTGAAATTCAGCTTGGATAAAATTTCCCTGCCTTTTTCAGAAGAGTTGAGAAGCATCATCACGATAAGGGCGATGGCATATATAAGCATTCTGTAATCTGCAAAGCCACGGAGGGCCTCCGGCAGAATGGTTATGATAATCGCAGATATAATCGAGCCTCTTATGCTTCCTATTCCGCCCAGAACCACAATAACCAGTATTTCTATGGATCTGTTATAGTCGAATACATCTGCTGTTAATATCGAATAGTTGTGACCGTACAAAACTCCTGCAACGCCTGCGAAAAATGCTCCCATGACGAAAGCCAGAAGTTTGTAGGAGTTGAGATTCACTCCACATGATTCGGCAGCGATCTTGTTGTCTCGCATCGCCTTTATTGCTCTGCCGTGTTTGGAATTCACGAAGTTCATTATCACAAACATGGTTATTAGCACCACCACAAAGCCTATGATAAAATTGGAATCCTGAGGTGTTCCTTTAAGGCCTGCCGCACCACCGGTAAATCCCAGGTTTATTATTACGCTTCGGATAATTTCTCCTGCTGCCAGAGTAACAATAGCCAGATAGTCTCCGCTGAGTCTGAGAACAGGTATGCCTATTAAGACTCCGAAGACAGCCGCAACCACCCCGCCTATAATCATGGCCAGAGGGAATCTTACGGCCGCAGGAAGTATGTCTGCCGTATATATGGCAAAGAGGCATCCTGCATATGCTCCCACCGACATAAAACCTGCGTGGCCCAGTGACAGTTCTCCCAGGAAGCCCACCACCAGATTAAGGGATACGGCAAGTATTATGTTGATACACACCGGCACAAGGATGGACTGCATGTGTCTTGTCGCCATGCCGGTAGCCACCATTACCGCGACTATTGCAAACAGTATAATTACTATTCCGTAGGTAATAAGATCGTTTTTCTTTGCTTTTATTTCGTTTAAACCCATATCTTTCACCTACACTTTCTCTTTAATTACTTTGCCCAGAAGTCCGGTAGGCTTAACCAGCAGTACAACTATCAGAGAGGCGAATACGATGGCATCCGACAGCTCTGTGGATATATACGCCTTCGACAAGCTCTCCAGAACGCCCAGCAACAGGCCTCCTATCATAGCTCCCGGGATGGAACCTATACCGCCGAATACGGCTGCAACAAAGGCCTTGATACCCGGCATGGAACCGGTGTAAGGTCCTATGAAGCCGTAGGTGGCACCATAGAAAACACCTGCAACTGCTGCCAGGGCAGATCCTATTGCAAAGGTCAAAGATATGGTCTTGTTTACACTTATGCCCATGAGTTCGGCGGCTTCCTTATCTTCGGAAACCGCTCTCATGGCCTTGCCTGCTCTTGTCTTGTTTATAAACAAGGAAAGAGCAATCATAATAATTATAGTTACAGCCAACGTCACCACTGATTCGCCAGACATGGATAAGTCACCTATGTGTACGCTGGAAATGTCAAATATGCTTGGAAAACTTTTCTGGCTGGATCCGAATATCAGCAGCGCCAGGTTCTGCAGCAGATAGCTGACACCAATGGCTGTAATTAACACTGTAAGTGGTTCTGATTTGCGGAGGGGCTTGTAAGCAACTCGCTCCGTTACTACTCCCAGTACAGTACACATTACCACACTGAGGATCAAAGCAACCCATACAGGCAGCCCGCATGTGGATATTGATACTATGATGGTAAATGCTCCTACCATAATTATATCTCCATGTGCGAAGTTAAGCATCTTGGCAATACCGTATACCATGGTATATCCGAGGGCTATTAAGGCGTAAATGCTGCCCAGACTAAGTCCGCTGATCAAGTTTGAAAGAAAGTCCATTTATAAGCCACTCCTTAAATTTGTTACTTGAAAATATCGTTTTTAATTAATAATGTGCTGTAATTAATTGAATTCTACGTATTTACCGTCTTTGATCTGAACGATGTAAGCAGTCTTGTCAGGTTCACCGCTCTTATCCCAGGTCATGGTTCCGGTTACGCCTTCAACTTCGATTTCTGTCATTGCAGCAATCATTTTTTCATTAAAGTCTGAGTCTGTAGGAACTGCACCTGATTTTTCCATTGCAGCCTTGATTGCATATACTGCATCGTAGGAGTCAGCCGCAAACTGGTCAGGAGTTGTGCCGTATTCGTCTCTATATGCTTTTACAAAGTCTGAATCGTCTTTTGCGAAGAAAGGAGTCAGCAGTAATACGTCTTCAAGAGCTGAAACATTAGCTTCGCCTGCTTTTTCGATGACACCGTCTAATCCGTCACCGCCCATGAACTGGATATTGATTCCCAGTTTCTGAGCCTGAGTCAGGATGTATGCTGCTTCCTGAGCATATATAGGCAGGAATACCAGATCTGCACCGGAGTTCTTTACAGCCTGCAGCTGTACTGAAAAGTCAGTGTTGGACTGATTTGTAAATGCCTGATTTGTTACAACTTCCAGGTTGATTTCAGCGGCCTTATCAACAAAAGCCTTCTGGATACCTGCTGAATAGTCGTTGGATTTATCATAAATAACAGCTACTTTTGTTCCGATATTCTTTTCCTTGATTACCTGTGCTGCATAAGCACCCTGAAGAGGGTCTGTGAAGCAGATACGGAATACATTTTCAGGAGCTGCACATTCCACCTGTGATGCGGAAGGCGTTACAACCAGGATTCCGTCTTTCTCAGCTTCTGCAACTGCTGTCAGACATGCTCCGCTTGTGGTTGCTCCCAGACCTACCTGCATGCCATTGTCTGCCATGGTTGCATATGCACTTGCTGCAGATGTAGGGTCAGCCATATCGTCTTCGAATACCAGTTTGAATTCTGTTCCGTTAACTCCGCCGGCTTCGTTAATTTCTTTTACTGCCAGCTCAGCACCCTGTTTTACTGAAATTCCGTAGGTTGAATAGTCGCCTGTCAGAGGACCGCTTCCTCCGATAACCAGCACGTTTTCGTCTGAGCCGCTTTTGCTGCCGCATCCTGTCATGAACGCGCCTACCATCATTACTGACATTGCTACTGCAAATGCCTTCTTGAATACATTTTTCTTCATTTTGTTCTTCCTCCGTAAATATACTGAAAAATAAAAAACGGTTCTCCCTCATTCGGGCAAAACCGTCGCCGTTCTGTACACAGCTTAATTGCAAGCTATGCTTTGCAGCGGTTTGCCCCTTTGACTTATGATGCTGAGTATTGCCACAACACCTATTATGCCAATAAGCATGGTAATTCGTGCAGCAAGAACATTCGCAAGCAGCATCACAAAAATAAGCACTAACAACGCAGTGCTTAAAGTCAAACCAATAACATGACCAAAAGAGGCAGTCTGAGAATATGTTGCCATACATGTTGTCGTTCCCTTATTCATTTTTCCTTGAAAAAATGTTCTCATTGTACTGCCTTTCCGGTCCTGTTTGCAAAATATAATTGTTATATTGGCATTATACTGTTGCATTTATGTATTGTCAACACTTTTTTAAAATATTTTTTGTTTTTTTCTACAATTTTTTTGTTCTTAATTATATACATAAGAGTTTACATGTCCAATGCAGCCTTTACCAGTCCTTTAAACAGCGGATGCGGCTTGTTGGGGCGGCTTTTGAATTCCGGGTGGTACTGCACGCCGACATAGAAATCATTCTCTGAAATCTCAATGGTTTCGACTATATAATCGTCCGGCGAAGTTCCGCTTATAACCAGTCCGGCGTCCTTCATCGCCTCTCTGTAATCATTATTAAACTCATATCTGTGCCTGTGCCTCTCATAAATCATAGGCTCTCCATAGCACTGATACAGCTTTGTCCCTTCAGCTATTTTGCACGGATAGGCTCCCAGTCTGAGAGTCCCTCCTTTATCTACTTCCTCATTCTGATCCGGCAGGAAATCTATCACCTTGTGTACCGACTCCGGCGCAAACTCCCCGGAATCGGCATCCTTCAATCCAAGCACGTTCCTTGCAAATTCAATTACAGCAACCTGCATTCCCAGACATATTCCCAGATATGGCACGTTATTCTCCCGGCAGTATCCGGCTGTAATGATTTTTCCGTCTATGCCCCTGTTTCCAAAGCCGCCCGGTACAACCACCCCTTTGCAGTCTGCCAGCACTTCCTTTACATTTTCCTGTGTCACCTTTTCTGAATCCACCCAGGCAATATCTATATCTGCACCGTACTCGTATCCGGCATGGTGAAGAGCCTCTGCAACGGACAGATATGCATCATGCAGGCGAACATATTTTCCTACGATGGCTATTTTTACCTTTTTGTCTCTGCTCTTGATTTTATCTACCATGGTCTGCCATTCGCTCATGTCGGGTTTTGCTGTTTCCAGAGACAGCTCTCGGCATACTATATCCGAAAATCCCTGTTCCTCAAGCATCAGAGGCGCCTCATACAGATTTGGAAGCGTCCTGTTTTCAAAAACACAATCTCTCTTTACATTGCAGAAGAGAGCTATTTTCTTGAATATCTCTTCCTCCAGAGGTTTATCGCAGCGCAGTACCATTATGTTGGGCATTATTCCCATTCCTCTCAGTTCTTTGACAGAATGCTGCGCTGGTTTGGATTTGTGCTCTTCGGAACCTGACAGATACGGAACAAGACACACATGTATAAACAGGCTGTTTCCCGGTCCCTCCTCCAGTGCAATCTGCCTTATGGCTTCCAGAAACGGCTGGCTTTCTATGTCGCCTATGGTTCCTCCTATTTCGGTTATAACTACATCTGCGCTGGTTTTCTGACCTACAGAATATACAAACTCTTTTATTTCATCAGTAATATGAGGAATGACCTGGACAGTCTCTCCGAGATACCGTCCTTTCCGTTCCTTGTTAAGTACATTCCAGTAAACCTTGCCTGTGGTAAGGTTTGAATATTTGTTGAGATTCTCGTCTATAAACCTTTCATAATGTCCAAGGTCAAGATCCGTCTCGGCACCGTCTTCTGTAACGTATACTTCACCGTGCTGATAGGGACTCATCGTCCCCGGATCCACGTTGATGTAAGGGTCCAGTTTCTGCGCAGCTACCTTTAGTCCCCTTGCTTTGAGAAGTCTTCCCAGAGATGCCGCTGTTATTCCCTTTCCAAGGCCGGAAACTACGCCTCCCGTCACGAATATATATTTTGTCATTGCCCTCACTTCCTTTCAAAATAAAGCTCAAAAACGGAGAAAGCATCCCCCGGGATAGGGATGCTATCCCTCTCTCAGTGAATGCTCTAAAAATAAAATAACGGAGTAATTATAATTTTTTTATGTCTGTGTGTCAATAGATTTTTTTGTATACTTTATATAAGGCCCAGCCCATGATTCCGCAGCACACAATTTCGCCAACGCCTACTGTTATCATAAGAAACCAGTAGCTGTCCTTGACTCCATAAACGTATTGAAGTACCGCCGGTACTATGAGCACATTGGTCAGAATAGGAAAAACCGGTCCCAGAGCAGGTTTTTTCCTGCCAATGTAGTAAGTTCCCAAAGCTCCCAGCAGCGTGGCCACCGATCCGAAGACCACATCCCAGAAAGCGCAGCCTGTTAGAATATTTGCAAGTATGCACCCTATCCACAGACCGGGAACAGCTTCTTTGTAAAACAGCGGCATTACCGTCAGCGCTTCGGAAAGGCGGAACTGTATCACTCCGCTGGCAAGGCCGAAAATCTGCGATAAAAAAGTTAAAACAACATAAAGAGCTGCTATAAGAGCAGCCCTTGTCAAATGTAAAGTTCTTTCTTTCATTTTTTTGCTCCTTTAGTTTTGTTTATAGTGAGGAAGGTCTCGAACTCACTTTGCTTCTTAGAAATCTTCTCCGATATTTGAGAACAGCAAAGTTGCTGATGCGGTTTATGTATATCGGGTCGAAAATTCCTCCCGCAATGCCTATTATAAACTGACCTTGCAGGAATTTTGTGTATAACATCTCTTTGGACAGAGCCTTGGCTGTCAGATCAATCTGTAATTCTTTGTCTACCTTGTAGTTGTCCAGATTATCACCATCCTCAACTATCTCGTCAATCAGCCGGTTGAGTTCCTCATTGTGATATATAAACTCATCTGAATCGTACATGGCCACTTCAATGACTTTAAGAATAAAAACCTTTTCTCCTTCTGATTCGTATTCATAGCCATAACTCAGTGCCACTTCGTATACACTCTTCAGCACCATGGCAACGAACAGAGGTATGTCGGGAATACCTGCTCCCACAAAGCCCAATCCTATACCTTCTACGCTTGAAACAAGCAGATTGGTGGCCTTGGCAGCCTTGGCCCGCTTGGTAAACTGCTTTACGCTTTGTTTGTCCCCCTTTACTTCGGAAGCATAAGTATTGATACGGAACTCTGCCTGACGCTTTTCTTTGTTGTATGTTTTTTCAATTACTCCGGTTCCTTTTTCAAAAATAAGCGCAAAGCCTTTGGAAAAAGCTGCATCTAAAGTACCGCTGAGCTTCCGTGGAACAAATCTGTCTAATTTTTTTATGAGAACAGATGTTGGCCCCTCCTGCCGCTTAGCTTCAAATTTAGCCTCTTTTTTGCAAAGATCGTTCCAATCTTTATCCCAAGGAGATTTTTTATTCAGAAGGCTCACTTTCCTCTCCTTTGTATGCCAACAATACGGCTACTGCTACCGTAATCAGCACGATAGGTAAAATCCTCTTTTTCATTTTCTTTTCCCCCTTTTCCTTTTTATAAAGTATATCACGCCTTTCTTGTGTTCTCAAGTAAAAAGGTCCCTAAAAGTTTTGGTACAATTTCATGCTATTGCCCAAAAAAGCCTATGACATCATTATATACATCTCTTTTGTTGTCTTCGTTAAGAATTTCATGGCGCTTTCCCCGGTAAAGATTTCCTTCCACGTTGGTGTACCCTACTTTTTTAAGAAATTCCATGCTCTCTCTCCAGGCTTTTTCGCCTCCTATGACCGGATCCTCGCTTCCGGCTATAAACAGAATCGGCAAATCTTTATTTTCCAGCACCCATCCGCCTGTCTGATAAATGTCTCTCATCATCAGGAAGAGATTCTTGAATCCGTTAAGAGTAAACATGAATCCACATCCATCATCTGCATCGTAGGCTTTTACGTTATCCTCGTTTACAGACAGCCATGCATTTCCGGAAACCGGGTTTTCTATGCCTTTGTTGTTTGCACCGAAAGCCAGTTTCTGTATGGTTTTGCTTCTATGCCTGTCGCCTTTGAAAGCTTTTTCCACAGCAACTATGGCCAGAGCGGCTCCCACTGCCGGGTTTTTGCTTGGTGAACCACACACCACCAGTTTATCAATATCTCTGTCGTACTTTTTAATGTATTTTCTCACGGCCATGGATCCCATGCTGTGTCCGAAAAGGTACAGAGGCTTTTCCGGGAATCTTTCCTTTATATATGAGGAAATGTCATGAAGATCTTCTATTATAAATTCGCCGGTATCATCATAAAAATATCCCAGGTCTTTTTTGTCCAGGACGCTCTCTCCATGTCCTCTATGGTCATTGATTACAGCAGCGTACCCGGCCTCTGCCAATGCCTCCATGAATTCATAATAGCGTTCCTTGTGCTCAGCCATTCCGTGAGAGATCTGCACAATGGCCTTTATATCTCCCTCCGGTACAAACAGCGCCGTGCTCAGTGGCAGTCCGTCGCAATTCGAGTTTATTACAAAAGTTTCTTTCTTCATTTCGTGCTCCTTTCTGTTCTGCTTTCACTTCCGGCTCATGCTGCTTTGTACTATATTCTGTTGACAGCTACATTGCCGCTGACAGTATCTGCTTCAAAACTTTTCTCACCGCTTCCGTGAACAAAAAAATCACCTCGTATTTCAACATCGAAATCACTGCTGAAATCTCCGCTTACGCCTTCAAATTCCATGGAAAATCCCACATCGGGTATTCTCAGTTCCACATCGGCGCTTACAGAATCTATGCTCACCTCGTCAGCGGCATTATCCAGTACTGCGGTCACGTTTCCGCTTACCGTCTCTACGCTGAATTCCCTCAGAAGTCCCGAAACATCCACCTTTACTTCAGAAGATACGTTCTCTATATCCAGTTCTTTCAGGTTTATCTTTTCGGGAACTGTTACAAACAGCTTTTTATCTCCGTCAGAAATGTGTATGGTTTTTCCCGGCTTAGAATACTTGATTTTCAGTGTTCCTCCGTCGATGGTATAGTGGAGACTATGATTCTCGTCCTGCTCTTTTGAAGACTCTTCATAGAAAGATATCTCCTGAACATTCCCACTGGATATGCTTACTTCACCGCTTACCCACTCTATCTCTATTTTATCTATGGCTGCCGAAACATTTCCTCCTCCTGCAGTGTAGCTTTGCGAATCACCGCCTATGGTAATGGTGCCGTCTCCTTCATCTGATACTGTTCCGGCACACCCTGCAGTCCCTATGATCATTGCTGATATAATCACCATTGTACATATTTTTTTGAATATTGCCGCCGGCTTCATTTTACAAATTCCTCCCTTTTCACACTTGTTTAATGTTATTTTACCACTGTCTCGAAACATGACAACACATTTTTGTGCCTTTTCATATCACTTTTCTCCTTTTTTAGAGGCTTTATCTCATTTTTTTCACAATCTTTACATAACTTTGAAAGAAAATCACTGTATGGAATGATATACTTATTATCGGGATATAATCAAAAGGAGGTACAAGACATGAGAGAGGATTTTAATTCAATAGATTTTAATAAAAAAACAGGCTTCATCTGCGATATGGACGGAGTAATCTATCACGGCAATAAGGTGCTCCCGGGTGTAGCCGAGTTCATAGACTGGCTTCACAGTGAAAAAAAGGAGTATCTGTTTCTCACCAACAACAGCGGATATACGCCTCGTGAACTCAATCAGAAGCTTGCACGCATGGGGCTTGACGTGCCTGAAGAACGCTTTTATACCAGTGCACTGGCCACTGCTGCATTCCTTAAGGAGCAGTCTCCCGGCTGTTCGGTATTTGCCATCGGTGAAGCCGGACTTCTTAATGCCTTGTATGATGCGGGAATAACCATGAATGATGTTAATCCGGATTATGTAGTTGTCGGAGAGGGGCGCTCTTATTCTCTGGATACTCTTACAAAGGCAACAAATCTGGTCATGGCCGGCGCCAGACTTATCGGGGCAAATTCCGACGTCTCAGGTCCTATAGAAGGAGGTATTGCTCCTGCATGTCGCGCGCTCATTTCCCCCATAGAAATGGCAACAGGAACCCATGCATACTTCTGCGGCAAGCCAAATCCCCTTATGATGCGTTCCGGTCTTCGACTTTTAAATTGCCATTCTGCTGATGCGGTAATGGTAGGCGACAGAATGGATACAGACATAATTTCAGGTCTGGAAAGCGGCATGGCCACGGTTCTGGTTCTCTCCGGTGTATCCACAAGGAATACTTTGAAATCCTATGCTTATCGTCCCGGCATGATTCTGGAGGGTGTAGGAGATATCGTCGCAGAGGCCGCCCGCAGCCGTTAAGGCAGATTACATGCACCATCTTAAATTCCCATATATCTCAAAACTGCCGCAGGTTCAATAAACAACCTGCGGCAGTTTTGCTTTTCTGATTATTTAGTTTCCTGTAGGTATGTATGGTCTGATAGAGTTTGCCACATTTACAATCGGCATGGTCTGGAGCCATATTTTGCCTGGTCCTGTAAGTACCGTGTTAAACAGGCCCTCACCTCCGAAGAGCACATTCTTTACGCCTGACACCTTCTGAATGTCGATGGATACAGTTGAATCGAAGCCTGCAACATTACCGGTATCGACAATCATCTGCTGGCCCGGTGCCAGCTCATACTCCGCCAGATCACCGTCTATCTCTATAAAAGCAGTTCCTCTTCCGGAAAGCTTCTGCATTATGAAACCTTCTCCGCCGAAGAAACCGGCGCCTGCTTTTTTATTGAAGTGGATGGAAAGGTTTACGCCTCTTTCTGCTGCAAGAAAAGCACTTTTCTGCACCACAAATTCTTTGCCCGGTTCCAGTTCCAGCGCCATGATTTTACCCGGAAAGCTTGAGCCGAAGGTTATCATTCCGTCACCCTGGGCAGTATAGATATTCTGAAACATGCTTTCTCCGGAAAATGCCTTGGAAAACATCTTACCTACTCCTCCGCCGCTGGTTTCCATGGTCATGTTTGGTGTCATCCATACCATGGAGCCTTTTTCTGTAATCATCTGCTCACCCCGTGTCAGATTACACACAACGACCGGGAAAGCTCCGCCTTTAATTTCATAATTCATATACTGTCCTCCTTTTGGAAAAATTTGAATGATACCTGCTTATATCTGCATAATCCTGCAGGTTTTGTCAATGTATTATAGCATGTTCTGCGTCTGCATGACAAAAAAAACTTCATATACGAGAACAATGCCATGTGTTTAAATAAACTCTTTAAAATTGTTCATATCTCTCTGAAGGTCTTCCAGAAAAACGGAAATGTGCCATCCGTCTGTGACGGCATGATGGCAGGTCAGGGAAAGAGGCATAAATATTTTTTCACCCCGCTTCTCAAATTTCCCTGCTTCAACGCTGGGAAAATAATATGCCTTGTTTTCATAACTGTGCACCGAAAAATGTTTGAAATTTATCCACGGAACAGAAGAAACCGTATAAGCATTTTCCGGGGGAGGTGTGTCCGGCTGAGTGAGAATTCCGTGATTACTGCCGAATTTTTTCTGATTGTTGATATAACTGCAGTAGAATTCGCTGAAATCTTCAGAATACGGTGTCCACATCAGCGATATGCTCTTATCATCTTGGTGAAATGCAGCATACAGAGGCGTCAGCCGGTCAAAATATCCCAGAATTCCGTCCTTGACAGCACATTTAAACTCTGTCTGCCTGTTGAGGTTCCTCGTCACAAGCCAGAGGTACGCAGGAAAGAACTTCAGGCCGGCATCTCTCACATCCCGGCATAATCCGGTCACATCTGCTTCAACTGTGATTGAATATCCTGTGGGCGCCATTTGGGAAAAATAGTGATACACCTGTGCTCTGGGCCATTTTTTTAAATCAATGGGATGAAACATACAAAAAATCTCCTCTCTTTTTTGTATATTCTACACCAGGCAGATTTTCAGCACCACCTACGCATAGTAGAGTTTACTCAGCGGTAAAAAACTTAATTGCCATATCTGCTACAAGATCCGGAGTTCCTTGTGCATTGCAGAGAGAATGACCTTCGTCTGCCATCATCGTCATGGGCAGGCCAAATCTGCGAGCAAAATTCACTGCTGCTTCCGGCGAAATAACTTCATCCTTTTCTCCATGAACCATCCGAGCCTTTATTTTGTCCGGCTTAAATTTTTCCGACAGGTTGTTTTCTTTCATATCCTCAAACATCTGCAAAGGTACTTTTACAGGCTGTCCTATACCCATGTCCACCTGAACATACCCTTGCGTTTTAAGCAGCTGCATGGCTGTCGGATCCGGTTCTGTCCCCGGCTTTCCTAAAAAAATTTCCGGCATGTTCACTGCGGCGCTTCGCATAAACAGCTTCCTGCCCCTGTGGTTTCGCGTGCTTACATAAAGGGATGTCATGTATGCTCCAAAACTGGATGCAAAATAAAAAATCTGCGCATGGGGATATTTAGCTGCAACAAAATTTTCAACTGTTTCCAGACTATCCATGCAGTTCTTCAGAGTAAACCATTCCTCTCTTCCCTCTTCGCTGCCATGCCCCGGCTGATCGTATGCGACTACCCCTATCTCTGCAGGTATCATTCTGCGAAACAGAAGTTTGCCCGTATCGCATTCTTTGCAGCTTTCAAATCCGTGAATCATTATGACTATACGGCCTGCTTCAGGCGGTACGTCAAATATAACCGGGACAACTGCCCCGTTATCTTTTTTAAGAATGGTTTTTCCTATCTGACCCATGATGTGCCTCACTTCTCTGTATGTTTTATTACATCTGAATAAATATATTCTTTTTTACTTTATCATCCCTTTTTCTTTATGTATATTTACTTGTGATGTTGATTTCTCCATAAGTCTACAATTAAATAGATCCCAAGAACAAATCCAATGTTCATTCCAATTACGAAACTAGCTTCATCCACACTAAACTTAACCTGATAATAAAACAAAATAACAAATTGTAAAAATAACAAAAATATTATACTTTTTATTTTTTTACGTTCCATTCCAACCTCCTACATTTGACACTTATATGCATAATCGGTTGCTATAACACTACCCGAGCAATTTGTTGTTGCATAGTATGAATATTTGTATTTCCAAACCCATGTTATTATTGGAGAAACAAAACCACTAGTGTAATTTTTGTGAGTAAATGTTTCTACTTTAACAGACAACCTCTCTGCATCAGGTGCTTTTGCGACTAACTCACCAAATAATGCACCCGCAATAGCTGCCGTAATTACACTAACAGGAAGTGTAGAAATTAAAATTGCAATATACGCTGATTTCGCTATATTTTCCAAACGCGTGCCAAGTGCAATATTGTGGTAGTTCATAGTTTGTTTGCTATATGAATAATCACTTGAACTGCCATAAGGACATGTTTCTTGAAACCATGTTTCAGTTGCTCGCGTTGAATATGAGCCCATATACCCGAAGTTAGAATATGCATTAACCTTAGATATTTCAATAGTAGCACCATTTAAAATCATCTGACCATCGTTTTTTTCGTAAAAAAATTTAGGACATCATTTTCTTTAATGCGAATCGATATTTCACATTCATCATTTTTTAAGACTTCTACATAGTTAATTACATCTCCATAATCCAATTCATATATAAAGCTGTTCTTCAACTCTGTTTTTTGATTATTAATACTATTTAATGTAGCCGCTTGTAAACACCCCAGTTCTTTCAACGCTTCGATATCTGACTCTATGATATCTCTTAATTGGACTTTTTCATTTCCGTCGTAATTTGACAAAAAATCACTTATTACTTTTTCTTCAGAAGAAGATTCACCATTCGATATAGCCCATGAAGAAATTACAGATTGCGATACAACCATTATAAATATTAATATGACTGTAATAATTTTTCTAACCCAAATTTTTATATCTCAGATTCCCCTTTCAACATTTAATAACATTATTTACTATCATCTTATACTAAAACAAATAGAGTTCAAGAGCTCATTAAGAAGAACACAATATTTTTTTATTGCAACATTTTGTTACAAATAATTTCATAATATCAATCTAAATCCTCGTGACAAATCAGGATTGCTTTATATGCACATTTAACAATTAATGCAATCGCGATTTAATCCCTTCTAATTAATTTATTTGATAATACTTTTTCATTCATTATCTATTCCTCCTTAAATAAAAAAGGCCACCTCATTAGCGAGATGACTATGTAAATGTATGAAGGAAATAAAAAGACTCCTGAACTTCTTGAAATTCCAATAATTCATGAGTTTTTGCTTGAAGATTTAATTCGCACATGATGTGCCCCTCCATACGAGGTCTCAAACCGGTAGGCGCGCTATTTTGTTAAAAACACGTTTTTTACCATCTTCCGCACATCAGGGTCAATGCGCTTTGCCTGCCGAGAGGCCGGATTATTCTTACGGCTTTTACCATTGAAATAAATATCAGCTTTTGCTAAAATACATATATTAATAATGCAATCAGGAGGGGATATCATGTTCTTTTTAGCGCCTATATACTACCTTATCATCATCTACGTCCTTGCCGCTGTACTTCCGGCATTCTTTCTGATGAAATACATATATAAGCAAGATACCATTGAAAAGGAGCCTCCCGGTCTGCTCTGGAGCCTGGCTCTGAAAGGCGTCCTGGCTGCTTTGGCTTCCATTATCCTTGAAATGCTGGGAAAATCAGTTCTCAACTGGCTGGTTGATCCGGACAATCCAAAATATGTTGTTCTTCTGGCTTTTCTTGTGGTTGCTGTTGTGGAAGAGGGCACAAAATTTTTCTTCCTTTATCGTCAGACATGGAATGATTTCAACTTCAACTATCGTTTTGACGGAATCATATATGCCGTTTTCGTTTCTCTCGGCTTTGCAGCATTTGAAAACATAAACTACGTATTCAGCTACGGGCTTTCCGTTGCTCTTCCAAGGGCTGTCCTGTCCATTCCGGGACACATGGGCTTTGCAGTCCTAATGGGGCTTTTTTATGGCAGAGCAAAATTATGTGCAAATCGCGGAAACCGTTTTTCCTGTAAGATCAATCTGTTTATGGGATATATTGCCGCCGTATTTCTCCACGGAGTATATGATACCTGCTGCATGAGCGGCACCACTCAGTCCACATTCATTTTCGTGGTATTCGTGGCTGTAATGTATCTGGCTGTATTCCTGCTCATCAGGCATGAATCAAGAACGAACGCCCCTATATAGTTATCTGATTATCATCCCGGGATTCACCGGATCCGTCATAAGTTTGGATAGAAAAATCCCCGGCAGATGTGATTTTCACACCGCCGGGGATTTGATTTCGTCTTCCGACTCTGATCTGCATCCTTCCTGATTTGGTCTGCCCTATAATCGTATTTTTCCTTTACAATTTCAATTATCCGTATGTATACATCTTTATGTCTTATTCATGCCACTCGGCTCGTTTATTCTTTATTCTTTGTATTGGATTTCCATGTAAAAGAAAAACCCAAGGCATATATGGGGCGGTGTCCGTAAAACAGTATTGCGCCGAGATCAACGAAGCGGCACGAAGCCGCATGGAGCTGATCGTGCCGGAGCTGGCAAAGCAAAACGGTGTGACCGAAAAGCTGAAATCCGAAAACCAGATGGAATAGTACGTCAGAGGAATGCTTGCACGGCACAGGCCAAAGAAATTGTAAAAATGGAATTGATTTACGATTGAGAGAGGAAGTCCGGGCAGAAAATCTGTTCGGACTTTTCTCATTTCTTGCCAAAGTTGCGGTAGAATTGTTCACAGGTTTTATGGTATAATTTGCGCAAGTAAAATGAACGGCAAATAGGAATTTGTGGAGGTAAATTTAATGTTTAGAACAATTCGAAAAAAGAAAAATGAAATAAGTATAGATGCAGCAAAAGAACTGCTTCGTTGTTCTCGACGCGGCATTCTGGCAGTTAATGGTGATAATGGTTATCCCTATGCGATACCGATAAATTATCTGTATGATGAAGACGCACATAAGATTATTTTTCATGGAGCGAAAGTAGGTTATAAGGTGGATTGTTTGAAAGCATGTGACAAGGTTTGCTTTACTGTATGCGGTAATGAAAGCATTAAAGAAGAATCGTGGGCACCTTTTCTTCAAAGTGTGGTTGTCTTTGGACGATGCCATTTAGTCGAAAATCAGGAAGACATTATTAAGCTTGTAAAGAAGTTTGCGATGAAGTATTATCCTGATGGAAAGATGGTAGATGAAGAAGTGGTATCATCTGGAAGGGCCGTTCAGATGTTTGAAATCGAAATAGAGCACCTCAGCGGAAAAGAAGTACAGGAACGATAAATTCAAGCTTGAAAACCACGATTTTACAAGTGGTTATTGACCCTCACAGGGTTTTAATAAAATCCTCCGAAAGCCTTGAAAATAAAGGATTTATCGCAAAATACTCACCTCAACTTATTATAGATTTCACTTGTGTTTATTCTTCCCTTGGAAGCTGATAAGGGCAAACACAAGGTCAAGAAAATCTGATAACAAGATATAACAGAATGTGGCAATCGGAGAACTGTGACGTATGTGCGAATATATTATACCGGAGGATTTATTGTATGGGCAAGTACATTTTTGATGAACGCAACGGTTTATGGTATGAATTGCAGGGTGATTATTATATCCCTTGTCTGATACTTTCCGAAGAAGAAATACAGCCTATCGGCTTATGGGGACAACGTCACAAGCGGTATCTGAAGAAGCAGATCGCAGCGAAGAAAAATGTTACCGAGAAGCTGAAAACAGACGATCCTATGTTGTGGGTGCAGAAAATGAATGAAATCCAGTCCAGAGTCAGGAAAATCATTTACAATGAGATAATCTACGCTTAATAAAATGGGATTAGGGGGTAAGCCGGTTTTGGGCATACCGCCCTTGTCTGCCCATAAGCAAAATAAAGAAATACCGTTATCGGCAGTGCCTGCACTGTTCATCAATATCATTGATGTTATTGATAGATTCTATCAGTTCCATAAAAAATCCCTCCTGTCAAATACATTGTACCCGATAGGAGGGAGCTTTGCGAATGTGTAGCACACATTCGGCTTATGCGTTAAATTATCTTAATATTTTTCTTCTGCTGTAAACAGTAGTTCCTGCAATACCGAATACGCTGGCAACAAGCAGAGAAATCCACAGTGTTAGGTAAGAATTGTCGCCGGTCTGTGGGTTTGTTGGAACCACTTCTTTCCATGCTGCTGTATAAGTAATGCTCTTAGTTACTGTTTCATCTACAACCGGATTCCAACCCTCAAAAGTGTATCCATCTCTTGTTGGAGTACCACCATCAAACGCAGGTGTGACATCGCCGGCAGGAACAATTGTTGTCTGATCTTTGAAGATTTCAGTATTGTCCACACCATCTGTATATGTTACAGAATAACCTATTTCCTCGTATTCACTTGTATAGCCACAATAATCACAAACTTTTGTTACGACTCTGATATAGCAATCATCATCTGTCTTTTCCCAATCACCAATGGTTATTGTGTATGCATCATCCTTGTAACCATCTGTATAACAATCGTTTTCTGTGTCTATTTCATGTGCAACCATATTTCCATTTTCCCAAACCTTAATACTATCTATGGATACAACTGTATGGCCGGAATTGCCATTTCCATACTTTGTGTTGAATTCAAACCATCTTGAACATGTGATATCCTTCTGTTCCTTAGAGTATTCTTTGTTCAAGTCATCTGGAGTAACGCCATTCACCACATTGTTTCCTGATAAATTGATGATAAAATTGTAATCTCCCATTAGGCTGTCATTGATGTTCATTACAGCCTTATCCTTTTTTCCTTCTGATGTATTGCCGTTTACAGTGCAGTTGTTAAAGTTAATAACAAAATCGCAGTTAAAATTACCGATACAGTCTGTATAGACATTTATCACCTTACCTGAAGAATTAAATGTGCATCCATCGAAGTTCATTTCAGGTGAACTGTATGTCCATAATGCGTAGTCGCCTGACGGACAGTTAAAAGTAGTGTTTTTAAATGAAGCTGTTTTGTATCCCCAGTAGAAAGTTTTGCCGTTTATTACACAATTTTCTACAACTGTGTTATCTGCACGAATGAATCCCAGATAATCAGCTGTACCAGACTGCAGAGTCATGTTCTTAAATGTAATTGTGCCGGAACCGTCAAAGCTGTAATCTCCGTTGTATTCTGTGCCGAATTTATCAGGGTCAGGTATTGTTGCTCCAATTCCCCATTCAGTTTTATCAGCACCCTGTCCTACAAAGGTGAGGTTTTTCCCCTTTGTATCTGCATTTTTGCCATAAAGTGTGTATTTCCCTTCCCCTAATACAATTGTATCACCACTTACAGCATGGTTTACTGCATCCTCCAATGTCTCATATCCTGTTTCCCCAATCCATGCTACTGAAGTACCTTCTGCAAAAGCAACTGTGGGTAATAAAGCCAGAATCATAACACTGCACAAGAGTATGCTTATTATTTTACTTTTCTTTGCTTTCATAATCAATTCCTCCTTTAGTTCTTTCCAGCTATTTGCCGGAGATTTATACCGTGTAGAAAGTTCTGCCTGCTCTCCCACACGGCAAGGAGAGCTTCTGCCATTCGTTCTTGCGTCGGTGAACGGTGAACCGGCATGCTTATCTGCTCAGTTTGCCCATCACCTCCTCTTTTGAACAAAAAAAAACACCGCCTACCGGCAAAAAACCAATTGAGCAGTGCGCACATATGGCGTATATTCTCGAAAAAAGGGCAGACTACGACTGCTTGCTTGCTTGCTTGCTTGCT
>DCJK01000041.1:50952-51816 GCA_002320005.1 Firmicutes bacterium UBA1702
TGCTTGCTTGCTTGCTTGCTTGCTAATGATTGTCGCAAATGCAGTCATAATTGTCAACTCCTTTTCTATAAAATTCGTTTATACTCTAAACCTTGCCACCTGAAAATGGGAGCACTGGTAACGAGTATAGATATACATGGATATTATACACAGCAAATGCCCGAATTTCAAGACTTGTTGCGAAAATTTCAGGAACACAAATAAACGAAGTAGGTGTGCCGGAATTAATTGTTTTGGCTAAATAATTCAAACACCCTGCAAGATTTTTAAGTCTTGCAGGGTTTAAATTTTGCAATTTACAATGTGAGAGGTGAGAGGGTAGATTAGAAGACATGTGTCCTGGTTGAACAATGCACTACTTTTGGCGAGTCGTTCAACCAATAGCTTCCTGCTGTGCTGACAGCATCATAGTTCCATGATGCTTCGGAATATATTGATACCGTGACAGTCACATTCGATGTGTTATTTGCAATACTCTGACTGTTTTGTGTTATTCCTATTGATAAATATGATGCCATGATTTAACCTCGTTATTTGCTTGATTTTTGCATGAAAAAAGCACCCTGCATTATCTCTGCGTAGTGCTTTCTAATCCCATATTCCTTCTTTTGGCATAAGTTCCAACACATCATAGAATTTTGGTATTTCTGAAATGCTTTTGCCTTCTTTTATAGCTTAAAGCACTTCAATCTTTTCATCAAGAAGTTTTTCGCTTTCTGTATCAAAGAACTGCATAAACATAGGAAATTCCGCAAGATAAGGAAGCAGTTCAATGATTGCCATTTGCTTTTCAATGATTTTCTTTTTTTCTTCAGACAATGGTTGCCACCTTCTTCCTCATTTCGTTGAACAATGCACCACTTT
>DCJK01000041.1:51835-60068 GCA_002320005.1 Firmicutes bacterium UBA1702
CACTTTTGGCGGGTCGTTCAACAATAGTGAATCTTGTCTCTGATGGCAGAAATGCCGTGAGACCTTTGACAATATATAAAATGAATACAGAGTCTTATTTGAAAAGGTATGGAAATAAAATAAAAAAGAAGAAGGTTGATGTAGACGCTCAAGCACAAAAACTTGAGATTGGTTCAAATAGAACTCCGTCCGTTGTCAACTCATCTTCTGATAAAAATATACCATATAATAACAAATACGTCAAGTTCTCCTTAAGCAAGGCCGATGCAGAATATAACAAAGCAGTAAAGAGCGGAGATATAGAAACAGCGCAAAGGTTAGTAGATGAAGCAGCAAAAAATGCAGGATACACTACTAAGGCTTATCATGGCACTCTTACCAAAGGAATAACGGAGTTTAAAAAAAGCTTTATAGGCAGTAGATTTTCTTATGATGAGGTCGGCTTTTTCTTTACCGATAACTTTAAGCTTGCTGAGGATTATGCTATATCAGAGTTTGATGCAGACCGAAAAGGAGAAGTTATCTATTCATACATTAAAATCTCTAACGCCTTTATCTTTGATAAAGATTATGCAATTAAAAACGGCTATGGCAATGTTTTCAGAGACAACGATATTATTGACGTATGGGATAATTATCAGTCTGCGTTACTGGATGAAGCGGAAGAAATGCGCGCGGATTCGGTTGAACAATGCACCACTTTTGGCGGGTCGTTCAACTGCCTTGAGCGAAATGCGTATCTTCGATTATGAGGAAGAGGAAGAAGTATGAAAAAAAATATATAGTTTTAGACTTCGTTTGTTAAAATAAGATAAAAAAGACTTGACTTTGTGATGAAAATGTGTTAATTATGTGATAAGGAGGTCATATAACAATTAGAAAATTGCAATTATTGATTGAAAAAGGAGGTCAAGAGAGAATTTACTAAATATCTATTGATTTTAGCGCTTCTTGTAAGTTATTTAATTGCATTTAAGGAAAAACATAATATGAAGATACTTACATAAAGCGCATGGGTAAAAAACTATGTGCTTTTATTTAGTTTACTTGTGGTCATAAAAGATAAAGAGATAAACAAGAACGTAGAATTTAATCTGTATAAAATAGGAGGTAGAACCATGAAAAAGATTATATGTGTTATTTTTTCAATTCTGTTAGTTCTTGGTAGCATAGGATTTGCTTTTGCTGATACAGGTGTTATTTCTCCTACTAGGATAGGAGAAAAGGTTGAGCTAAATGTTCCATTATATCAGCAGCAAAAAAGTTATACATGCGGTCCAGCATGTATACGAATGGCGTTAAAAAAATTTGGATATTCTGTAAGTGAAAGTACGATAGAATCTTTGGCTGGTACCACATCATCTTCAGGAACTTATGTTTATAAAGTGGCGCAAACATTAAATCATTATTTAGGAAATAAATACGCTTATTATACTACTTCAGGAACAAATTTCGGTGAAAAATTACTTACAAGTTTGCGTGCGGGTTATCCTGTAATTTGTCATGTTAAACCAACAGCATTACCGAATTATAATAATCAGCATGTACCTTCTGGCCATTATGTAATAGTAAAAGGCTTTATTTTGCAAACAGGTGCAACAACCCAAATATCTATTCAATACAATGATCCAAATTGGAACGATGCAACTTATGGCAGTTATACAACTACTATACCAGTAATGGAGCAGGCTATAGATGCTAATGCTGGATATTACATATCACATTAGATTTTAACTGGAAAAGGGTGGTTGATGTAATATGAGAAATATCGTTTATAAGCAGGCAGTATGTATAATTACAATTATAATAATACTTGTTTTTACAGCCTGTTCAAATACTGTTGTAAATGAGAGCAATACTTCGGAAACAATAAATGCAAAACTTACACAAATAGCGATGCCGTTCGATTTGGAGGAAGATTCAGAAACAGGAGAAAAACTTAATATGTATACTGTTTGTTATTCAGGAAAAGATATTCTTATTGTTGCAAATGTGTATGACAATATTATTAATGCAACTGAAATCATTTATCCTGAAATAAGAACCAACGGGATATATGTATTGGATTATAGAGAAAATTTTTATAGATTATATGACCTTAAAAGTGAAAATTTAATTTACAGTGCTGTGCCTTATAAAGATGGGATTGTTTATGTGGAATCTAAAATTGATGAAGAATATATAGAAGAACCAACATATAAATGGAATATCATATACTTTGATGGAAAGAATCAAAACATAATAGATTCTGGATATAGTAAAAATGAGACTGCAACAGAAGTTATGCTTATAGGTGAGACACCAGTATATGTAAGTGAGAATAAAAAAGAAGAGTCCACAACAGTATCGATAAAAAAAATGGTTGATCTAAACAGTGAAACTATTGAATCTGTTGATAATGCTGAGAAGCGGAGTATTGCTGAAATTAACGAAAACTCATATCTTTTCACTCTGTATGACCAGCAAAATAAGAAATCCACATTTTTTGCAGGCGATGAAAACGAAGTATACTTGAGGTATCAATTAGACGATGTATTTAATTCATGCACCCTTAATGAAAACTGTATTGTTGCTTCAATAGGAGAAGAAGCAAATAAAGTAAAAATAGTAGCGATTCCGCTTGATGGCTCTGAAGAAAAGGAGTTACGTCAAACAAAAAGGTGGTGGAGAATGACTGGCTCATCAGGAAAGTATTGTGTGGCGGTAGATGATAACTTCAACCCTTACTATATCGATATTAGCAACAATATTGTAGGTAAAATTGAATTGGCTGATGAAATGGAAAATGATATATTGATAAAATCATTTTATCCTGCCGACAAGGATAACTATATATTATCGATAAATAATGAATCATTTTATATAATGAGATTAGATTAAATACATTGCAATTTAAAATTCTATATTTCAAAGAAAAAAATATAATTCTCATATGATAGAACTGGTTGAAAGTCATAGATAAAGAATTTTCACCCATGTTTTTTCAAATTATGAAAAAATATATGAACAAAAAAATGAGAAAAAAGATTTATTAGAAAGGAAGGATAGACTTATATGTAAAGGAATTTGGGAGTGCGTATTTGAAAGACTTATTGAAATCATTTACTAAGAATACGACTATTTAGGAATTCAAAAAAAATTACAACTCCAAGGATAGCATATCATTTTACATAGCCGAGAGGTTTTCTGAATAAAAAATCCCTCGGCTTTTTCTATTTCTGGAGGTGATTTTGTTGAACAATGCACCACTTTTGGCGGGTCGTTCAACCATCGTTGCATTTTATTAAAATGTTAATCGCATATCATTCCAAATTGCCCCACCATGCGTAGATGCCGAAATACCAACGTGTTCAAAACCAAACTTTTCATAGTAGGGAATCAGAGTATCTTTGCATGCCAAAATGACACCTTTTAAATTTTTTTCTCTTGCTTTATTTGTGATAAATTTGATAAGAGTCTCTGCAACTCCCATTCTTTGCCATTGAGGCTCAGTCTCAACACAAAGTAATGCAAAGTACTCACCATCAGGAAGATTAATTGGATCATACAATTCATCCAGGATTACATCTGTGGTTGTTGTTCGTCCATTAATTAAACCTATAACCAATCCATTTATTTCCGCAACTAAAAACCACTCTTTCAAATTATTAATTCTATATTCGAATGTAGTTCTCTCCGCAGCTTCTTTTGGTGGAAAGGTTACATTCTCTATAGTCATAAGTCTGTCCAAATCACAAACGCGTGCTTCTCTAATTACTATATCCATTTTATTAAGATACACTCCCTTCATTAAAGTAAAATACTACAAAACATATAACGTTTACTTTTTTAGATTATTATAACAGCTTAATAAGCTTCTGTCTAATATTTCGCATGCTTCCTCGATTTCTTGTTCGGTCATAGTAATCGCAGGACTAATTCTTATGAAGTTATTCACATATCCACCGATTAGTAATCCATTTTCTAAACATATCTTTCGGAGTTCAGACAACGTTGTGGTATTCCCTTTTGCTGTAATAAATAGTCTATTTTTTTGATTTACGATATCGTTTAATTCAATACACCAAAACATTCCTTTTCCATGGATATTTTTGATGAGAGGATGCTTCTCTTTTAATTCAGAAAATAATTCGAAAAAAATTTTTTCTTTGCAAGTAACTTTAGTTGAACAATGCACCACTTTTGGCGGGTCGTTCAACAAAGGCACCTTCGTCTGGTACCTCTTCGCTTATAGAGTATTTAGTTTTAGTTTCTGAATTACTTCTTTTTCCGTATTGCAGTCCTGAATCTTTTCCAAGATTTCTTTCGCCTTGCTTTCTCTCATATTCTCCTCGAGACTCCCTATAATTTGAGAAATCTTCGCTCTTGTGGACCGAGACAGATCCTTGTCCATATAAAACTGCAATATCATTGCCCTGTAATGACCCGAGCTTTTCTTCCTCATATATATACCTCCGCACAATTTCTATATCGGTTTCGTTATCTAAATCAATATGATATACCTTTTCTATGGAAGGATTATTGAAATTTCCATCGCTAATAATCAGCGTGTTATTTACACCATCAACCCCAACAGCAAACATATGTTTTCCGTTTTCTAGTTCTAAGTTGAACAATGCACCACTTTTGGCGAGTCGTTCAACCTTTGACACCCTTGTAATTTCACTACCCTCCAAAGGGTCAAATTATTTACATGGGATATCGCCTACTATACTCCTTACCCGCAGGCTGATGGAGCTTTCGGCTATATATTTGCACTCACGTGCCTGGGTGGTCAATCGCCCGGTATTATTCTTCATTGAAAAGCTTTTTCCCTACTTGGAGAAAAAATGCTTTATCGCTTTCGCTCAGTTTCGCTATCAACAGGCACAGCTGTATCGTGAGATCAGAATCATTTGAGCTATTGCTATTCCTATATTCGGTTCGCAAATTTATAACTTCCTCCCTCGTATTGTCAAGTAATTTCGTACTTTCAACACTCTAGAAATAATTAGGATTTTCTGCATTGCACCTTTTAACAGCGCACCCATACCAAAAGGAAGATATTCTGTCATAATAATCACCTTTCTCCTTCATACGATTTGTTCAGAATCTCAAAGAATTGTTCAACAGTATCGCATATTGGAATAGGATTCTCTATATTTTCCATAGATAAGTAAAAAACTTTGCCACTTGAAGAATCCCAATAAAAATCCTCTCCATCAATGTCCTCAGCTAAAGGAATAAAAGTCTTTGAAATATATTCATTCCCTTCATTGAACGACAGAATTTTTTCTACACAAATATTCCCATATCGCAACGGAATGATAAATTCTACAGAAAATTCTAAATTATGTATCAGGAAGGAAAATTCTTCTAATTCAGATCTGTTATGATTCATATAATAATTTACAAGAACATCTGGGAACCTTACGCCCCATTTTTCTTCAAATTTTCTAATGTATTCCAATGTCACATTTTCTTTATTTGAATCGTTTAAAATAAACTTGAACATCTATCTACCCTTCCTTTGTGTTTCCTGATATAAGCACTTCATGCGTAGGTTTGTGATTTACTGCTATATAAAAAAGAATAATTCGGATCTTTGACTTAATATTGTTTTCGCTTACTGTGGGACAGCGTAGCTTATTACACGAAGCATACTTTTCTCTTTGGCCTGGCACACTTATGGCTGATAGAGTATTCGCTGCGTATTGTTGAACAATGCACCACTTTTGGCGGGTCGTTCAACTGCAAAGTGCTTTACTCTTTATTATTGGCTGTCATCTCGCTTGCCAAACTCCATTCAACAATATAATCATCATTGTTGATTTTTTCAATATCCATTCCATATTCTTCTAAAGATTCCCCATTAGCTTTCAACTCTATCTGTATTACATCAAGAATTTCAGTATATGCCAGCCTTTTTCCTTGAAGAAAAGAATCTGTCATATCATTATTGCTTTCTACAATTGCTTCGCCTGCATATTCTAATATTCGTTCTATCAAGTATTTCATACTATTTTTATCCATTACCATTCATCCCTATCGTTAATGATATCCATTCTTCTTTTAATTGCTTTTTCGTTGAACAATGCACCACTTTTGGCGGGTCGTTCAACTAAAACTTTTCTTAAAACTATTTGAACTCAATCATAAAGTTATATCCTTCATTTGCTGCTTCAAGTAACTGTTTAATAACTTCTTTTGCATTCTCATCTGCCTCTTCTAAAAAGCCATTTTCAGGGTTTTTAGCAAAAGCTTCCGCAGACTTTTCAGCTTCGCCTATAATCTGAATTGTCTGTTCTGAATTCGCCTTAATGATTGAAAAATTAGTGTCATATAGTGTGATATCTTCACTTCCAATCTTAATTGATTCTTCATCAATTTCACAATGCGGTATATAAACTGTAATGTTATTACCATCCTGCTCATATGTTATTTCTTTTACATCAAACCCCGCATAAATTGTTGTTCTGTAGTGAACTAGATACTCGCTCTTATTAATAAAAGGAATTTTTCCCTTTGTGCTTTCAAATACATCTGATATGTATAACTTCTGTGTTGTTAGCACGGATGCATCTTCTAATATAGATTCAATAACTAAATTTTCTTTATCTTCATTAGAAGGTCCATCCCATAACACTCCTAGTCCAATAACTGCTACTATAGCTAAAACAGCTAATACTCCTATAATCTTCTTCATTACTATTTTCTCCTATTTCTACGATCATTTTTGATTTCATTCTTTTCTACAATTATCCCCACCTGATTTGCGTATTCCTGGTTCTTATTAACATTCATAATAAGCTTAGCAGTTAATACTCTTTGTTTAGTTCTCATAATCCTTGTTCCTTCTTTTAATAACCCTTTTCTTTATATGTCTATCATACGACTATTGACTCTTATAATAAATGACTACAGTTACAAGATAACGTGTGTTAATTCCTCAATTTCTGCAATATAAGTTGAACAATGCACCACTTTTGGCGGGTCGTTCAACTGCAAAGTGCTTTTTACTTCAATACTTTTTCAATCTGATCAATCCGTAAATCCTCTGTGTATGTATCACCGTTCTTGTCTATGTCTGCAAGAAAAAAGTAATCTTCTTCAAAGATTTCAACAATAGATGCCTTGTTTCCATCTTTCAACAAAACCCTATCATATTGTTTTATTTTCATTCCGTCACACCTCTTTTCGTAACATAAACGCTGGTCAATCTTTTGTCTTCGCCTTCATGAATCCAAGCCGTCAAAACATTAGCCTTTTCCCCATTCGCACCAGTGGCTTCAAAAATATATTCATATTTCATACCATATCCCGAATCACCTTTTTCAACAAACTTGCTTTCGTCCGCAAGTTCCATAATCTGGTCTTTTAGGCTTTGGTAATTGTCCTGTGTATAACCCAATGCCTTTTTGAATGCCATTGCCTTGTTAGGTTCTTTTAACGGATCTAAAGCATAGTTTACAAGCTTTTCGGTTGAACAATGCACCACTTTTGGCGGGTCGTTTAACACGTTTCATTGACAATATCTAACAAATCTGATATACTAATTGTAGTAGAGGTAGGGCCCTGAAAAGCCTGGCTGCTTTGTGCAGAATCCTCTACTATTTTTTTTGCCCTTATAGAATACAAGGAACTAAATTCAACCAACTCTACCTGTCCTGTTGTTAATTTTGAAACAATAAAGCATGCAGGAATCTTTTCTCCACTTTCTGTTTGACCATACCCTAATAAAATATCACTATCATATTTTCTGTTTTCATCTGCAATCGCTTCATTGATTTTTACGGCATTTTTAAGATAGTCCTCCAAGTGCATTGAAACCATAGCTGTATATTCATAGTTTCGATCTAAACCATGTTCTAAACCTGGTCTCCCAACAATAATATCTTTTCCGGTATCATTATTATGGACAACCACCGGACCACCATCATTTTGTTTAGGAAGTCTATTTCTAGCCTCGTTTACGATCTCTTTTCTGCTTTTTTCTTTAACGCTTTCAAGAGTAGTAGTTATTACGCTTATAGGCATATCAGGCTTTGACACGAGTTTTTCGTATGTGATGCTACTATCCTCGTTCTGTGAAAATTTGATAATGTCGCTGTCGGCCTCTGTAGTCAAATTAGAATCTACTTTACCGGTAGTTGCCTTACTCATTTCCTTGTAGGCTTTATCAAAGGTGTTCTTAGTTGAACAATGCACCACTTTTGGCGGGTCGTTCAACAGAAACATCCGTCAAAAGCAACAT
>DCJK01000025.1 GCA_002320005.1 Firmicutes bacterium UBA1702
GGCAGAATACTACGCCGATGTGGAGAAAACAGTTGAAGAAAACGGCTCTTCAAAGCTTCATGCGAGCAAGTCAACAGAAAACTCAAGAACTATTCTTGCTCTTACAGCCATAGGCAAGGATGTAACCGATGTGGCAGGCTACAACCTTCTTGAACCTCTTGCTGATCTTAACTATCTGAAGAAACAGGGAATCAACGGCCCTATATGGGCACTGATTGCGCTTGATTCCCACAACTATGAGATACCAAAGGTAAGCGAAGAGGGAGTACAGGCAACAAGAGAGAATATCATAGACACGATACTTAAAGCAGAGCTTGAAGACGGAGGCTGGGCACTGTCGGGAGAGACAGCAGATCCTGACATGACAGCCATGGCAATACAGGCACTGGCGCCTTACTACAGCGGCAATGCTCAGGTTGAAGTCGCTGTGGATAAAGCGCTGGATTGCCTTTCAGCCCTTCAGAATGCAGACGGAGGATATACAAGCTGGGGAACCACCAATTCTGAATCCTGTGCACAGGTGCTGACAGCCCTTACAGCCCTTAAGATAGATCCACTTACAGATGTGAGATTTATAAAGAACGGAAACAGTGTAATGGATGCACTACTGGGCTTCTATGTAGAAGGAGGTGGCTTCAGCCACACGTTAGATGGAGAAGTCAATGGAATGGCAACAGAGCAGGGATATTATGCGCTTGCTTCCTACGCGAGAATGCAGGCAGGAAAGACAAGTCTATATGATATGAGTGATGTGACCATAGGGAAGGCAGAAGAAGGTAATCCTCCGGGAACCCAGGGAGGGGAAACAGAAAGCGGAAAGACCCCTGCGACGGGCGACGAGAGCATGCCTTCAGGCTGGAGTCTGCTAGCCCTTGCAGCAGGAGCAGGAATCCTGATGACAAGGAAGAAGAAAAACGCAGCATAAACTTTATACTTTTTTTCATCCTTTTGGAAGGCGCCCTGCGGGGCGCCTTCCTGTAAAACATTTTAACTGGTGAGAAGGAGGCGACAATGAGAAGAGAATGGTTTGAAAACCCGGACAATATCGTATATGCTGACACAAATGAATTCGCTGACAATTTCGGAAAAGAAACAGGAATTTCAGATCTTCGGAAAAGAATAGAAGATTTTAAAGGAAATCCGGGAAATGGTGAAATAACGATTATAGGAAAAAAAAGAACAGCAATAAAGCTTTTTGTGCCGGATATGATTTTTGACAGACATATTGAAATGGGAGAGAATGTGTGGCTGTATGTAGGTGAGACATATCCTGCATATTGTTTGTATTAAAAAGAAGTCCACCTGAAAAATGTTTGCGGAAGGAGAGTCTGTCTTGTGGGACAGATTCTCCTTCTTTTAATGCTTTCGCATCCTTGCAATTACAGATTCAATCATATATAATTTGTTGAGTTGAGACAAAGGAGCACATATGAAGGCGATGCAGGAAAAGAAAGCCAACTTCATACTGTTTATTGTAGCCCTGATCTGGGGAGGCGGTTTTATTGCGGGCAAAATGGCTCTAACGGCGGCCACACCTATGGCAATAATTTTTTACAGGTATTCCATAGGTGCTTTTATGTGCGCCATAGCTTTCAGAACAAGGATTGCAAAAGCCTCCGGAAGTGTAATTATCAAGGGAATTGTTATAGGTCTGATACAGCTGGCAGGGCAGTATGTGCAGCTGTCAGGCCTCAGATATACCTCCAGCGCCAATCAGTCATTCCTATGTACTGCATATGTAGCCTTTGTCCCTTTCATAAGCTGGGTTATTCTGCGAAAAAGACCGGCACTGAGAGAGTTTGGTGCAGGCTTTGCCGCCCTGATCGGAATAGGATTCATATGTCTGAAAGAGTCCCTGACTATCGGACCGGGCGACTGCCTGAGTGTGCTATTCTCCCTTATTTTCGGCATTCAGATTGTTTTGGTGGGAAAGCTTGTAAAAAATGATACAGACTGCATGGCCATGTCATTCTTTCAGCTGCTGACAGTTTCGGTGCTTTCTCTTACAGCCTGTACACTTAGCGGACAGATGGCTCTGGTACCTACGTGGGAAGGTATTACGGGTATTTTATATCTGGGAATTCTTAATACCTTTGTCGCTTTTGTAGGACAGAACTATGCACAGAAGTACACCAGAGACACGGCGGCTTCGCTGATAATGAGCTTTGAATCCATATTCGGATTTGTTTTTTCGGTGATGTATTATGGCGAAACCGTTACATGCAGATTTATGCTGGGAGGGGCTCTGTGCTTCGCGGCAGTTCTGATAAATACCATAGGAAAGGGGAAAGAAAAATGATTGTGTATTTTACGGGTACCGGCAACAGCCGGCATGTTGCCTTTAAGATTGCTTCACATATGGAGGAAGAGAAGATATTATCCATAGGTGACATGATAAAGAAAGGTGAAACGGGAAACCTTCAATCCGAGACACCTTATGTGTTTGTAACGCCTACCTACGGATGGAGGATGCCGCGCGTAGCGGAAAAATTCATAAGGGAATCGAAGTTTTCCGGCTCAAAGAAAGCGTACTTTGTGCTGACCTGTGGTGATTCCTGCGGCAACGCAGGAGAGTATGCTCGCAGGCTGTGCCATGAAAAAGACATGGAGTATATGGGATGCTTTCAGGTGAAAATGCCGGAGAACTATATTGCCATGTTCTCTGTTCCCGATGAGGAGGAATCAGAAAGAATAGTCAAGGCTGCAGACAGGAGTGCCCGGCAGATAGCGGGACAAATCAAAGCGGGCGAGAAAGGGGAAAGAAAAGCCACCCTCATAGGGGCGGCGGAAAGCTCTTTTGTAAATAATATATTCTATAAGGTGTTTGTAAAAGCCAGAGGCTTCAGAGCTGCCGACAACTGCAGTGGCTGCGGGCTATGTGCAGACGTGTGTGTTTTGAACAATATAAAGATAGCCGGCGGTAAACCCGTATGGGGTGAAAACTGCACTCATTGCATGGCATGTATATGCAGATGTCCAATGGAAGCCATCGAATACAAAGAAAAGTCAAAGGGAAAGAGAAGGTATTACCTCTCCGACTGATTTAGAGATCACGCCATGCCGAGGTATTCTTCCAGTGTAAGCCCTGAAGCCGTTATCTCTTTAGCCGCTTCGACTCCTACATAGCGAAGATGCCACGGCTCGTAGTCGTAGCCGGTTATATGGGTTTTACCTTTTGGATATCTTATGATAAAACCGTATTCGCTGCAATGATTGTTGATCCACAATCCTTCAGGGTAATCGATGAAGCTCTGCAGAAGATCATATCCCATGGAAGCAGAGGTCACATCCACCGCCCATCCGGTCTGATGCTCGCTTCTGCCGGGATAGGCAGAGGTTATATTGGCGTAATATGCACCGTCGCGAGCCACCGCGTTGTTGTACAGAATGCTCTGGACCTCATATGAGCGGTAAGTTGAACAGATGCAGAAGTTTATTCCTTCTGCTTTGGCATCAGCCAGCATCTTGAGATAAGCTTCATAAGCTTCCCTCTTGAAGTAAAGTCCCTGATTTGTGGAAAGCGATCCGTCTACTGCCACCATGTCGGAAGGATAGTAGTCGGGAGACAGGGTATAAAGCTTGTTCACAAGAAGGAGCTTGTTCCCGGGATCCTCATAAATGGTGCTGACGATGTCAGGTATTCCGGTCATATCCGTTTCAGAGGAAGATGTCCCTGAAGCCGGCACCCGTTCGGATGAAGCAACGGAAGAAAGCTGGGAATCTATTCTGTCTTCTGTGTGTGAGCAGGCATTGACTAGAGGCGCAGCGAGAAAAGAAGTAACAGAAAAAGGCGGTTCCTGTGTACATCCTGACAGAAGTAATGAAAATAAAAGCAATGATACTGCTGTGACAACTGTTAAAACTTTTTTCATGGTTAAAATCTCCGTTATTTGGTGTGAATATATTATAAACTGGCAGCAGAGCTATGTCAAAGGTATAGTTTTTTTGATAAAAATCGCTGCAATGCTGGATAAATTACCGTCGTGATGTTATAATTTTTAGTATAATTTATTCGGAGGAAATAAAATGGCAGACAATTTTATACACGAAATCATTGAAAAAGATTTAGAAAATAAAAAATACGGAGACAAAGTATATACCCGTTTTCCACCGGAGCCCAACGGTTATCTGCATATAGGACATGCCAAGTCAATCTGTCTCAATTTCTCGACAGCGGCCAAATACGGAGGCAAATGCAACCTGAGATATGATGACACCAATCCGGTAAAAGAAGATGTAGAATATGTTGATTCCATTGAAGAGGACGTAAAATGGCTTGGCTTCCAATGGGACAAGCGGCTTTGGGCATCCGACTACTTTGATACCATGTATGAGGCCGCAGTTGAGCTTATAAAAAAGGGTAAAGCCTTTGTGTGCGACATGAGCGCCGACGAAATAAGAGAAAACAGAGGAACCCTCAAATGCCCCGGTACTGAAAGCTACTGCCGCAACAGGAGCATAGAGGAGAATCTGAGGCTCTTTGAAGAAATGAAGGAAGGAAAGTATGCCGACGGCGAAAAGGTGCTGAGAGCCAAGATAGATATGGCATCGCCTAACATCAACATGAGGGATCCCGTAATATACAGAATTGCTCATGCCAGCCATCATAACACGGGAGACAAGTGGTGCATATATCCTATGTACGACTTTGCTCACCCTATAGAAGACGCCATAGAAGGAATAACCCACTCCATATGTACACTGGAATTTGAGGATCACCGGCCGCTGTATGACTGGGTGCTCAGAGAAGTGGGATGGTGGGAACAGCCTCCGCAGCAGATTGAGTTTGCCAGACTGAATCTGACAAATACGGTAATGTCAAAGAGATACCTTAAAGCCATGGTAGATGACGGAACAGTTGAAGGCTGGGATGATCCGCGTATGCCAACCATCGCAGGAATACGCCGCAGAGGTTATACGCCTGAAGCGGTTAGAACTTTCTGTGAAACCATAGGAGTGGCAAAATCCAACAGCACCGTGGACATTTCTCTTCTCGAGCATTGTGTAAGAGAAGATCTGAAAGAAAAGGTAGAAAGCAGAAACGTGGTTTTCAATCCGGTAAAGCTGATAATAACCAACTATCCTGAAGGACAGTCAGAACTTTGCCAAATAGACAATAATGCTCAGGCACCGGAACTGGGAACTCGACAGGTGACTTTTTCAAGAGAACTGTGGATAGACGGAGCAGACTTTATGGAAGAACCGCCTAAAAAGTATTTCCGCCTCTTCCCGGGCAACGAGGTAAGGCTAAAAGGCGCTTATTTCGTAAAATGCACCGACTTCGTAAAGAATGAAGATGGAACCATAAAGGAAATACATTGCACTTATGATCCTGAAACCAGGTGCGGCAGCGGATTTGAAGGCCGCAAGGTAAAGGGAACCATTCATTTTGTGGATGCTGCAAACGCAGTGCCCGTAACCTTGAGACAATACGACTATCTGCTTATTGAAAACGAAAACGGTGAACAGGTTCCTAACCCTGATACGGTGAAAATTTCCACAGCCTATGGTGAAGCATCTCTTAAGGATGCAAAACCGGGTGAAAGATTCCAGTTCTTCAGACATGGATATTTTGTGGCTGACTCAAAGCTGCACACAGAAGAAGAACCGGTGTTTAACGAAATAGTAGGGCTTAAGAGCTCATGGAAATAGGATAAGAACGCTGTCCGCCAAGAGACAGACAATCAAAAAGATAAAGAAGAATTTAAAAACTGCTGCATTGACGTATCCCCGTCTAATGCAGCAGTTTTTCTTGCAAAGTGTGTTTCCCTCAGGCAGAGCTTCATTAAGGTTATTCCTGAATGTCCATCTCCCGCAGCAGGTTGACCATTTCAATGGCTCCCAGGGCACAGTCACTGCCCTTGTTTCCGGCTTTTGTTCCTGCTCTTTCGATAGCCTGCTCGATGCTGTCAGTGGTGAGGACTCCAAACATTACCGGAACTCCGTAAGTGAGAGATGCCGAGGCGATTCCTTTGGATACTTCGCTGCACACACATTCGTAATGTGATGTTGCGCCGCGAATCACTGCCCCCAGACATATGACAGCGTCATATTTTCCGCTCTTAGCCATTTTTGAAGCGATGAGGGGTATCTCAAAGGCGCCGGGAACCCATGCGACATGAATGTTTTCTTCTTTGACGTCATGGCGGATGAGGGTATCCACAGCTCCGCTCAGAAGTTTGGATGTGATAAACTCATTAAAACGCGCAGCAACGATACCGATTTTAATTTCTTCAGATACTAATTTTCCTTCAAATGTTTTCATGATATATCTCCTTTTCTAGTATTTTAAAATATGTCCCATGCGGTTTTGTTTGGTTCTGAGGTAAAAAAGATCATAAGCTGTGGCTGACATCTGGATGGGCACACGTTCCTTGATTTCCATGCCGAACTCAGACAGCTGATAGACCTTATCAGGATTATTGGTGAGAAGACGCAGGCTCTTTACACCCAGATCCCGGAGTATCTGGGCACCTATGTAGTATTCACGCTGATCTCCGGCAAAGCCCAGAGCCAGATTGGCCTCAAGAGTATCCATTCCCTGCTCCTGCAGTTCGTAAGCCCTCAGCTTGTTGATAAGGCCGATTCCGCGTCCTTCCTGGCGCATGTAAAGAAGTATGCCGCGTCCTTCCTTTTCTATCTGTGTCATGGCGGAAGCAAACTGCTGACCGCAGTCACAGCGCAGAGAACCGAAAGTGTCACCTGTGAGGCATTCCGAGTGCACACGGCAGAGCACATCGTTTCCGTCGCCTATATCTCCCTTTACCAGCGCAACGTGATGCTCTCCATTGAGGCGATTTACATATCCATAGGCTTTGAAATCCCCATATTTGGTGGGCATCTGCGTAACGGCAACTCTGTCGACCAGCTTTTCGTGACATTTTCGATAATTCTGCAGATCTTTTATGGTAATAAATTTAAGATCCCATTTTTCTGCAAGACTTATAAGTTCCGGTGTACGCATCATAGTGCCGTCTTCTCTCATTATTTCACAGCAGAGACCGCATTCTTTAAGACCTGCCAGTCTGCACAGATCAACCGTGGCTTCGGTATGTCCGTTCCTTTCCAGAACGCCGTTGTCCTTGGCGAGAAGGGGAAACATGTGCCCCGGTCGGCGAAAGTCCTGAGGCTTCACATGA
>DCJK01000026.1 GCA_002320005.1 Firmicutes bacterium UBA1702
CGGTATGCCCGTCATACCATAAAAGCCGGCTCGTTATTTCTAAGCCGGCTTTTCGTAATACTTCATATTTTTTGTGGACATTTTTGTGTTTTCGTCAGTGTTGAAAGGCGTATCATCCGTAAATGCTCAGAACAATCTGACCATATTTTCTTTCTTTCAGCTTTTCAAATCCCATTAGAGCGTCAGGCAGCTCCAGGCTGTCTCTGTGCTCTGCAATTATTATTCCATCGTCTGACAGAAGTCCTCTCTCTGCAATTTTTTCAAAAGCATCGCTGTAATATCCGGCTTCATAAGGCGGGTCCATAAAAAAAATATCAGCCTTTTCTCTCATGGATTCCAGAACCTTGCGAAAATCTCCGCTCTTGATGACAGACTTATCACCGGCTTTGCAATAATCGATATTTTTCTTTATTATTTGAATACTCTCTCTTGAATTGTCGCAGAAATAGCATTTTGATGCGCCTCTGGAAATAGCCTCCAGTCCCAGATTTCCGGTACCCGAAAAAAGATCCACACATATGCTTTCACTTATATAAGGCATGATTATGCTGAACATGGCTTCTTTCACTTTATCTGTCGTAGGCCTTATATTATAATTTTCAGGCGTGTAAAGACGTCTTCCCTTAAAGTCTCCTGCTATTATTCTCATGCTTTCCCCTTGAATATTTAAAAAAAATGTACTTATATTAAATATATTAACCTATATGTCTTTTAAAATCAAATATTTAAATTACCATTCAAGACCGCTGGAACCATTTATTGCATGACATAATAATCTTCTGCCGTATCAAACTATTACTGTAATAGGAGGTGAACAAAATGTCATTACAGGATAAAATGAACATCAATGCAAAACCTGCATTAAACAGCCTGAAGACAGAAGTTGCCAACGAGCTTGGTCTTTCTAACTATGAACAGACTGACAAAGGTAACTTGACTGCAAGACAGAATGGCTATGTTGGCGGTTATATGACTAAAAAGTTAGTCGAAATGGCTGAAAGACAGCTGGCCGGAAAGTAATTTTTTCGGTAAGAGAAAATTTATCTTTATATTTCTTAACAAGTCAGAAAGCTCCCGGTTAAGTCTGCCGGGAGCTTTCTGTAGTTATTTCATAACTTTAATTCTATTTTTTCTCCGAACATGCGCTTTACTTTTCTTCTCAACTGATCATGTTCCGGCAGGCATATAAGCGGATCTTTGTCTATTATATCAGCTGCCACCTTTTTTACATCTTCCAGTATATCAACATGGCGGATCAGATCACTTATGTTAAGCTCCGGGAGTCCGTGTTGTCTGGTTCCAAAAATTTCTCCGGGACCTCTAAGCTTAAGATCTTCCTCCGCTATGGCAAAACCGTCACTGCTCTTACACATTATCTTGTTTCTCTTATTGGCGATTTCGCTTTCATGACCGCAAAGCAGTATACAATAGGACTGTGCTTTTCCACGTCCCACCCTTCCTCTAAGCTGATGAAGCTGCGCGAGGCCGAATCTTTCACAGTTTTCAATCACCATAACGGTGGCATTACTTACATCTATGCCTACCTCTATGACTACCGTAGATACAAGAATATCTGTCTCACCTGATGCAAAGCTTTCCATGACGGAATCCTTTTCATTCTGCTTCATTGCTCCATGAACAAGTCCGACACTTACATCAGGAAATCTTTGTGAAAGTTCTTTATAAATCTCCTCTGCCGAACGGCAGTCGATATTTTCTGACTCTTCAATGAGGGGTGCTACAACATAAGCCTGCCGTCCTGCCTTGACTTCATTATGAACAAAATCGTAAACATTATCTCTGGAGTCATTGTTTCTGAGGTAAGTTCTTACAGGCTTTCGTCCCGGCGGCATTGTATCAATAACAGAAATATCAAGATCCCCATATAATATGACCGCCAGTGTTCTCGGTATGGGTGTTGCTGTCATTACCAGAATGTTAGGTGTATCGCCTTTTTCCGCCAGAAGACTTCTTTGATTTACACCGAATCGATGCTGCTCATCGGTAATTACAAGCCCGAGAGCCTTGAACGCCACTTCAGGCTGGATTATTGAGTGCGTTCCCACGATAATATCTGTTTTTCCGGAAGAAAGTCTTTCAAGAACCTCCTGTTTTTCTCTGGCTTTAAGGCTACTGCACAGCAGATCCACATTAAGACCCAGAGGCTCAAGATCCCTTTTCAGCGACACGAAATGCTGTTTTGCCAGCAGTTCTGTAGGCGCCATCATCGCCGATTGATATCCTGCTTTTGCTGTTTTATATATGGCCAGTTCTGCCACTGCAGTCTTTCCCGACCCTACATCTCCCTGAATCAGCCTGTTCATAGGCCTTACTGATGCCATGTCCTTCTGCACTTCCTCCCACACTCGTTTCTGACCTTCTGTAAGTTCAAAAGGAAGCCTGTCGGTATAATTTTCTACCGATATATTCTCAGCGATTACAATTCCTTTCCTGATATTGCTTCTTCCCTTTTTTATATAGAAAAGGCCTGTCTGAAGTATTAGAAGTTCCTCAAATACCATTCGGTAACGGGCTTCCTTTATCTGCCTTTCATCCTTGGGAAAATGAATATTCGTCAGGGCGTAAGCAGGACTGCACAGGTTGCTTTCTTTTGCTATTTTATCCGGAAGCCACTCCTCTGCCTGAGAAGCCAGAGGCAATATGCTTTTTATTATCTTTCTCATATTAGCCTGAGTGATACCTTCCGTAAGCGGATAAACAGGAAAAATTCCTCTCTCATCATCCTTGTCTCCCAGACGATGAAATTCCGGATGTGCCATCTGGCGTCGCCCATTATTTAAAGTTATTTTTCCGAAAAAAGTATATTCACATCCTACATTAAAATAATCGGCCAGATATCTGCCGTTAAAGAACAACACTTCCATATCGGCTGAGCCATCCTGCACCAGAATCCTCAGAGGTGTTTTTTTGTTGTACGGATTTCCTCTGTACTGCCGTGCCGCTACCCTTCCCTTAACAAGTACATCCTTGTTGAAGGGGGCTTCCATTATGTACGATATTTCCCGCCTGTCCTCATATTTCCTTGGAAATAGGTGGAGCATATCATCAACGGTTTCCACGCCCATGTTATTCAAAATGCGACATTTCTTTTCTCCGACTCCCTTTATACAGGAAATGCTATCTTGCAGGTTCATATATTCTGGTCACCTCGATATTTCTTGGAGCAATATTCTTTGATTTGACTCCGGTTATCACCATGGTAAATATGCCTTTCTGCTGGGGAAACATGCTTTGCATTTCTCTGCAGAGAGCATCCAGAACGGTGTCCGTAACTTTTTTTATGCTGGCACCAAAGTTCAGAACAACATAAAACACCATTCTGTATGAATCTCCTTCCTCATCTATGATAAAATTTCCGGCAAGATCCCCCGTACCCGTTTTGGAGGGTTCCCCCAGTATCTTACCTTTGTCTGTGGCGAGATAAAGTCTGTTTCCGGCCTTCGTACAAGCGCGTATTAAAGCCTTGGCAATAACATTATCGTTTATCGTGACCCTGCCCAGTCCGGTTTCTCTTGTTAATGTCATTTTTTTATTCCTTTCTGTCTGTCACCTGCTTGAAATTTCCATCATATTATAATCAGGGAGGTCTGAATATGAACAATAATTTTCATAAAAAGAAATGCTTTAACCTGTATAAAGAAACAAAGGATATAGGCTTTGTTCTGCTGGTATTCGGCGCAGTAACGGTGTGCGCCTTCTTCCTGCCGCCGAAAGCCTGGATAGTCCTCCTTGGCCTTGTTCTTATAATATGCGGCCTTACTCTTCTGAAAAAGTAATACTTATATTTCCGGCGATATTATTCTTTTTGAAAACTCTTCAGCCCTCTTTTCAATTCCCGATATTTTAAATATATCTCCCGGATTATTGGCTGTCTCCGTCAATACAAATCCGGCGGGCAATATGAAATTCTTATTCATGTTTACCGCACTTATAATCTGTCTGGCAACTATATCGCCTCCGCTGTATCCGGAAACAACTATCGCATACACTCTTTTGCGGCTGAAATCATGAGTTCGGAACAAAGCCGTAAGCCTGTTTATGAAAGCCATTATGTTGGCGCTTACAGCATCATTGTAATTGGGGCATATCAGAACCAGAATATTGCTTTTCAGTATAGCCGGATAAACTTTTTCAACCATTACTCCACCGTAAAAGCAGCCGGCATTTTCTCCAAAGTGAAGGCAGGCCTCATATTTACATCCTCTGCAGTCCCATATTTCTCCGTTTCTTATTGATATTTCTTCTATTGCAGCCTTTCCTGCGATATTGCCTGCAGTCATCTCCCAGAGGGACAGGCTGTTGGAGGTCTTTCTGTTTCCTGCATGAATTGCCAGAATTTCAGGGTTTTTCTCCTGTGGCATAGTAAAACATGTCACCTTTTCCATGAGAAGTCTGCAGCTTTTAACATATGCTTTTTCAGGCTCAAGCTGCCATACCGCGGACAGCACCTTAAGATTGCTCAAATCTCCTGTGGCTTCGGTCAGCGGTTTTCCCGGGAAAGTGCATCCAGCTGTATTGGCAGCAAAAACCGTTCTCACAGCCATATCTTTTGTGTAGAGGCTTCCCGCACCGTCCACTACCAGTCCTCCGATACATCCTGAGAGAATTTTTCCCCCCGATGGATTCTGCAGGTATCCCAGAAGCCTGTATGCTTCAATATTCATTCCGCTGTTATTAAGCTCAATGGCAAAAATTATGCAGCTGTTTTTAAGCTTTCCCTGTATGCTGAGTTGAAAAAACTCGTCTGTTTCCTTTATTATACAAATTTCTGTATTTTCCGGAAAACAGCTGCCTGAAAGTGCTTCTTCCAGAACACGCTTCATTCTTCCTCTTGAAGGCTCCGCCTCAAGCATAATAATATATAATTTCATAAAATCACCGTCACTTTAAAAGACACAGATTTCTATAGGCTTTCCTGATTCTTTCATAAAGTTCCTCAGGCATAGGGAAATCTTCAAATTCCACGGTATCTCCTTTCAGTCTGTTTTTTATTCCCAGAAAGGCGCCCTCCCCATTCATTCCGAAATAAATTGAACTGTAGTTCCACTCTCCCTGCAGAGTGAGAATCAGTGATATTGCACCTGATGATATAGCCGGTGCCATATAAGGTTTGAACCCAAGCTGCCGCACTTGAAGATTTGCTGTTCGCGTCAGCTTTGTAAGTTCTAAGGACAGCTGATTATCATAATTTGTTACACTGTTGGCAATAATCAGATCCTCGCCATGAGGACCATATGCTCTTCCTTCCGTAAGATACGACTCAAATCGCTTGTCTTGTGAAGCAAAATATTCTGCTCTCTTGTTCATTACTCCAAGTCCGTATCCTCTGACCTGTCCCGGCTTCAGCCCTGAAGCGGTCAGCACTTCTCTGCACAGAGGATCTACCGGATCTGATACCACTGCAAAAATTCCTTTGAATCCCGCTGCTCCGGCCAATCTTCCGTACTCTGCGGCAATCTCCCTGTTTGCTTCAAACTGAGCCATGCGCACATCAACATCCCCTGAAACGCTGAGAGGCGGAACACCTCTGCTTGCGCAGAAAACCAGCATATGGCAGTCAAACAGATTATCGGCGGAAAGAATTTTCACCTTGGGAAGTTTCTTACGCCCGAAAGGCCACCCTATCTGATTCATCTCCATCTCGTAACGCGCCGTTACATTCTCGTCTATATCAAATATTCCTATAGTATCTATCAGGTCTCCTCCAAGGAGTTTGAGGCCCATAAGAAGGGACCCGCCCACATCTCCCATAGCCATGATATTTACTTTAAGATTTTTTTGCGGCAATGAATCATCTATTATCAGAGGCATCGCCTCCGGGCACAATTCTTTTACGCTTCTCATATTAAGCCCCCCTTGCAGTATTTTATGCTCATTTAAACATTTTTCTCATTCTGACCAGTTTTTCTCTGTCCATTTCGATATATGCCGAAGCCGCCATATTTTCATCATACTTTATGTGCTCATTCACCTCAGGCCGTTTAGGATCAACGATGACTTCACCCAGCCTTTTTAAAGTAAGTTTCTGTTCAAACTCTTTCTGGTACTCCTCTTCCAGAGTCTTCAGAATCTCCCCGGCATTTTCCAGACATGTCATTGAATAGTCATAAAGGCTGCTTCCCGATATATCCCCCAGGAAAGACGGGACTGCATAAGGCAGGAGAAGATTCAGCGAAGGGATTATGCTCTGACTTTCCACCGTCACGTCCTTATCTTTCATGCTGTCGCCCCCTATATATGGATACATGGCTGTTTCATCCACCCAGCACTTTAGATTCGGCAGAAAATATGCACTATCCACATTTCTTTCTTTTATTGTCATAAGGTCACGCCCTCTGCCTGTCTGAACACCGACTACAGTATCAACAACATCTACCTCATTTGCCTTCAGTATGGGATCTATCTCCTTCATTCTGTATCCTTTGTGAAGAAGATCGTCCACAAGTATTACAGGCCGGTTAAATGACTTTATGGTTCTTATCTGGTTTTCTATTGTTGAATAGAAGCTGCTTTCTTCTATAGTGAAGGATGATACATCCCTGGTGAAATATTTTTCAGTATGCAGCGCTTTTGTTACCGTATTAGGAACAGCCACTCCTTCCAGCAGTTTTCCAAAAGGTACCGCCATATATCTTCCATAGGCTTTTTCGGTATAAGGCACCGGCGATACATTGTTTATTTTAGCAATAAGCTGTATCATCTTGTGGTGCATTATTCCGGAGTTGTATGAGATTATAAGTTCACCCGGATAAATTGAAGTAAGCATTTCCAGAAGCCGGTTATGCGCGCTTTCAACGGCTTCCAGCACCCTTCTGTTTTTGTTAAGAGGATGCTTTATTATAGTTTCAACATTCTTAAATATTACCACAGGTGAGCGCATATCAACTGCATAGATAGGTCTTGCACCATCTGCCGCAATATTTATGAATCCCTGTTTTCTTACGGTTCTTACCGCTCTGTTGGCAAGTCCTGCCTCATCCCACGGATGATACACAACGTAAGTGTAGTCTTTTGCAAGAAGCTCTGAAAGAAGTTCAACCAGTATTGTCTGATCTGCATTAGCTATGGAGGTTTTTCTGCTTACAAATATGCCGCCTATTACGGCTATCGCTCCTGCGGCCTTGTTCCTGATATATGCGGCTATGTCCTGATCGTGAAATGCACTGAGCAGATCAATGCTGTCAAGTCTGCTTACGGCAGCCACAGCCACTATCTTGTTATCTGTTGCTCCATCTCTCAATGCTACAGCTTTTACACCTTCACGATCCAGATACTCAGCTACTTTTTCTATATCATAACCATGCTCTTTTAGTTCCTGAGCCATGTCATCAATAAGGGCGCCGCTGCTCTCTCCGTATGGCTCAATGCCTATATCTCTTGCCTCTATAACGTGCTTGTAAGCAGGTTCTCTCATGTATAGTCCGTTTTCAAAGATATAGTTCTGCGCTACCGGATCTATCAGGTTTGAAATATCTCGTCCCGAGTCGATATTTTCTCTTATTCTTGTAGAACTTATGTCTTCAAAATGTTCTTCCAGGTGAAGATTTATCACATCACCTGTAAGCGGATATCTCTTCTTGTTTGCGGAACCGTCCCTTCGCTCGTCTGAGGAACGCTTGAATACTATGTGATTTATTGAATGAATCGAATTTTCTGAAGGCTCTGCACGATAGCACGATGCATTTTCGATTACGTCACTTCCCGCAACAAAATAAAGTTCTTTGCCTTTGAAAATGTTTTTAAGTTTTGCCAGATCCCACGGGTTAGAAATATTTATCGGAATATCATCAGGGAAAATATAGATATTTTCTTCATCTGCAACGGACATGCTTAGAATTTTGCGTCTCTGCAGTCTTGGTTGTGTTTTCTTTGACCAGCTGAATTCATCCAGCGCCAGATACACCTCGTATCCCATGTCTCTTATCTCTGTGGCTATAGCCTTATGGCTCAGGCTGAATGGGTCAAAAGTTCCCGGGAAGAAAGCTATCTTGTGATTTTCCGGTATGGCAAAGCCACCCTTCTCCAGCTCATACTGGCATATAAAACGGTATATCTGATTAAGCACCGCCGCATTGTTGAAAAAGTCAAGCTCGTTTTCGCCTCTGTTTTCATAGAGGGTAAGTATCTTTTTGCCGCAGTGGCAGAATATGTCATATTTTTCTTCCAGAGAAAGTTTGGTTGAGCCAAATAAATTTGTCCCTATAGTCCAAAGGGCTTCCTGACTTATTACATCATTATAGTTTGCAAACCCCCTGATTATCAGACCCAGAAGTTTATATTTCCGTGCTTCTCCTGCCTCCGGAGTCTCCTGGCTTCCAAAGAGTTCTGAATATATCTTGTAATTTTCCATGACCACCCCGAAGGTATGGAGAACTGCTGCCGCTACCTGTCCGTTGGTTGCTCCCAGGAATTTTTCCAGATCTGCAATAAGCTCGTCCAGTTCCCTTGGCGGAAGATGGAGCATGATTATGCCAAGGTAGTCCGGGATATATTTTGAAAACTGATAGTCACCTATTTCAAGTCCTTTTCCAAGCTCAACAGCTATTTCGTTACGCTGCTCCAGAGGCATTCTGTCTATAATGGATATCAGAGCCTCACCTGCTCCTTTGCGGACTATTACAGTTTCACTGACTTTGACCAGATTTCCCAGATGAGTAGCCACATGAAGAGCCTGTCCTTCACCGCCTTTTTCTTCGAGAGACTGAAGCATAAGCTGGATGTTAGCTATTTTTATCGGCCAAGGAGTTCTGGCTTTAAGGTTGTCAAGATACATATCTGAGAGTTCTTCTTCTGACAGTCTCCTGTCAGGGTCAAATCCCAGGCATTTTTTCAGTTCTCTTCTGTACAGATTTCTGTCTTCTCTTTCCCTGAAATGGTCAAGCACTCCTACTGCAGCCACTTTATAGCCGGTTTCGTCCTCTTCCATGATTTTTCCGGCAAATTTCTTAAAAATGTCGATCTGCTCCATGGTGCAGTCTGCAGGGTCTATTACCATTGCAACCTGAAGCAGTGATACCTTATTTTTGCCTGTCAGATCAGGCTTCTGATACCATTTTATAAGCGTCGATATATATTCATTTTGTTTTTCTGTTGCACAGCTTGCCAGCAAAGCTTTTACAATGCTCTTCAGGCTGTTCTGAATCCATTTCTTATGTTGCTCTGTAAGTTTATAATCCGGATTAAGAACGGTTTCCAGAGTTTCTTCCCATAAAGAAAGATTTGTTATCTCCTTTCTGGGCAGAACAACTCCTGCAGGTAGTTCTTTTTTATATTCGTCATTGAATCGTGCTATAATGCGGCCTATTATTTCTCCGGCTTGATTTCTTATGTCGCTTTCTCGATGAACCAGAAGCTCTCTTAAAAATCTCAGCGTCATGAGCTTCTGTTTCTCGGTCATGTAAGTTGAATATTCGCCGAATATTGAAATATATGTCCGCAGATTCTTCCATTGCTTTTCACTTCGTGCTGTTTCGAGAAAGCCTGCAAAATCCTCTTCCTGATAAAACTTGTTCATCAGTCCTATATTATGCGCTACTGAAAGATGCTTGAGTTCCCTGGCCGCATCTTCATTTCCCAAAAGAGAGAAATCTTTTTTTGCTGAATCCTCAGGCATTTCCGGTCTTGCAGCAGGTACCTGCGGCAGGTCAACATTAACACCCAGATCTACAATATAGTCCTCAAAATCCTTAAGTTTGTTATATACTTTGCGATATCTCAGTTCTTTAGCTTCATCCACATTATCAAGCTTATCCAGGATAACGCTGAATGCCTCATCAAGAGTATAGAAATGTACAATTTCCTTGCCGTTTTTGTCTCTGCTGCTTTTAACTCTGAAATCAGCATAGATAAGCAGCAGTGATTCCACTGACAGATTTTCCAGCTCCAGATCCCAAGTTGAATGATTGGCTGCAATATGCCCTATCATTGGCATATCAAAACGGTTGAAGCAGATATCTGTATAATAATAATGAAGATAAGGCACTTTACGTTCTTCGCTTTTTTTGCATCCATATTTTCCTATGTCGTGTCCGGCAGCCGCACCGGATATAAGGCCAAGATCCACAGGAACTTTCAGTGTCTCCAGCTGATATGCCATATGCATGGCAACATAATGAACACCTGCAATATGGCCCAGAGTATTGAATGGAGTTATCTCTATGCCTATGCGCATGAATTCATATATGTAATTTTCTTCTTCCAGCTGTATAAGGTGCAGATATTCTCTGTTGCAACCTTTTTCCTTTGCTTCAGAAGCAGGTAAAAACCGTATTTCAAGGCATGGATCAAAAGGAAGGATTTTTCTCTCGAATCTGTACAGAGCTCTGAGAAACTGAAGCAGAAATATTCTTCCCTTGGTATAATCCTCTGTCCCCGAAAGTTTCTTTTTCTCCGGAAAAAGTTCTCCCAGTACATATCCGTAAGCTTCCTTCAGCCATCCTTCTTCCGGAGTGTTTCCCAGCCTTCTGAGATACGGGTTTATGGCTGTTACCGTTTTTTCTGCGGTAAATCTTCCTTTTTCATCCATGGATGTGAAAAGGTTGCGGCAAAGCCTCTGCCTGCTTTCTCCGTCAAGAAAGAAGTTCATCTCCTCAGCGGACATATCTATTCTTTTAAGAAATGACTTCTCAGTCATGGCAGTACATATTGTTTCGTAAAGGATATTGTTCTTATCCATGGTGTTCTCCTGTGTTGCTGTTATTATAATGTTTATTATATTTTATCACATCGCCGCCGCCTGTAAAATATCTTCGTGTTCAAAAAATAAAAAAAGATGTCCAAAGCTCATGGTTTGAAGCTTTAAGAACATCTTTTTCCAATCATTCCAAATTAGATGGCACGGTTCACTTTGTTTGATTTTAAGCACTTTGTACATACGTTGGCTTTTCTTACTGCGCCATTTTCTTCAGCGATTCTTACAGTCTGGATATTTGCATTCCATTTTCTTCTTGTGTGTCTGTTGGAGTGGGATACAGTGTTTCCTGATACCTGACCCTTACCGCAAATTTCGCACTTTCTTGACATCTACCGCACCTCCTCTTAGTATATTAAGCATGCTTTGCATATTCATCTCTTTTGAGTTATTCACACTCGAACGAATGTCATTATACCACAGGAACCATTGAGATTCAAGCACTTTTTATAAATCATTTCCACTTTACAATTCCTCGTCTGTAACTTCACCTTTAGCTACAATATTTGTCGGGCCTGTAAGGTATAGATTCTTTATCTTTTTACCTTCCCGTTCAGCATCTATAATCAGTTCGCCTCCTGCAACTTCCACCCGCACTTTTTTTCCGCTGACCGCTCCTCTGAGGGTGAGGATCGTTACTACTGAGCCTGTACCTGTGCCGCATGCATATGTAAAGTCCTCTACTCCACGTTCATATGTTCTCTCGTATATGCAATCAGGGCCTGTGATTTCATAAAAATTCACATTTGCCCCTTTTGTGAACTCCGGATGATTTCTTATTTTTCTTCCCAGTCTAAAAAGTTCTGCTTCATCATATTCACGGAGGTTTATTACAGGAACAGCAACATGAGGCAGCCCCGGATCTCCCAGTTCCACATAGGCACATTCGTATTCTCTGCCGTCCACATCGATTTTCATATGCGGAATTATTACAGACGGATCGTTGAGCCTTACACGGTACATTCTTTTGTCTATACGCTGTCCGTATATGATGCCGGCAGTTGTTTCGATTTTCTGCACTTCACCTGCCAGTCCGTTCTCATATCCGTATCTGGCAATGCATCGTGCTCCGTTTCCGCACATTTCGCCCATAGAACCATCTGAGTTAAAAAACATCATTCTGTAGTCGGCATCACCTGTGGATTCAGTTACGACCATCATGCCATCGGCGCCTATTGACATGTGCCTTTGGCAAAGAGTTCTTGCAATATAAGGCCATCTGTCTTCCGCAATACTTCTGTCCATATTGTTGATAATTATAAAGTCATTGCCGGCCCCGTTCATTTTCCAAAATTTCATTACAGTATTCCTTTAAATATACTTCTCGGCTAAAATCACTTTTCCTGCTGTTCGGGTCTTGTTCATGTCGATCACTCTCTGATTTCTGCTGCCCCTGAACAGTAATGTGAGATCTCTTTCTGCCGCAACATATCTGCCATCCACCAGCAGATCCAGCATGGAAAGCAGGTAATCCACTGCGGAATTTTTCATGGCTGTTAGTTCCTCATAAGTAAATCCGCTGTAGGCCATTATATTCAGGTTTCGTTTTTTAAGCTCTGCTGCAAGATTACAAAAGGCCTCCGGCTGACAGAAAGGTTCTCCTCCGCTGAAAGTTACTCCGTCCAGAAGAGGATCGGCGTCAATGGCCGATATAATTTTTGAGATTTCACAATCATATCCGCCTTTAAAATCATGAGTCTCCTGATTATGGCACCCAGGACAGTTGTGGGGGCATCCCTGACAGAATATCGCAAAACGCAGACCGGGGCCGTCCACGATAGACTCGCGAACAACCCCTGCCATTCTTATAGTATTAAATTTTTTCAAATCCTGTTGTGACATCATGTTTTACCCTGTCTCTTTCTTCAGCGGATTTTGCATTATTCCACTGATCCATGGTTCCTACCAGATATCCGGTTATTCTGCGGATTCTTTCAAATCCAACGTCTCCTTCTTCTTCCTTTCTGTGGCACAAAGGGCATTCATTATCGATTATTCCGGTATAACCACAGCAAGGGTCTCTGTCTACCGGGTGGTTTATGGATCCGTAGCCGATACCTGACTCCTTCATGAATCTTACGACTTTTTCAAATGCGTCAAGGTTCTTTAAAGGATCTCCATCCAGCTCTATATATGAAATATGGCCGCCGTTGGTGAGTTCATGGTAAGGGGCCTCTATTCTGATTTTATCAAAGGCATTGATATCATAATATACAGGAACGTGGAAACTGTTGGTATAATAATCTCTATCGGTTACACCTTCGATTATTCCGTATTTTTCCTTATCTATCCTTACAAATCTTCCTGAAAGTCCCTCTGCCGGAGTTGCTATAAGAGACCAGTTGAGTCCTGTCTTTCTGGACATCTCATCCATTCTCTTTCGCATGTATCCGATTATTTCAAGACCCAGAATCTGAGATTCTCTGGACTCGCCGTGATGCTTGCCCGTAAGAGCCTTCAGACATTCTGCAAGACCTATAAATCCTACTGTCAGAGTTCCGTGCTTGATTACTTCTTCTATGGTATCATCAGGACCAAGTTTATCAGAGTCAAGCCATATACCTTGTCCCATAAGGAACGGGAAGTTTTTAACTTTTTTCTGTGACTGTATTTTAAATCTGTCATAAAGCTGAGCGCATGCCAGATCTATCATGTTGTCAAGACCTTCAAAGAACATATCCAGGTCGCCTTTAGCTTTTATTGCCAGCCTTGGAAGGTTTATGGAAGTAAAGCTCAGGTTTCCTCTGCCTGTTACTATTTCTCTTGAAGGATCGTAAGTGTTTCCTATAACTCTGGTTCTGCATCCCATATAAGCACACTCTGTATTTGGATCTCCCTCTACATAATACTGCTTGTTGAAAGGTGCATCCAGGAAAGAAAAGTTAGGGAACAGTCTTTTGGCTGAAACTCTGCACGCCAGTTTGAACAGATCATAGTTAGGATCTTCCGGATTGTAGCTTACTCCTTCTTTTACCTTGAAAATCTGTATAGGGAAGATAGGAGTTTCTCCGTTTCCAAGACCTGCTTCTGTTGCAAGCATTACCGATTCCATTACCAGTCTTCCCTCAGGACTGGTATCAGTTCCGTAATTTATTGAGCTGAAAGGCACCTGCGCACCTGCTCTTGAATGCATGGTATTCAGATTATGAATGAAAGCCTCCATTGCCTGATAAGTCTTTCTTCTGATTTCCTTGTCGGCAAATCGAGCAGCTCTTTCCTGCATTTTTACGGCTTTCTCTTCAGAAACAAGTTTCTTGAGTTCTTCAAGTTCCAGTTCTCTGTAGTTGTTATCCCAAGCCATGCATGGATATACACCATGTTCTTCTTCTATTTTTTTGCCCAGGGCTTTAATTCTGTCAACACCGTCATCTATATCTTCCAGGAAGTCCAGCATTTTTCCCAGATTGGTAAGATAAAGCTTTTTGTATGTTTTCTTTACACCGGGAGCCATTCCGTAATCAAAGTTAGGCACAGACTGACCTCCGTGCTGGTCATTCTGATTAGACTGTATCGCTATACAAGCAAGAGCAGCATAGCTTTCAATATCGTTAGGTTCTCTCAGGTGACCGTGTCCGGTAGAAAATCCGCCTGAAAGGAGTTTAACCAGATCTATCTGACAGCATGTCATGGTCAGCGTATAGAAGTCCATGTCATGTATGTGAATATCACCGTTTTCGTGCGCCTTGCTGTGCTTAGGGTCGATTACATACATCTTGTAGAATTCTTTGGCACCTTCTGAACCATATTTAAGCATGGTGCCCATGGCGGTGTTTCCGTCGATATTGGCATTTTCACGCTTTATTTCGTTTTCCTTTGCTTCTTTAAATGTCAGATCCTCATAAATTTTCATGAGTTTTGTATTCATATCACGGACTCTGGTACGTTCGGCTCTGTAAAGAATGTATTCCTTTGCAGTGCGTGCATGTCCGTTTTCGATGAGGATTTTTTCTACGGCGTCCTGAATTTGTTCAACGGTAGGAACCTTGTTATGACATACTTCCAGCAGATACAGTTCTGTCTGCTTTGCCAGGTACATGGCCATTTCCTTATCTTTACCGCCCAGGACCTGGGCAGCTTTAAAGATGGCATCTGCGATTTTGTTTACATCGAAGTCCACCATGCGGCCATCTCTTTTTATTATTTTCTTAATGCTGTCCATTGTATTCTTCTTCCTCTCAGATAATTACAAAACACAATATATAGTATTTGCATAAAGAATGTACCACTATTTGCATTAAGTGTCAACATTTTTTAAATTAAAAGAAACTTAAAATTTTTTAATAAAATTTTTTAAAGTATTCCTCCTTCAGCATTGACATGAGGCAAAGGTCCACGTACTCTCCGTTTTTCTTTCCTCCATGGCGCATTGTACCCTCTCTCACAAATCCCACCTTTTCATATAAAGATGCAGCTATTTTATTGGCAGCGAAATGATCCAGCGTAACCCTTTCTGCCTTCATCTCTTCAAAGGACCATTTCAGAACCAGACACAGTGCCTCTTCGCCGTATCCCTTTCCTCTGTTTGCCTTGTCTGCTATGTATATCCTTGTTATGTCAAGAGAATCATAATGATGATTTATATTGCTGACATATATACGACCTATTGCCTCGCCCGTATCCTTCAGACACACGGTAAACTGATGCTGGCTGTCATCTCCTGCTCTTTCTATAAATTCTCTTGTCACTTCTTCATAGTCGCGTCCGTCATTTATTGTAAAAAACTCCGTTACTGCAGGATCACTTTCCCACTTTGCAAATTTTTCGCAGTCGTCAAATATACTTTCCCTCAGAAAAAGTCTGTCTTTTCCCATTTTTCTTTCTCCTTACAAATTTGTGAAGATTCTATGAATCGGTTTAAAACTGTCTCTGTTTATGTTATTATATTATATATTTTTTTAGGAAAGATTAAAATACTTAAAGGTGAATAAGAATGAAAAATAAGAAAAAACTTATCATAATAATTTCAGTTGTTGCAGTGGTCCTCATCTGTGCCGCTGCAGGAATATATCTGGGCTTTATAAAAGGCGGCAAGGAGCCCAGCCTTCAGGAAACCATAGACAGCCGCATATCCGCCTATGAAACTGACCTCCGGGATTCTCTTGCCTCCATGACGGATCAGGAATCAGCTGCCAAATACATCGCAACTTGGGCAGAAAACAAAGGTATAGATACAAAAATAGATAGAAACAACAATGTTATCCTGACTTTGGATGCGACATCCGGCTTTGAAAACCGCTCTCCTGTAGTGATAATATGCGGTTATGACTATGCTTCAATGGAAACATATATCAACAGCATCGTATGTGCCATGACTGTAGCCAAGAATGACCGGCCTCACGGTGCTTATCGTATCATATTCCTTTCTCAGGAGGGCGGAAACACACAAAGCGTAAAAGAACTGTCGGCCGGATATTTTCCTGACAATGCCGAAATATTCTATCTGGGAAACGCCTCCTCTTCGCGTATCGTTACTGCTACCGGAGGATACGAGCAATACGAAGTTACTCGCAGCCTCAATCGCACTGAATCTACATACAACAAGGCCTACAAGATAACCATCAGCGGACTGCCGGCTCAGAAGACCGGAGTCAAATCCGCTTATGAGCCTAATCCGGTCAAAACCCTGGGGAATCTGCTGGCTAATTTTAAATCCACTTCAATTGTGTTTGAACTGGCTTCCTTCGGCGGAGGAATCTCATGTGATTCAACGCCGTCTTCCGCGGCCGTAACGGTTGTTATAAATGAAGACGCATCCGAAAAGATTGAGAAAAAGCTTGACAGCGCCATCGAAAAATTCTATGACAAGTATCAGGATAAATATCCTGACGCATCCTATACTTACGAGATAGTTGAAACACCTTCTTCAGTTTTAAGCAGTGAAGATACAGAAGCTATAATAAGCCTCATGTACACATCCTTGAACGGAGCATATTATACTGATGATAACGATGATGTAGCTGCTCTTACAAACATCGGTTATGCCGGCACCGACGGAGACACCTTTAACATGAAGGTATCAGCCTTAGGCTGTGATGCAGATCTCATGTCTGAGATACAGGAAGCATACGCAACCATCTGTGTGCTTTCCGGTATGGATTTTTCCGTAAAACAGCAATATCAACCATTTGTCATAAATGATGCGGGAAGTGCCCTGGGAAAAACTTTCACCGAAGCATACTCCATCTTCCGCAGCACCAAACTTTCTCAGGGAATTCTGACGGATTTCATTCCGGGTGAAATTCTCGCAGGCAAAAATTCCAACGCTGTCATGCTTGTACTGGGTGTAACTGAACGTACGAAGGATAACTTTGCAGGAGGCTTGGTAACATACCTGGAAATGGAAAAGATTTCTGAATAAAACTCATGCAAACTGCCCCGCAATCTTATGATATGCGGGGCAGTTGTCTTATCTCTTGTTATTTTTATTTTTCCAGCTCTCTGACGTCCTTTATCAGGTACAGTATAACTGCTGAAAACGTCAGCAAGGCTCCGGCAATCATAATGATTGCTCCGCTGCCCCTACCTACACTTATTCCTATCACTTGGGTAATTTCATCCGCACATATCCCGGATACACTGTATGATATCACATAACCTATCTGAGAGATAAACCCTATCACTTCCCATGCTATTCCCTGAAGTTCATTGGAAATATTTGTTCTTACAAGATATCCAAGACTGCTGTTGGCAACAGGAATCATTGTAAAGAAAAAAATCCGGAAGCAATGATTAAAATCAGGTTCTCCCTGAATCCGAAACCCATCATGCAGATTCCTGCAACTCCCAGAGAAATACACAACGCTTTGAGTATTTCTTTTTTCATGCCTCTGGCACCAAGTATGACACTGGTTACCAGCATTCCTGAAGCACAAAGAGTTTCGACAATGCCCAAAGTTTTTCTGCTTTCAAAATCCAGAATCATAGGTTCTGACAAAATCTATACTGCCCCCATGCAAAATGTCATCAGAGCTGCCATGACCACTAAAGTAAGCAGACCCTTATTACAGGCAACCGCTTTCCATCCCTTTTTCAGATCATCTGCAAAGGAAGCCTCTTTTTTATCTTTCTTTTTGCCGATTCCCTGTCGCACTACTGCAGTTGTGACGACAGTAAAAATAAATCGGAATAATTTACTGCTTCATATTCAGTGAAGACTCTCCACACAAGGGCAGGGCTTCTTCCACTTCTTTTCTGTTCATCTTTTTGATCACCATCGCAGCACCTCGCTAAAATAATTCTTTTTATTCTATGAACAGTTCGGGTTCTTTTCTCACCCTGCAATTTAACTTCAGATAACTATGTATTCTTTTTGCTGTAATATCATCAAGCGCTCTTGCTCCTTCAGGGCATACTTTTATGCATCGCATGCAGGAAATGCACTTTTGCGGATTTCCAATCATCTGTATATCTATTGCGTCAGCCGGACACTCTTGTCTGCATATGTCGCATTTAGTGCATCCTTCTCCCGGTTCAGGACAATTTGACCCTCCCTGCAGTTCCTTATACGGCATATGCCCCGGAACATAGCAAAGCGCTTTACAGTTTTTAAATTCACCGAGTATTTTTTTACCTATTTTCCTTAGTTTTTGCTTATCGTCGCTGTCAGGTCTTCCCGCTGCTGTTTCTCTGTCAATGGAATGCTCTGCTATCCCCGAAACTGCTGCAAAAGGTATAAATCCGCATGTTTTTGCAGCGTCTGACATTTCCAGCAGCGTATCTTCATAATCTCTGTTTCCATATGATACCACAAGAACACATGGTGCTCCGTTTCCGTCAATCATATTAAGTCGCTTCAATGCCATCTCCGGTGCTCTGCCTGAATATGACGGCATAGCAATTACAACCAGTTCATCATGTTCTATTTTTACTGATGAAAAATCGATATCTTTTGTAATAAGATTTATCTCTCTGTCTTCATATAACTGCCCATCAAAAAGAGACTCGACTATTCTCATAGTTCCGCCTGTAGGGCTGAAAACGATCTTTGTTATTTTCATTTTTCTTCCCCTCCGAAATATTCAGATGATGCAGATCTTCTTATATGGCATTTTTTTCAAATGATACGGTCTTATCTTTCATGGATATTTTTTTAACCGTATAGCCATACGCCAGCAGTTCTTTCTTGTATGTCAGAAAGGAATGGTCTATTGCAATACTTGTTATTTCTTCCATTTCAGCATATGTAAGTTTAAAACTGTCGCTGCCGTTTTCTTTTATCCATTTCCACAATGGCTCATATTTGCTCATGACAGATATCCCCTTTCATGTTTTCTCGTAAATCGATTCATTGACTGCAAGGGTGTCGCCGTATGTGGTTTTTCCTCACAGATTTTGTATTTTCGCTTTGCTTGCTTTTCCCTCCGGCAGCATATTGCATTTTCTTATTAATTAAGACGATTTTTCTCAGTTACAATAAGCATTTCAACCTTTAGCGGTAATGGTTTTTGAAAGCATGCAGATGCACTCGGTATGAATCGTATCGTCATATTGCGACTTTTTGCTGACGTCGTATTTGCTAAATTGCAACTTTTTAATCGTTCCTTAATTGTTACTGATATTATAATCATTTAATGGAATACTATCAATCAATAAAAACGGAACAACACGAAGCAATTAACGGAATAATACAATGCCATTTAGCGGAACTTGGTATGTGGGAACATATCCACGTTTCGGTAAATTATCAACTGCTATTCGTCTCTTACATGTAATTTTAACACATCAGGTCTAGCATAATGACCACAAACATCGTGTTCCATCCTGCTGGCTGGAACTTTCGACATATCAAGTTCCGCATATATAATCCCTTCCTCATCCCAGATAGTCTCTGAAATAGTATGTCCATACGGATCTATAATACAGCTTCCTCCTCTGCACACGATATCAGGTAGCTTCGATATTTCACCTGATCCATTGCACGTATCCGGATACATATTCTTAGTAATTACCATATCACAGTTAATGAAATAACAATGGCCTTCAATAGCAATGTGACGTATTGTATCCTGCCACTCTGGATTATCGTTTGTGTTTGGAGAAATGTACAGCGTGATTCCTTTCTGATATAGAGCTACTCGCGCTAAAGGCATGTAACTTTCCCAGCAGATAAGATTTCCTACAGGCCCCCAAGGCGTATCCATTACAGGGAAGAAATCCCTATCCGCATCTCCCCATACAACGCGTTCACTTCCCGTTGGTTTGAGTTTCCTATGATTAAAGGTTTTGCCGTCAGGGGTAATCATCATATTTGAATTATATAAAGTTGCAGTTGTACAGTCTACCTCTGAGTAACCAATACTTACATATACTTGATTTGCAATTACCGTTTCTATCAGTTTATTCATCTCCGGTCCGTCGGCCAGAATAGAATTATCGTAGTACTGTTTCCAGTCTTTTCTACCATCTTCATTTCTGCTGCCTACTGTGAAGCCAAATGTCATACCATAAGGATATCCAGGAATAAATAGTTCTGGAAATACAACAAACTCAGCTCCATTTTCTGCACATTCACGAATAATACCTGTTGCCTTCTCGATGCATTTATCTTTATCAAACATAATCGATTCAGCTTGTACCACAGCTATATTTAATGAATCTCTCGTAATATTCATTTTCTTTCTCCTTTCATCGCCTCTTCAGTCACTTATTAACATATTAT
>DCJK01000005.1 GCA_002320005.1 Firmicutes bacterium UBA1702
GCAAGGAACCTACGGCGCGGGCAGTAACACTGTTTTCGAAGAAAACTGCAGCATAAGCCCCTTGAGCAAGAGAGGAGAAAAAAATGTTCAAAAATTTATCTGAAAAGCCTGTTGCGGAAGTTCAGAACGAACAGGTGCAAAAATGGAAAGAGGAAGACCTTCTTCAGAAATGTGTTGATGCACGGGAGGGGGCTACGCCGTTTATCTTTTACGAAGGACCTCCTACAGCTAACGGAAAGCCGGGAATCCATCATGTAATGGCAAGAACCCTTAAAGACTCAGTATGCCGTTATAAGACAATGAAGGGATTTCAGGTAAACAGAAAGGCCGGGTGGGATACTCACGGCCTGCCTGTAGAAATAGAGGTAGAAAAACAACTTAACATGTCCGGTAAGCAGGACATTGAAAAATACGGAATCAAGGAATTCAATCAGAAATGCAGAGAATCCGTATTCACATATACAGGAATGTGGAGAGAAATGTCGGAAAGAATGGGATATCTGGTAGATCTGGATAACCCTTATATCACTCTGGACAATGATTATATTGAAACAGGATGGTGGATTCTTAAGAAATTCTTTGACGCCGGTCTCATTTATGAAGGACACAAGATACTACCTTACTGTCCGCGCTGCGGAACGGGACTTGCATCCCACGAAGTTGCACAGGGATATAAGATGGTAAAGGTAAACACTCTTACAGTCAAATTCAAGAGAGTGGATGCAGAAAACGAATACTTCCTGGCATGGACAACGACCCCGTGGACGCTTGCGGCCAATACCGTGCTTACTGTGGGTCCTGATATCGACTATCTGAAAGTAAAGATGCTTGAGGGGGATGACGAAGGCAATATATTCTATGTGGCAAAATTGCTGGCAGATAAGGTTCTTGGAGCAGGCAAATATGAAGTGTTGGAGGAAATGAAGGGCAAAGATCTGGAGTATATAGAATACGAGCAGCTTATGCCTTTTGTAAAGACTGATAAAAAAGCATTCTTCGTAACATGCATGGATTACGTTTCAACCGAAGATGGTACAGGCATTGTTCATACCGCCCCTGCTTTTGGTGAAGATGACTATCAGTGCGGACGCAAGTACAACCTTCCTGTACTGCAGCCTGTAGATGAGAGAGGATGCTATACAGAGACTCCTTGGAAAGGTCACTTTGTAATGGAGGAAGGCCTGGACGTTGAGATTATAAAATATCTGGCAAAGGACAACAAGATATTTGCCAAAGAAAAGCTTGAGCACAATTACCCACACTGCTGGAGATGCGGCACACCGCTGGTTTATTATGCAAAACCTTCCTGGTACATTGAAATGAGCAAACTCAAAGATCAGCTGGTTGCCAACAACAATACAGTAAACTGGTATCCGGATTATGTTGGCGAAAAGCGCTTCGGAAACTGGCTAGCAGAAGTAAAAGACTGGGCCATCTCCCGCTCCAGATACTGGGGAACGCCTATCCCTATCTGGAGATGTGAATGCGGACATCTGGAATGCGTAGGATCAAGAGAAGAACTTGTTGAGAAAGCAATTGAGGATATAGACACATCAGTTGAACTGCACAGACCTTATGTGGATGAGATCCACCTTACATGCCCGCACTGTGGAAAACCTATGACGAGAATTACGGAAGTAATGGACTGCTGGTTTGATTCAGGTGCAATGCCTTTTGCTCAGTGGCACTATCCATTTGAGCACAAGGAGGAATTCGAAAGCGAACTTTTCCCTGCAGACTTTATCTGCGAGGGAATTGACCAGACAAGAGGATGGTTCTATTCTCTTATGGCAATTTCAACCTTTATCATGGGTAAGTCACCATACAAGAATGTACTGGTTAATGACCTTATTCTTGATAAGGACGGAAAGAAAATGTCAAAGTCTAGAGGAAATACTGTTTCGCCTTTTGAACTCTTTGACAAATACGGAGCCGACGCGACAAGATGGTATCTGTTAAGTGTTTCTCCTGCCTGGACACCGACGAGATTCGATGAAGACGGACTGATTGACGTAGTAAGCAAATTCTTCGGAACACTGAGAAACGTGTACAATTTCTTTGTACTTTACTCAAATCAGGACAATATCGATCCTGCCGGTCTTAATGTGCCTTACGCAGAAAGACCTGAACTTGACAGATGGATTCTGAGCAAATATAACAGACTGGTGGCAGATGTTACAGAGTACATGGATCAGTACGACCACATGAAGACCGTAAGAGCCATCAACGAATTTGTAAATGAAGATTTGTCCAACTGGTATATCCGTCGTGCAAGAAGAAGATTCTATGCAGAAGAGCTGACGGAAGACAAAAAGAGCGTATATGCCACAACTCATGAAATTCTGGTGGGAGTATCAAAGCTCATCGCTCCTATTGCTCCGTTTATTTCCGATGAGATGTATGTAAACCTCACAGGTGAGGAAACTGTTCATGTTGCTTACTTCCCTGAAGCAGACATGTCGCTTGTGGATGAGGGCGTCGAAGAACGCATGGATTTGGTACGTGCACTGGTAACTCTGGGCAGAGGCACAAGAGAAAAAGAAAGGATCAAGGTAAGGCAGCCTCTCAGCGAAGTACTGGTAGATGGAAAATATCAGGAACTTATCGGAGACCTGACTCCGCTTATTCTTGAAGAACTTAATGTCAAGAAGGTGGTATTTGAGAATGACCTTGATAAATATATGAATTTTACCCTGAAGCCTAATTTCAAAGCGGCAGGACCTGTCATGGGGGCCAATATCAAAGCTTTCGGGGCAGCTCTGGCAGCAGCAGATCCGGCTCAACTGGTTGCAAAACTTGAGCAGGACGGAAAAACTGTACTGGAACTCAACGGAGAGTCTGTAGAAATTACCCAAGATTTCGTTGATATCCGTATCAATGCCAAGGAAGGCTTTGCCGTTGCAATGGAAAACAACATATTCACTATTCTGGACACAACTCTGACGAAGGAACTTGTCGACGAAGGCCTGGCAAGAGAACTGGTTTCAAAAGTACAGCAGCTGCGTAAGCAGAAAGCCTTTGAGATGATGGACAATATCGATATAACTGTTGATGCTGATGAAGAAGTAAAAGCAGCGACAGAAAAGCACAGAGAATACATCATGAAGGAAACGCTGGCGCTCAGCCTTAACTTCGGCAGTGCACCGGACTCTTATGACCTTAACGGTCACAAGACAGGCATTGCAGTAGAAAAGATATAACTCTGCTTTCAGAGTAAATGTCAATACTATTTAAAATCAGACTGAACAAAAAATACCCGAGGATTAACTTAGAACACTTCGGGTATTTTATTGTATTTTCCGCTGAAATGGTGTATGATATACATGTATACCTATATAATATATCGCAAGGAGGAAGCAGAGTGCGAAAGTTCAATTTCTTTTGTTCTGTTGTACTGGTAATAACTCTGGCAATTTTTACAATCACGCTTGCTCAGAATATTACCTTGAGAGGTTCCGCCACATATACTTTTTATTTTAATGACACAGGAATAGTAGACAGTGTCACAGATGAATATACCAATTCACAAATGTCAAAAGAGATCTCCCGCTTTATGAACTCCTGGAGACCGGAAGAATTCCAGGTGCGTGAGGATACGGGATATGACATGCAGGGCATATTTGATGAGAAAGACAGTCATAATATGCTGGCAGTAAAAAAAGCAGCTGATATAAGCCTTATTATATGCCTACTCAGCGGAATAATTACAGTTGCGATATATGTGTATTTTCTGAAAAACGGTTTTAAGGAAGTGCTGAGAAAACGTCTGAAAATCACAGTCCCTGTCATAGCAGTCCTTTTGGCCTGTGAGATGATAGCATTTAGCACAAAAAAAGGGCTGGCAACTCTGATGACAATTACAGGAGTTGAGACTCTGGGCAAACATTCAATGCTCAAAACACTTCTGGGGGGAGATTTCATAGGTCTTGCCGGAAACTTTCTGCTGGGATATACCTTTCTGTTATGCATTATAGCGGTGTACCTGACTTTATTCCTTACCAAACCGCCGAGAATTTTTTATTAGGAGAAAAAAATGATATTTATTCATCTTGCAGAGGGATTTGAAGAAATTGAAGCCATAACAGCAGCCGATGTATTACGCAGGGCAGGGCTGGATGCACGTCTTGTTTCAGTGACCGGAAACAGAGCGGTTACCGGCACTCATGGAATTGTTCTGGAAGCAGATATGCTTTTTGAAGAGGCAGATTATTCGGCATGCCATATGATAGTTCTGCCGGGAGGTCTTCCTGGTGCATATAATCTGAGAGACCACCAGGGCCTCGAAAAGAAAATAAAAGAGTTTGCATCAGAGGGTAAAGGCATTGCTGCCATATGTGCGGCTCCTCTTGTACTGGGAGCCCATGGCATACTGGAAGGGAAAAAAGCAACTATATATCCCGGAATGGAAGAAAATATAAACGGAGCTGAAGTTCTTTCCTTTCCTGTGGTCAGAGATATGAACATTATAACTTCACAGGGTCCTGCTACAGCGATGAAGTTTGCAATAGCCATAGTAAATTATTTTAAAGGGGAGGAGACAGGTCAGACCCTCGAAAACGACCTGCTTATGATGTAATGAGTTTCAAAACAGATCTGCATATACATTCATGGTATTCGGACGGAGTGCTGAGTCCTGCTGAGATTGCCGAAAAATATTCCCGGGACGGATACGATCTCATAGCCATAACCGATCATGAAGTTACCAAAGGCATAAGAGAAGCAGAAGAAGCAGGAAAAGAAAAAAATCTCAGAGTAATTCCGGGAATAGAATTGCCTACACGCTATAGAGGAAGGGAACTTCATATCCTGGGATATTATTTCGACCCTGAAGCACCTTCTCTTGCAGCAGCTATGGAAAAACTTGCAGTGTCACGAAAAAACAGGAATAAAAAAATGCTGGAACAGCTGCGCCTTATGGGATATGATATTACAGAAGAGGATCTTATACAAAGAGAGGGTCAGAATTATATAGGAAAGCCTAATTTTGCCAGAGCGCTTATTAAGAAAGGATATATTTCATCTGTGCCGGAGGCTTTTGAACCGGGGAGATATCTGGAATCAGAAGAAATAAAATCAATAGAAAGAGAAAAGCCTGAAACAGGAGATGCCATACAACTGATAAAGAATGCAGGAGGTATCGCTGTACTGGCGCATCCTTATAAGATAAAGAACATCGGATTACGGGGAAGTGAAGACTTTAAGAAAAATTTTGATGAACTTATAAGAGAACTCAAGGGATGTGGACTTAAGGGAATTGAATGCATATACCCGGAGCACACCCATGAAGAAGAACTTTTCTTTATTGATGTTGCAGCAAAGTATCATCTTCATATTACAGAAGGGTCAGATTTTCATGGTGACAGGGATTAACCCGGAGTTTAATAAGACAAATAATAAGACAAATAAAGTATAATATTGTTTAACAGGGCAGATAACATAACACGATGCAGAGGAGATTGAGACGCGTTGGAAAACAAAGGGTGACCTTTGTTTTTGGCGTGTTTTTGTTTTGCACTTAAAAGGGAGGATAAACAAATGTACAAAACGGCAATAATAGGTGCGGGAGTGATAGGTGCCATGACTGCCAGGAGACTTGCAGCTTATGATGCAGAACTAATTGTTCTTGAGAAAGAGGCAGATGTGGCTATGGGTCAGTCAAAGGCCAACAGCGGTATAGTTCATGCAGGCTTTGACCCGGAACCGGGAAGTCTTAAAGCTAAGCTCAATCTCAAGGGGAACCGGATGATGGAAGAAACCTGCCATCAACTGGGAGTAAATTTCAGAAGAAACGGCTCACTTGTAGTAGCATTCAGCGAAGAAGATAAGAAAACTCTGAAAAAGCTTTATGACAGAGGAAACATAAATGGAGTTGATGGACTCAGACTTATAAGCGGTGAAGAGGCCAGAGAAATAGAGAAAAATCTTTCTGAATCGGTAAAAGGAGCGCTATATGCCCCTTCAGCGGGAGTAGTGTGTCCGTATGATCTTACCATAGAAGCGATGGGCAATGCCATGGATAATGGCGCACAGCTGATGACGAATTTTGAAGTGAGTTCCATCAAGAAAAAAGAGGGATATTATATTATAAAAGCGACAGATGGACGTGAGATAGAAGCAGAATATGTTGTAAACTGCGCCGGACTGTATTCAGATAAGATTGCGGCTATGGCAGGAGATACTTCTTTTCATATAACGCCGCGGGCAGGGGAATACATGCTCCTTGACAAGGAGGCCGGCTATCTAACTGATGCAACTATATTCAAAGTTCCCGATGCCATGGGAAAAGGTGTCCTTGCAACTAAAACGGTGGACGGAAATATTCTGTTGGGACCTACGTCCGCAGATAGAGAAAACAGAGAAGATGACAGAGTGACTCATTGCGGTCTTGATATCGTGCGGGAAAAAGAGAAAATGTTTTTTGACAATGTGCCCTTTGACAAGGTTATAACCCAGTTCGCAGGCTTAAGGGCACATGGGGACAAGGGAGATTTCATTATTAACAGTCCGGTACCGGGATTTGTCAATGCAGCAGGTATAGAGTCCCCCGGACTGACTTCGGCACCAGCAGCTGCAATCAAAATTGAAGAAATTCTCATCGGGACAGGTTTCAGGGCACCGATGAAAAAAAATTATAATCCGTGCAGGGAAAAGGTTGTAAGATTCAGAGAGTTAAGTATCCATGAAAAGAATGCCCTCATAAGAAAAAATAAAGATTATGGACAGATGGTATGCAGGTGTGAAGAAATTACAAAAGCAGAGATACTTCAGGCTCTCAGGAGAAACCCCAAAGCGACTGATATAGATGGTGTAAAGCGCAGAACGAGAAGCGGAATGGGGAGATGTCAGGGAGGTTTCTGCATGCCCCATGTTCTTGAGATTATTGCTGAGGAGCAGAATAAAAAGCCGGAAGAAGTCACCAAAAAAGGCGGAGGTTCAAAAATCCTTTATGGCAGAGTAAAAGGAGGGGCAAGATAATGAGATATTCAGACGTGGTAATAATAGGAGGAGGTCCTGCAGGAATGAGCGCCGCCTTATCCGCACGGGAAGCCGGAGCAGATAAGGTTACACTTATTGAAAGAGATGATTCACTTGGCGGAATACTGCAGCAGTGCATACACAACGGGTTCGGGCTTCACAGATTCGGAGAGGAACTTACAGGTCCCGAATACGCCGAGAGGTATGAAAAAATGGTCAGAGAAGCCGACATAGAAGTTATGACAGGAACAATCGTGACGGATCTTGACAGCAGAAGAATTGTAACATGTGTAAGCGAAGACAGAGGGTGCATTCAGATAAAAGCCGGTGCTGTGGTTCTGGCAATGGGATGCAGAGAAAGACCGAGAGGAGCGTTAAATATACCGGGAACGAGACCGGCAGGCGTCATAACAGCCGGAACAGCTCAGAAATTTGTTAATGTCGAAGGATACATGCCGGGAAGAGAGGTTGTCATACTGGGTTCCGGCGATATCGGGCTCATTATGGCGCGCCGTATGACTCTTGAAGGAGCTCATGTGAAGGCAGTATGTGAAATAATGGAGGATTCAGGCGGCCTGACGCGAAATATAGTGCAATGCCTGAAAGATTTTGGAATACCGTTGAAATTGCGGCATACAGTGACGGAAATACACGGCCGCGACAGGGTTGAAGGTGTAACTGTGGCTCAGGTGGACGAAAATCTGAAGCCTGTTAAGGGCACAGAAGAATTTATTCCATGTGACACACTTATGCTTTCAGTTGGTCTGATTCCTGAGAATGAACTCAGCAAAAAAGCCGGTGTGGAAATCAGCCCGACCACAAAGGGACCTGTGATTGACGCAAACCGGCAGACAAAAATACCCGGTATTTTTGCATGCGGAAATGTGGTCAAGGTTCATGAGCTGGTGGACTTTGTCTCGGAAGAAGGTCATACAGCAGGAAGAAGTGCGGCCTGTTTTGCTATGGGAATGAATCTTGCGGTTCAGGAAAAGCAGGCGAAAAAGCATGTTAAAGAAAAAAAGGGTGTGCAGAATCTCCCTGCAGAAACAGGAGCCACAATATGCACTATATGTCCGGTAGGATGCACCTTAAAAGTTACCGGTGAAGCCGATGGCCAACTGAAAGTTGAAGGCAATAGCTGCAGAAGAGGCAGAGCATACGCTATTAAAGAGTTTACATCTCCGGAAAGAACACTTACAAGTATCATGGCAGCCGGAGACGGAACTATGGTCCCCGTAAAAACTGATAAACCGATACCAAAAGAGAAAATATCAGAATGTATGAAAATAATAAATGAAAAAACCTTGATGTTGCCAATCAGTCTCGGAAATATTATAATAGAAAAGATAGGAGGAACGGAGGCAAACCTAATATGCACCCGGTCTTTTATCAATAAATAGACAGGAGATGATGGAGATGTCTGTATTCAGCAGCAGAAAGGTAGCAGCTGCGGTGAGAACGAGAGAGGACTTTGAGATTGCTCTGCAATCCAGAGTAGATGTGATTTTTCTGCTATATTCTAATATACTTACCATGGACAAGTATATTAATAAAGCCAAGAGCACGGGAAAGAGAATTTTCATTCACATGGACTTTGCTGAAGGTATAGGAAAAGACAGGGCAGGTCTGGAGTTCCTTAAGCATTTGGGAGCTGACGGAATATTAACAACAAAGACCAATATGATAAGACCGGCAAAAGATCTGGGACTTATCACGGTTCAGAGATTCTTTATTGTAGATTCACATTCGGTTGATACCGCTGTGGAATCCATAAGAATTGCAAAACCTGATATCGTCGAAATAATGCCTGGAGTTGTAAGCAAAAAGATAAAAGAATTTGCACAAAAAGTTTCTACAGATATTTTAGCTGGTGGTCTTGTAGAGTTTAAGGAAGATGTCGATGCGGCTATAGAGGCCGGAGCCACTGCCGTATCCACTGCAGACCGCGAGTTATGGAATTACAGATAATAAAATGAAAGCAGAGGGGAAAAAATGAAGATTAAGTTTTGCGGAGCTTCCATAGGAGTTACCGGTTCATGTCATCTTATTACTACAGATAAACACAAAATTTTACTTGACTGCGGACAGTTCCAGGGAGGAAAAGCCATGGACGAAATGAACAAGGAGCCGTTTCCTTTTGACCCTGCGGAGGTTGAATGCGTGCTTCTCAGCCATGCCCACATCGATCATTGCGGAAGGCTGCCGCTGCTGGTAAAGAGAGGATTTAAGGGAAGTATATACTGTACTGATGCGACAGCAGATCTGCTGGATGTAATGCTTAAGGACAGTGCATATATTCACGAAAAAGATGCAGAATGGCAGTCAAGAAAGAATGCCAGAACGGGTAAGCCTCCGGTTGAGCCTCTTTACACGGTTCAGGATTCCGAGGCCGCTCTTAAACTTGTAAAACCGGTATTATATGACCAGCTGGTGGAAATAAATCCTGAAATGAAAATCGTTTTCAATGATGCAGGTCATATTCTCGGTTCAGCAGTTACCGAACTCTGGGTGACTGAGGGAGAAAACACCTCTAAAATTGTATTCTCCGGAGATCTGGGTGTTACAAACAGACCTATACTCCGTGATCCCGTAAAGATAAAGAAAGCAGATTACGTCATAATGGAGACAACTTATGGAAACAGGCTTCATCCTGCCAATTCCACCAGTATAGATCAGCTTATTAACATAACTCTTGCTACTATCAAGAGGGGCGGAAGTGTTATTATTCCTTCCTTTGCAGTAGGAAGAACCCAGGAACTTATATATCAGTTTAACATGTTCTATGAACAGCATCCTGAATATCAGAAACAGCTGGAGAATGTAAACGTATACATAGACAGTCCTATGGCTACCACTGCAACGGAGGTTTTCAAGAGAAATGCGCAGGTCTTTGATGAGGAGACAAAATCGTATATACTAAGCGGAGACAATCCTCTTGATTTTAAAAATCTCAAATTCACCAGAAACACCGCTGACTCTCAGATGCTTAATAATGATCATACTCCTAAGATCATAATTTCTGCCAGTGGAATGTGCGAGGCCGGAAGAATCCGCCACCATCTCAAACACAATCTGTGGGATAGCCGAAACAGCATTGTATTTGTAGGTTATCAGGCAGAAGGCACTCTGGGCAGACAGCTGGTAGAAGGGGCAAAGGAAGTTAAGCTCTTCGGCGAAACGATAATGGTTGGAGCTGAAATACACAATCTCGAAGGATTTTCGGGGCATGCCGACCAGAAGGGTCTGCTGGACTGGCTGGGAGGTTTCCAGGTAAAGCCTAAGCAGATTTTCCTTGTGCATGGAGAAACGGAATCTAAACAGGATTTTGCGCAGCTGATACGCGAAAAGTTCGGATATGATCCTGTAGTAATAACAGAGAACTCCGAATTTGAACTGGAGACAGGAACTCTTCTCAGCAGAGATGAAGTTATTATAGATGCCATGGATGAAGAGGATGTGGCGGACCTGAGAAACAAGATAGCCGGAATCAAAGAAGAACTGGATAATGTTTTATCCGGAACCGAAAAAGCTATGGAAAAGCAGGTTTCACCTGAAAAACTGCGTATGATAAACAATATTGTGCTGGAGCTGGAAAAAGCTTCCGCAAATCTTGGTTCGTCTATTACAGCAGAAGATAGAGACACACGACCTTTGAGCGAGCAGAAGGAGCAGTAGAATGGACAAGGTAATCGTAATTGGAATAGCCGGGGGAACCGGATCCGGAAAGAGCACCATGATAAGAAAAATCAAGGAAGAGTTCAGTGATGAAATAACCATACTCAGCCATGATTTCTATTATAAACAGCATAATGATATACCTTTCGAAGAAAGAAAAAAGCTGAACTACGACCATCCCAACGCATTTGACACGGATCTTATGATAAATCATATCAAAGCGCTTAAGGAATGGCGCTCTATCGAAAGACCTGTTTACGATTTTACCATACATAATCGTGTAGATGAAACTGTAACCGTTAAACCCGCAAAGGTTATAATTGTAGAAGGAATACTGATTTTTGAGAATAAAGAGCTCCTTGATATGTTCGACATCAAGGCATTCATAGATACGGATGCTGATGTTCGCATAATACGCAGAATACTCAGAGATGTGAGGGAAAGAGGGCGTACTCTGGATTCGGTGGTGAATCAGTACCTCACTACCGTAAAACTGATGCATGAGCAGTTTGTTGAGCCAAGCAAAAAAAATGCCGACATTATAATCCCTGAGGGCGGCTATAATGTGGTTGCATTGGAGATGCTCAACGAAAGAATTCATGCCCTCCTCTGCAAGTAGAATATCGTATTTCCGAAAATTACGGATGCCGAGATAATTTTCTGAAAGCAAACTATATTTTTATCTGTATGAATACACCTCCGGTTTATGGTCGGAGGTGTTTTTGTGCTGAAAATATTATTCCGGAATCACGGAAAACAGGAGGAAACCACATCGTTTACAATGTGATACATATTTTAATTCATGATGCAGAAATAATCGAAAAAACAGCATAGCTATACTAAAAAAGACTGCTTTTTTAAAAAAGGCTTGAAGATAACAATAACAATATGATAAAGAAAATCAAAAGGAGGGAGGACAGTGGAGGATTATCAGCAGAAGAGAATGAAAGAATATCTTTTGCCGGAGACGGTTTACAGGCAGGCGTTGTGGGCAGCCAGAGATTTACCCAGGCTTAAGGAAAAGCTTGAGGAAGCTAAAGAAAATCAGGATGCTTTGCCGTCATCAGATCCGGCAAGGCAGCCATGTTCAGGGTCAGATAGTATAACGGAGAGGCGAGGACAGAAAATATCCAGCCTGACAATGAGAATTGAAGCTATTGAGAGCGCATTGTATTCCGTTCCGGAAAAATATCGAAAGGGTTTAAGCGAAAAACTTTTTTACAGAAAAGCTTTCAATGATGACTTTCATCCCAATACCTGGAAAAAATGGCAGCAGATCTGCATCTATAACATTGCCAGAAACCTGGATCTGCTGTAGATAGAAATATGCCGGAAGGCTTATAAAATGCCGGGTGTCGATTTATGTCGTAAAAAAAAGCCTAAGAAAAAGGGAAAATGTACTGAAAGTAACATGCTTAAATGGTAATATGTTACTGTAAAATAATTACAAAAGGAGGTGCAGATTGAATCGTCTGAAAAATGTGAACAGAAGAATTGCAGGTTTTGTTATGATCATCGCGACACTGGTATCTATAGGTGTATGGGAATTCTGGGGAAGGGAGAATATCGCATGTAAACCGGTCCTGGTACTGAAAGAAGACATACCTGCCAATACTATTGTAAGCAAAGAGGATTTTAAAATCAGAAAAGTGGAATCACCATCGCCAAAGGCGCTTACTGCTGGCGATGCCGAGCAACTGTACGGTTGGGAGACATCCCAATACGTTCCTGCGGATACGGAACTGAGAAAGGAGTATTTTACCGAATCAAGATTTGCTGCAGGAGAAGGCACAGGAAAATCAGTGATGTCACTTCCCGTAGAATGGCTTATGTCCTGCCCTCAGTCTCTGCGCAGAGGAGATAAAATTTCTTTATACAACGGAAGTGTAATGGTTGCAGAAGCAATTGTAATTCATGTCAGAGACAGCAATGGGGCTGAAGTGAAGTCGACGGATAAAGACAGACTGGAGGCCTCCGGGATTTTAAGCTATGTGGAAATAATTGCCGGAAACAGTGAGCTGGTGGAACTGGCCGGACTTGCAGGACAGGGATATCGCTTCGTTATGCTGACTTCACTTTAGGAGGGGTAAAATGGACAGACAATATGAATACAGGGAGTTTGAAAGTCTTGTAGCTGCAGTCGAAGCGATACTGGAAAAGGAGTGGCAGAACGCAGAAGAGTTCGAAAAACAGGGGAAGTTGGAAAAAGAAAAAAAGGCAATAATGGGGTTTTCAGAAGAAATAGAGTTTTATAAAAAAAAGATTCATAAAATTCTAAAAAAAAGCGCTGATTGGAAAAGTGTAATTGTTCCGCCATGGTATAAGTCTGCTGAGGACGGAATATTTGCCGAAATTTACGGCTTTTCAGGTCTCACCCCATGGATCTATGACGAGAAGGAAGAATATATGAACTCTTCTTCGGCAAAACTTATAGGAGACAGAATGTATTGCCTTATTGATGGAAAGTCAGTACTGCAGCCACAGAGAATTTCCAAAGAAAGAAGGAATCAGCTCAAAAGAGCGCTGCTTCTGGCCACACCTCAAGAGAGGCTTGAGAAGGGCTTTCATGAAATATACCTGATTAACGGAATAAGGATAACTATTTTTTCCGGTGAAAGAACAAAAGAGGATCAGGATGTGATGGTTTTTCGAAAGTACGTTCTTAAAGAACTGACTTTTGAGAAGATGGCTTTAATGGGAACAATACCGTCAGATGCTGTGGAGTTGTTTAAAACCATGGTGAGGCTGGGGTTCAATGTGCTGTTCAGCGGACAGGTGCGGGCAGGAAAAACGGCATTTATGCAGACATGGCAGAGATATGAGGATCCGTCTCTGGAGGGAATGGCCATAGCTACAGATCCGGAGACACCGTGGCACAGGATGATGCCTGAGGCACCGATAATGCAGGTGGTTGCTGACGGAGAAGATTTGGAAATAGTGTCAAAATCCATGCTTCGAGGTGATAATGACTACATACTCATTGAAGAAATGCGTGACGCCTATGCCTTCAGACTTGCTCTGGATATTACCTCTATGGGAACAAGAAGGAGCAAGGCGACTATACATGCAGGAGACCCTCTGGACATTCCTTATAAGATGGCATCAGCCATAGTTTCAAAATTCGGAGGAGACTTCAGAAGTGTGGTAGCACAAATATTCAGAAACTTCAACTTTGTTTTTGAATTTTATCAGGTACCGGGCAACAGGGCTGTGAAAAGGCTTAAATCAATAAGTGAATACAGGTATGATCCTGAAAAGGATTCCGTATCCATACACACCATTTGCATGTATGATGAATCAGAAAAAAAGTGGATGTGGAAAAGAGACATAGGGGAGGATAAGAAAAAAATGGGCAGCTTACAACCGGAAGAATTTAAGAGAATGAATGAAATGCTGGGTATGCTTGAAAAAAGGAGCCCCATTGCCGAGAACACCGTGATTTATCCAAGATATTACGGTGTAAAGAGAGGTGATGAAAAGTTTGACCGTTGAAATTATTCTTGTACTTATTTTTGCTCTGGGAGTGATGGTGATGTACATGCCGGAAATAAGTATTATAACGGGCAGAGCAGTGCAAGGCGCAGTGAGGTGGATAAGGGAGATGCCACGAAAAGCGGAGGAAAGGAATCGTGAAACAGTTCCGGAAGGATTAAATGAAGAAATAATTCATTTGCTGCAGATAACTATGGATTCCGGGAGCAAAAGGGCACTGGCCGTTTTCTGGACAATATCTGCAGCGGGACCAGCAGTGTTTTTCGCAATAATGAGAGAAAAACTTGAGCCGGCTCTGATAATGGCTGTGTGCGCCTTCCTTGGAGCAATGCCGGCGATACTGCTGGCAGGCAGGCTTAAGAAAATGAGAGTGAAGAACTCGAAAGAAGGAAAAATTCTTTTATCTGAGCTGATTGACAATTACAAAATAAATTATTTCAATATGCAGCAGGCCGTTGAAATAACCGCGATGACCATAGAAGAAGCCCCAAACTGCAAGAGGCTTCTTTTTAATTTATCAAAAGGCCTCAACAGAGCCGGGAGCAGCGGGGAAATCAGGAAACTACTGGAGGACTTTAAATTTTCCATAGGAACATCATGGGCATCAATATTGGCAGATAATATGTTTTTTGCATTATCTTCAGGAATAAAGGTCACTGCGGCAATGGAAGATCTGCTGCAGACAGTGGCGAAAGCAGAAAAAATAGAAGAATATGCCAGGAGAGATAATAATGAGTCTGTTCTGATTCTGAAATACATGGCTCCAATATGCTATCTTCTTACGGTGATAGGTGGAATTAAATATTTCGGACTTACCACCGGTGAATTTGTAAAGTTTCAATTTGGAACCGAAGCAGGCCTGGCTTGGTTCACAGTGTCGGTGCTGACATATGCAGCAGCTCTCGTGATTAAAGAATTTCTGACCAAAAGTAAACTGGATCTTTAGGAGAAAAAAAGAAGATGGAAGAAAGAATAATTATGATTGTATTTGCAGTGTTAATGTGGATGGGAATACAATTGGCATATGAAAATGAATTAAGACGCTTTATGCCTGTGACAACTGCTGCTGCGATAGAGAAAATAAGAAAATATGCCGGAAAAGTGACCATAAGAAGAAACAGAGATGCGCTGGACAGGGAATTATATGCCGGAAGTGTAATTTTGAAAAATATGTCTATTGTAAGGAGAGAGACGCCTCTTTCTGCCGATTACATTTACGAAAATCTGATGGAAAACAGCAGTCTGCTTAAGTTGATGTATAGCAGAATGCTTTCCCTATATAGAAGCGGAAAAGATGCAGAAGCTTTTGCGGTACCTTCAGAATTCATCGGAACCCGGGCAGCAAGGAATTTCGGGATAATTCTTTCAAAACTCGACAAACTCAATCCGGCAGAACTGACAGAACAGATGAGCATATTTCAGGAATCAATGACAGAAAGCAGAGCGACACAGGCTGTAAAAAGAAATCAGCGAAACAGCATTATAATTACATCAATGGCAGCGATATCGATATTTGCATTACTTATAAATTTTGTAGTTGTGGTGGTTTTTATGGATGCGCTGACTATGCTGAATAACATGTTTATATAGGGAGGGAAAAATGAAAAATCTTATAATCATAATAGGAACTGTTCTACTTGGAGTAATAATTGTAAACACACTGATTCTCGGTGAAGGCAATTCTCTGAAAAGTGCAGCAGAAGATGTTATGGAGAGAGGAACCGGGGTAATAAGCTCTTCTCTAGACTTCTCCGGTGTTGCCGGGGGTTGAATATGAAAAATTTAATTATCATAATGGGGACGATTGTTCTTGGGGTATTTATTTTCAATATGATGGTGGGTGACGGAGAAAATAGCCTAAAAAATATTTCACGGGATGTGATGATGAAAACAGTTGAAAACTACAGATGGGAGATGTAGAAATATGAAGGACATGATAACTACAATAGCAGCTATAGCAATTCTCATGGTATTTGTACTGCAGTTTTCATGCAATCAGGTTCTTACAGGAAAAATTCTTGCCTCTGACAGGGCGGTAGATCGTTATATCGGAATTCTGACAGAAAAGGGAAGAACAGAGGCGCCGGAAAAGGAACTGCTGGCCTGCCAGCTGGCACAATGTCTGGGGTGTGATCAAGCAGAAGTAAAGGTAATGGAGGAAAGTGGCAGATATGAAGTAAGAGCTCCTATAAGGGGAATAATTGCATGCGGTGAGTTTCTGGGGATAAGCAGTGAAGAAAACATGACGGAATATATAGTGAAAGGAAATGTGAATTGAAAAATCTGATTATAACCATGAGCATTGTTATACTTATGTCTATGCTGAATTCTTTTCAGATTCAATTTATGTATCTGATGCGTTAAACAGGGGAAAAAAAGTAATGTGACAGTCTTGACAAGATTGAGCATATATTGTAGAATGTTTCGAATAAAAGGGAGTAACTGGCATCGCAAGATGTGATATCCAGCGTCAATACGATTAAAATATATTTAATCCGCCGATATCTTAAATAGTAAGACTTTTATCGTATATTCTATGTTTATATGGTAAGAGTCTTTTTTGTTGACTTGAACCGGAAAGGAAGAAGAGAATGCAATATTATCTTAACTCGGCAGAGGACGTTTTAAAGAAACAACGGACATCTGCAGAAGGCTTGTCCTCAGAAGAGGCAGCTGTAAGACTTGAACAGAACGGAAAGAACAAGCTTGAGGAGCCACCGAAGGATTCTCTGTTTAAAAAATTCATGCTTCAGTTTGCAGATCCCATGATCATCATTCTGATTGCTGCGGCTTTAATTTCCGGAATAACATCTTTTTATTCCAATGAAAGCTTTACGGACGTGATTATAATAATGGCGGTTGTAATAATAAACGCTGTTCTGGGAGTGTATCAGGAGAATAAAGCAGAGAAAGCTATTGAAGCTCTTCAGGAAATGGCTGCTGCTACCAGCAAGGTATACAGAGACGGAAAAATAACGGTAGTTAAAAGCGAAGAACTGGTACCTGGGGACATAATAGTGCTGGAGGCAGGGGACGCTGTACCGGCTGACGGCAGAATTATTCAGTGCGCAAGCATGAAAGTAGAAGAAGCTGCGCTTACCGGAGAGAGCGTACCGGCAGAAAAGACTGATGAGGCTCTTGATCTTGAAGGTCAGAAGGATGTACCTCTCGGCGACAGAAGAAATATGGTATATATGGGCAGTACTGTAGTCTACGGCCGCGGAATGGCTGTGGTATGCGATACAGGTATGAAAACCGAAATGGGAAAAATCGCTGATGCCCTGGCACAGGCCAAAGACGGGAAGACACCTCTGCAGGTAAAGCTTGCGCAGCTGAGCAAAGTACTTACGGTGCTGGTGCTTGTTATATGTGCTGTTATATTCGGAGTAAGCCTTTTAAGAGCAGACGCTATCAATGGTGAAGTTGTTCTTGATGTATTCATGATAGCCGTAAGTCTTGCTGTAGCGGCAATACCGGAGGGACTGGCAGCTGTAGTGACCATAGTTCTTTCCATAGGCGTGACAAACATGAGCAAGCGAAATGCAATAATAAGAAAGCTTACGGCTGTGGAGACCCTTGGCTGTGCGCAGATTATATGTTCAGACAAGACAGGAACGCTTACTCAAAATAAAATGACCGTTGTGGAGCATTACGGGGAAGATGAAAAGCTTCTTGCAAAAGCCATGGCTTTGTGCTGCGATGCGGCCATTGAACCGGGAGAAGAGACTGCAAGCGGTGAGCCTACCGAGTGTGCCTTGGTAAACTATGCTGCAAAGCTGGGAATAGATAAGAAAACCGTGGAAGAAAGTATGCCGAGAATTGAGGAGGTACCTTTTGACAGCGGCAGAAAGATGATGAGTACATTGCATCTGGAGAAAGAGACCGGAAAGGTGATTCAGTTCACTAAGGGAGCTCCGGATGAAGTTCTTAAGAAATGTACTTCGATACTGGAAAACGGTACGGCAAGACCTATTACCCATGAAGATAGGGAAAAAATTCTTGCTGCAAACAAATCGATGGCTGATAAGGCGCTTAGGGTTCTTATGGCATCCATGGCGACTTATGATAAACTTCCGGAAACCGTATCGCCGTCAGCATCAGAAAAAGAACTATGCTTTATAGGCTTGGTGGGAATGATAGATCCGGTGAGACCTGAGGTGAAGGCTGCAATTGAAGAATGCAACAGCGCCGGAATAACTCCGGTAATGATTACCGGTGATCATGTGGATACAGCTGCTGCAATAGGCAGAGAACTTGGAATTCTTGACGGAAACAGAAAAGCCATTACGGGAGCCATGCTGGACGATATGGATGACGAAACTTTTCAGCGTGAAATCGAAAATATCGGAGTTTATGCGAGAGTGCAGCCTGAGCACAAGGTACGCATCGTAAACATGTGGAAGAAGAAAGGCTTTGTTACGGCTATGACCGGTGACGGTGTAAATGATGCACCAAGCATCAAATCGGCTGATATCGGTGTCGGTATGGGAATAACCGGGACAGACGTCACTAAAAATGTTGCTGATATGGTTCTGGCAGATGATAATTTTGCAACAATCGTAGGCGCTGTCGCAGAGGGCAGAAGGATATATGACAACATAAGAAAAGCTATACAGTTCCTTCTGGCGTCTAATATAAGTGAAGTAATCAGCATCTTTATGGCAACCATGCTGGGTTTCACAATTCTGCAGCCGGTACATCTGCTCTGGATAAATCTTGTAACTGACTGTTTCCCTGCACTGGCACTCGGCGTTGAAAAACCTGAAGCAGATATAATGAACCGCAGTCCGCGAAAAACAGGAGAAGGTGTATTCGCCGGAGGACTTGGTGTAGATATGATATATCAGGGAGTTGTACTCTCATTCCTTACTCTTGCGGCATACTTTGTGGGTCATTATATAGAAGCCGGAGTATGGGAAATAGCTACAAGCCCTGACGGAACAACTATGGCTTTCCTGACATTGTCCATGGCTGAAATATTCCATAGCTTCAACATGAGATCGCAGAGAGGAAGCATTTTTGGTATAAAATCCGTAAACGCTGCTCTCACGTGGGCAGGACTTGCCAGCCTTGCATGCACTACGCTGGTTATATATGTTCCTTTCCTCAGAGAGGCATTTGAATTTGAACATATAAGCATTTTTGAATATTCCGTTGCACTTGGCTTTGCTTTCATGATAATTCCTATTGTTGAAGTGATAAAGTATTTCCAGAGAAAAAGCGCAGAGGGAAAAACTTCTAAATAATGCTTAACAATCCGCCTGCTATGTGGTATAATGACTCCGTTATTTGTTAAAAAAACGGCAATGATTCAGAATATTGTTGAAATTCCACAGAAAGGAAGACAAATCAATGGATATTGTGGTAGGAATAGACATTGGCGGCAGCACCACCAAGATAGCAGGATTTAAGAACGATAATATGCTGGTTCCTGTTCAGATATCAGCTGACAATGCGGTGGCATCTCTGTTTGGTGCTTTCGGAAAGTTTCTTTATGATAACGGGCTTCAGCTTGAAGATATACAGCAGGTAAATCTTACCGGAGTAGGAAGCAGCGAGATAAACCAGAAGATATATGGCCTGCCTACTTACAGAGTGGATGAATTTTCTGCTAATGGAGTAGGCGGCAGATATTTTGCGGGGAACAAAAGCGAGTTCATGGTGGTAAGCATGGGAACCGGAACGTCTTTTGTTGAAGTGAAGAACAATATCCCAAGACATCTGGGAGGCATAGGGATTGGCGGAGGAACCATAACAGGATTATCCAAGCTTATGCTTAATACCAATGACTTCAGAAAGATACAGGAGATGGCCGCAGCCGGAAAAGTAGGAAACATAGATTTGCGGATAGGAGATATTTCAAAGAATCCTCTTCCGGGGCTGGATCTTGAAATAACAGCATCTAATTTCGGAAAAGCGTCATCACGGGCAAATTGTGAGGACAAGGCAGCAGGAATTGTGCATATGGTAATTGAAACCATATGTCAGACTGCAGTACTTATTTCCAATGGCACAGATATACGCGATTTTGTTCTCATTGGTAATCTCACCAATTTTCCTGAGTGTGAAAGCGTATGTGCCATGATAAAAACCATGTATCCGGACATTAGCTTTATTATACCGGAAGACGGAGAATACGGAACCGCCATCGGAACAGCGCTGGCAGATCGCTGCTGCCTTAGAGAGGTTCAGTAGTAAGAAACAGTGAAAAATAATTTGATGTATAGGGCTGCAAATATGGCAGCCGCGCCGGCAGCAGTTGCTGTAATTATATCAATTGCAGTTATTGTAACGGTTCTGACACGACCTATCTATTATTTCGATATTGAAAAACTGGATATTCCGCAGAAGTCGGGCATATCGGCAGAAGCATGCAGACTGAATTATGACACACTGATAAATTATAATTTGCCCGGAGGAGAGTCTGAACTTGTTTTTCCGACACTTCCAATGTCTGAAGAAGGCAGAATTCATTTTGCTGAGGTGAAGGATATATTCTCTGCAATGCAGCTTATTGCGGCTGCAGGAATTATTTTGATAGCTCTATGGGTCTGGCGCTGGAGGCATCATACCCTGTGGATAAAATATACGGTTATCCTGACTATTGTTGCGGCAGGTGTTGCAGGACTTGCTATGACCATTGACTGGGAATGGGCCTTTGAAACAATGCATAAAATATTTTTTGACAACGATTACTGGCTGTTTGACCCGCATACGGATCCGGTGATAACGATTTTGCCTGAGGAATTCTTTATGCATTGTGGAATATTCATAGTTGTGCTGATATCCATTGAGACTTTCGGTTTGGGAATGATATACAGGAGAATGAATACATGCCGGAATTGACATTTAAAAAGCTGTTTTTCAGGCTTTATGACAGAAAAATAAGCAGTGGTGAGGTATCTTTTTCCCAGTTAGGAATCGGAAAATCTGACTTTACACGGCTGTGTACAGAAGATAATTTCGTGTTTGACGATGATACCATTGCACGAATAAGTTGTGCTATGAAGCTTACTGATGAAGAGAATGCTCAGCTGGTTGATGCAGCTCAGCAATGCAGAAAAAAAGATGCGGAGAACGTCTGAATCCCGCATCTTTTTCTTATATGCATATTTTGTCTGACATTGATTATACATTGAAGAGAAAGTGCATTACATCACCGTCTTTAACAACGTATTCTTTCCCTTCCGAGCGGATAAGGCCTTTTTCTTTGGCAGTAGCAAGGTTGCCGCCGCATTCGATAAGTTTATCGTAAGCTATGGTTTCGGCGCGGATAAAGCCCTTTTCAAAATCTGTATGAATTTTGCCGGCAGCGGCAGGAGCCTTGGTTCCTCGTTTTATTGTCCATGCTCTGACTTCCGGTTCTCCGGCAGTCAGGAAAGATATGAGATCGAGAAGAGCATAAGACGCTTTTATCAGTTTGTCAAGACCTGACTCTTCTATTCCCAGTTCCTGAAGGAACAGACTGCGTTCATCATCATCAAGTTCTGCCACTTCGGCCTCTATTTCTGCGCATATAACTGTAACTTGTGCATTTTCCTGCGTGGCGATATCGCGAACCTGGCGGACATACTCATTGTCACCGGAAACCACATCTTCATCGGATACATTGGCTACGTATATTATGGGCTTGTATGAAAGCAGGTCAAGGGTTTTGACAAATTCTGCTTCTTCGTCATCCAGCTCCATAGCACGGGCGTTTTTCCCTTCACCCAGCCACTGATAAATCCTGTTGAGGAGATCCAGCTCGGGTTGCATTTTTTTGTCTGCTTTGGCTGCTTTGGATACACGCTGTATACGCCGTTCCAGGATTTCCATATCAGAAAGAAGCAACTCGGTGTTGATGGTTTCAATATCGGAGGCGGGATTGATTTTGCCGTCCACATGTACAATGTTGGGGTTCTCAAAACATCTTACAACATGTACTATGGCATCTACTTCGCGGATATGTCCCAGAAATTTGTTGCCTAAACCTTCGCCTTTTGAGGCGCCTTTAACCAGTCCTGCGATATCGCAGAATTCAATGGTTGTATATATAGTTTTTTTGGAATTGTACATGTCGTGGAGCACTTTAAGTCTTTCATCGGGAACCGTCACAACACCCACGTTGGGTTCGATGGTGCAGAAAGGGTAGTTAGCCGCTTCAGCGCCGGCTTTTGTGATTGCGTTAAATAAAGTGCTTTTGCCTACATTAGGCAGGCCTACGATACCTAATCTCATTTGCTATCTCCTTTGGATAATTGGTTTTGTGTCAGATGCCTTTTTTTCAACACGATGTAAATAGTAAGGCAGCATATTATAGTGACAAGGCTTATCACCTGCGCCTGTCGCAGGGGGCCAATCATCAGACTGTCAGTTCTGAGGCCTTCTACGAAAAATCTTTCTACAGAATAAAGAATGCCGTAAAGGCAAATTATCTGGCCGTTAAATTCACGACGTCGTGAAAAGAACATTAAAAGTATGAATAGCATGAAACACCAGATTGATTCATAGAGGAAAGTAGGGTGATATCCCACTCCGTCTACGATTTGTGCCCATGGGAGATTCGTAGGACCACCGTGAGCCTCTTCGTTGAAAAAATTGCCCCACCGGCCTATGGCCTGGGCCAGAGCAATTACAGGAGCAATAAGGTCAGCTGCGTTAAGGAAGCTGACATTATTTTTTCTGCAGAGAAAATATCCGATGATAAAACATAAAATCAGACCGCCGTGAACAGCCAGACCGCCGTTTCTTATATTAAAAATTTCAGAAAGGTTTCCGGCATACTTATCCCAGCTGAAGATGACATAATACAGCCGTGCGCCCACAATGGCAGACGGGATTATCCATATGGTGAGGGTAAGTATAAAGTCCCGATCTATATTATATTTAGGTGCGCGATAATATGATATTGTTATGGCCAGTAGAAATCCCAGTCCTATAAGAAGACCGTACCACATTATATCTATACCGAAAATGCTGAATGCAACCGGATCTGGTGCTCTCATGATAAATCCCCTTCTCTTTTTTTACGACTTAATTATTATACAAAAAAAACTACCAATTGTCATTAAAGTTTGGTACTATTTTTATATGAAATACGAAAAAGTTATCGAAGGAAAATTCATAGAGAGACCCAACAGATTCATTGCTGCGGTGGAGGTGGAAGGTATAATGACTTTTGCCCATGTAAAAAACACAGGAAGATGCAGAGAACTTCTTGTGCCGGGAGCAAAGATATACCTTGAAGACTTTATCGGCAGAATGGGAGAAAGAAAACACAGATATTCGCTGATAGGAGTTGAAAAAAACACCTCAAGAGGAACACTTATGGTCAACATGGATTCTCAGGCTCCAAATAAGGTGATAAAAGCGAGCCTTGAAAATGGGGAACTTGATCTGCCGGGCATGAGCGATCTTACTCTGGTGAAGCCTGAGTCAGCAGTAGGAAAGTCAAGGCTGGACTTTTATGTTGAGGACGACCGAGGCAGTAAGGCTTTTATTGAAGTAAAAGGAGTCACATTGGAAAATAACGGAGAAGCAATGTTTCCCGATGCACCTACCGAAAGGGGCATCAGGCATCTTGAAGAACTTTCAGAAACCGTCAGATGCGGGTATCTTGCCTTTGTTATATTTGTGATTCAGATGGATGGCATTAAATGCTTCAGACCCAACGATGCAGGGCACAGGGCTTTCGGCGATGCATTGCGCAGGGCAGAAAAAAACGGTGTAATTCCTTTAGCATATCAATGCGTGTGCACGCCGGACAGCATGAAAATTAAAAATAAGATAAAAATAATATTGTAAGAATTTAAAACAGGAGACTCCGCAGGGGGTCTCTTTTATATTGCAATGAGGAGAAGAATATGAAAAATAAAACGCGAAAAATTGTTATAACGCTTACGATTATTCTGATAGCAGCGGCGATGTCGGCTACGGCTTTGGCGGCAACATTCAGCCTCACCGGGCTTCCCACACAATACAATGTAATGCAGACATGCAAAGATACAGATGAGGTATATGTTCATGACCTGATGAGCCTGTGGATTGGCGGAAAAGCTGTTTTCTGCACGCAGCCGGGATACGGGATCTGGGACATAAACAAAAAACCTATGCCACCGGAGGGAGGAAAAATAAATGTTGAATATGATATTTCCTCTGTCGTGAAAGATGATTCGCTGCAAAATAAAATAGCCTATCTTGGCTATTATAATCTTGAGGAACCGACGCTGAAAGACTATGCCTTCACCGCAATGTACATATGGCAGAGCATACCTGCAGCATACAATGAAAGCACCGGAACAGATACGAAGGGAAGACCATACTCATATTTTACAGATGAAAAACTTAACGAAGAGTATTTGTCATGGAAATCGTCTATAAGCCGTAAAATTACTTCATGGCCGGAAAAACCTTCCTTTTGTGATGAAAAAATTAACATAAAAGCAGGTGAGAGCATAACAATCAGCGATACAAAAGGCGTGTTGTGTGATTACAACGCATTTGAATACTCGGAGAAAGGTATAAATGTATTTCATGAAGCAAAGAGCAATGAACTGAAGGTAAGTGCAGACCTCATGTGCAGCGATGAGAATGTGATTATGTCATCAGCCGGGCTGAAAGACGCAGGAGCAGAAAAATACAGTTCAGATTCACCGGTGAATTATGTATATTCAAGTTCCAGCATACAGAACCTGAAAGCCTTCGGAAAAACTGTGCCGGTTCCGCTGAGCTTTGAATTTGTTGTGGAGTTAAAGGGAAAAGTAAAGATAATCAAAGAGGACGATCATGATAATGTATCCGGCATAGCATTTGAGATAAGAAGCAAAGACGGCGTTTTTTCTGATACTGCAGTTACAGATGAAGAAGGCAATGCGCTGATAGAAAATCTTGACGCCGGGGAATATGTGATAAATGAAGTCCTTCCTGCCGGATATGTAAAACAGGAGGCACAGGAAGTGACAGTTAAGCAGGGAGAAACCGCTTATATATGTTTTAAAAACAGACAGCAAGAAATAAGAATTCACATTAAAAAGATGATGGAGAAGGATCCTTACGGGGAATTGCAAGATGATCTTGTGAAAAACGTCAGGTTCGGATTATATAAAGCAGATGGTTCAGAGGGCATTTCCGGCCAGTTGAATGACCGTATACAATTACCTATGGCAATTATAGAAACAGACTCTGAAGGAACAGGTGTGTATATAGGCAGACTGGATGCCGGAAGATACTATATCAAAGAGACATCTACTGATGAACATTATGTTATTTCAGAGAAAAAGTACGAATTCACTGTAGGTGATGACAAAACCGGAAGTGAATATGTAGACATAATGATAAACGACGGCAAAGCTATTTCCAATCTTTATACTAAATGTCGCATTGACATAATAAAGATGGACAAGGACAGCGGTGAATTACTGGAAAATACAGGATTTTCCTTGTGCAATGACAAAGGTAAAGAAATTTCACGGGGATACACGGATTCAGAGGGGAAACTTTCTTTTGAAAATCTGCCGGAGGGAACTTATTATATAAGAGAGTTTAAGGCCTGCGAAGGATACAGGAAAGATGAATCCGTGCACCAAGTAATTCTTTCAAAAGAAAACAGAGAGAAAAAGCTTGAAATTGCCAATGAGGTCATTCCTGCAGAAACACCTGACACGTCTGACAAAACGCAATGCATGCTCTGGATAATCATTCTCATGGTTACTTTTCTAAATTTTCTGAAAATATTGACAAAGAGGCACAGCAAGTCTATAATATAATCTTTCAAAGGAGGAAGCAGATATGAACGGTGTTTACGAAAATCCTTTATGTACCAGATATGCCGGAGAGGAAATGAAAAAAATATTTTCCGCTGACAACAAGTTTTCTACATGGCGTAAACTGTGGGTAGCTCTGGCAGAGAGCGAGAAAGAACTGGGCCTGGATATAACAGACAGTCAGATCGCTCAGATGAAGGAACATATATATGATATCGACTATGACAGAGCCGCAGAATATGAATCCAGATTCAGGCATGATGTCATGGCTCATGTTCATACCTATGGAGAAGCGTGCCCTTTGGCCAAGCCCGTAATACATCTGGGAGCAACCTCATGCTATGTAGGCGACAATACCGACATAATACTTATGAAAGAAGCGATGCTTAGGATAAAAACTCTGTTGGTAAGCACTATTGCCGTCATAGGTGATTTTGCCGAAAAGTATAAAGATGTACCTACACTTGCGTTTACACATTTTCAGGCAGCTCAGCCTACTACTGTGGGCAAGAGAGCATGCTTGTGGGCTCAGGATCTGATTATGGATCTGGAACATCTGGATTTTGTACTGGATTCACTTAAACTTCTGGGGTGCAAGGGAACAACAGGTACAGGAGCCAGCTTCCTTGAGCTTTTTGAGGGAGATGGAGAAAAAGTAAAAAAACTCGAAAAGCTTATAGCCAAAAAAATGGGATTTGAAGCATGTGTATCGGTTTCGGGACAGACATATTCCAGAAAAACGGATTACTTTGTGATGTCCGTTCTTTCAGGCATTGCTCAGAGTGCAAGCAAGTTTGCCAATGACATAAGGCTGCTGTCACACCTTAAAGAATTTGATGAACCTTTTGAGTCCGGTCAGATAGGATCTTCTGCTATGGCATACAAAAGAAATCCCATGAGAAGCGAAAGAATATGCGCACTGGCAAGATATGTGATGACCGACAGCCTTAACCCTGCCATAACCGCAGCGACTCAGTGGCTGGAGCGCAGCCTGGATGACTCTGCAAACAAGAGAATAAGTATTCCGGAAGGATTCCTTGCGACAGACGGAATTCTCAATTTATATATGAATATTATTTCCGGCGGAACAATATATCCTTATGTTACCAGAAAGCATCTGAATGAAGAACTGCCATTCATGGCGACCGAAAATATAATAATGTACTGCACAAGGAAAGGCGGAGACAGACAGGAACTCCATGAAGCTGTAAGAGAAATTTCTGTAGAGGTGACCAAAAGAATCAAGCTGGAAGGATGCGATAACGATTTACTTGAAAGAATCCTCAATGATAAAAGATTTGATTTGACAGAGCATGAATTGAATAAAATTATGGATATAAATAATTTTGTGGGGCTTGCTCCGCAGCAGGCAGAAGAGTTCATTGAAAATAACATAAAACCGGTATTGAAAAAAAACAGTGATTTTTTGGGTGCAGAAGCTCAGATAAACGTATAGGAGGCGATGATAATGTTAACTGCTGTAGTGGGAATCAACTGGGGAGACGAAGGAAAGGGCAGAATGGTAGACCTCCTTTCCGGAGAATATGACATAGTGTGCCGTTATCAGGGAGGAAATAATGCCGGACACACGGTGGTAAATGAAAGGGGCAGATTCATTCTAAACCTGCTGCCTTCAGGAATATTACGAGACGAAGTGGCCAATGTAATGGGACCCGGAATGGTCATAGATGCCGAACATCTTTTTAATGAAGTTGAAACTTTAAGAAAGGCGGGAATCGAAATCACTTCACGCCATCTTAAAATAAGCGACAGGGCGACCATATGCATGCCTTATCACAAGCTGCAGGACTGTCTGGAGGAAGACAGGCTTTCAGATAAGAAGTTCGGTTCCACAAGGCGGGGAATAGCTCCGGTATATGCTGATAAATATATGAAAAAAACTATCAGAATGGGAGACCTGGCTCATCCGGAGGCTTTAAAAGAGAAAATTTCAGACATAGTGGAATGGAAAAATCTTACTATACAGGGCGGATATGGTCATAAGGCAATAGATGCAGACGAAATGTACCGCTGGATTGAAACTTATGCGATGCCTTTCAGACCATATATATGTAACACCACTGAATTTCTCAACAGTTGTGAAAAGGCGGGGAAAAAGATCCTTTTTGAAGCACAGCTGGGAGCACTCAGAGACATCGATTATGGCATATATCCGTATACCTCTTCATCATCGACAATAGCAGCTTATGCGCCTATCGGAGCAGGAGTTCCAAATCTAAAGCTGAATAACAGCATAGGAATTATCAAGGCATACTCCAGCTGTGTAGGAGAAGGCCCGTTTGTGTGCGAGCTCTTTGGCGAAGAAGGTGACAGATTGAGAGAAGCGGGAGGCGAATACGGTGCGGCAACAGGAAGACCGCGAAGGGTAGGAGGTTTTGACGTGGTGGCTTCTGCTTACGGAACTCTTATGCAGGGATGCACATCTCTGGCTCTTACAAAGCTGGATGTGCTTTCATACATGGATAAAATCCCGGTGTGCACCGGCTATGAAATAGATGGTGTTATGACAAAAGCTTTCCCTGTGGGGGAGGAACTGAAGAAAGCAAAGCCGGTGTACGAATATATGAAAGGCTGGAACTGTGATATTTCCGGATGCAGAACCATGCAGGAACTGCCTGAAGCCGCTGTGGAATATATCAAGTTTATTGAAAAGGCTGCCGGCTGTCCTGTACAGTATGTTTCCGTGGGAGCTGAAAGAGAAGAATATATAAAAGTGTTTTAAATTGAAAGCGGCCTGTAAAGGTCGCTTTTATCTATAAAGGGTCTCAAAAGGCCTCTTTTTCATATTTATGTATCTTAAATTTGAGCGATCACACTCCAGACTCTTATGAGATCGTCCAGCGAGTATGCTGCGTTGGCCGGAGATGTGGAGGGAAGGCATATGGCTTCAACTCCCGTGGCCTTCAAAGCATATTTTTTGTAGTATTTCTCAGCGGTTCTGCCATTGACAAATATGCCCCTTATGTCGGCGGAAGTGATAATCTGAGACAGGTCATTTGGTATGACATTTTTTATTGAGCTATCTGAGCTTCCGTTGATGTCACAGCATGCAATCACATCCCACAAAGCAATTCCGTTATCATGGAGAAATGCTTTTTTATCATCAATGCTTAAGGGGAGAGGAGCACCAAATACGGCAGAAGTAACTTTCCAGAAACGGTTTTGAGGATGACCGTAAAAAAAGTTCTTCTCCCTGGATTTTACAGATGGAAAGGATCCCAGTATAAGTATACGTGATTTTTCATCATAAAGAGGCGGAAACGGATGACTAATCATAAAGTTTCTCCCTGATTTCTCTGAAAGATTTTACAGCAGGAGGATTATCATCGTGAGAACCGATAATCTTTTCCATCCATACCATGTTGTACCAGCGTCCGAATTTCAGGCCGCATTTGCTGAACTTTCCAATCAGCCTGAATCCCATGTGTCTGTGGAACAGAAAGCTGTCTTTTGTAAGGAATTCGTCCTCATCGTCAGGAAAGGCGATGCATGCATTTATATTAAAAATGTTCTGCATGGAAAGAACTTTTTCCAGAGAATCATAAAGAGCCTTGCCTATGCCTTGTTTTTTCCTGTCACGGCGGACATACACCGAAACCTCGGCGGAATGCTCATAGGCAGCTCTGGAATTAAATGAGCCGGCGTAAGCATACCCGACTATTTCACCATCAATTTCCGCCACAAGATAGGGATATTTATTCAGTGTACATGCAATCCTGTCTCTAAAGTCTTCCTGAGATGGCACATCATATTCAAAGGTAACGGCAGTATTGCTGACATAATATGCATAGATTTCAAGAAGCGATGCTGCATCCTTTTCCGATGCGGTTCTTATTGTGATGTCGTTCAATTTCTTTTCCTCTCTTCCCTTTGTTACCCAGAGTATATTACAGAATCCAAGCTGATTCAAGTACCATGAGAAGCAGTGACTTTAACGGGCTGTTATTATGTTCATGCATCGAAAGATATGGAGATATAACCTGTGGAATTTCTGCATGTTTTATGATATACTTTATGCAAAATATTTGGATATTTGATACAAGGAGACATGCATATGAGAGATTTGGCAGATAAAGTACGTGTTGCCGTTGTACAGGCCACCCCTGTAATGTTTAATAAAAAGCAAGGAGTTGAAAAAACCGTTGAGCTTATTGAAAAGGCCGCTGAAAAAAATCCCGACCTTATTGTTTTTCCGGAGCTTTTTATTCCGGGATATCCGCTGGGAATGCACCTTGGATTTTCAATAGGAAAGAGAGACGAGGCCGGAAGGGAAGATTATAAGAGATATTATGACAATTCCATTCTGGTACCGGGGCAGGAAACCGATGTGATCGGAGAAGCCTGCCGCCGGTGCGGTGCATATGTTTCCGTGGGTGTTTCAGAACGCGATCCCATCAGCGGAACCCTTTACAATTCAAACATTGTTTTCAGGCCGGACGGAACAATAGACGCGCTTCACAGAAAAATAAAACCTACAGGCTCGGAGAGGACAATATGGGGAGATTGTCACACAAAAGAAAACTATTTTCCTGTTACGGAATCGCCATGGGGTCCTATGGGAGTGCTTATATGCTGGGAAAGCTATATGCCTTTGGCACGAGTAGCTCTATATGAAAAAGGTGTGACCATATATATAGAGCCCAATACCAATGATAATCCGGAGTGGCAGGACACAATCCGCCATATTGCCATAGAAGGAAGATGCTTCTTTATAAATGCTGACATGGTTTTTCACAGAGATGACTATCCGGCTGATTTAAGAGAACGCCGCTTTGTAGATGAACTGCCTGAAATGGTCTGCAGAGGCGGAAGCTGCATTGTGGACCCTAAGGGTCATTATGTGACAGAGCCGGTATGGGGCAGGGAAGAAATAATATATGCAGATCTTGATATGCAGATGGTGCCTGCCAGCAGAATGGAGTTTGATCCTTGCGGTCATTATTCCAGACCTGACATACTGGAATTCAAGGTGAATGATAAATAAAGTGAGATATACATATGGCTATATGGAATCCATGGCGCGGCTGCAGAAAATGCAGTGAAGGATGCCTGCATTGTTACGTTCATAAGGGCGACGCCAAAAGAGGGATAAACACAGAGATAATAACAAAAACAGACAGCTTTTATAAGCCTGTAAACAGGTTGAAATCCGGAGAATATAAAATGAAACCGGGTCTTGTTTATTTATGCTTTTACAGTGATTTTCTCATTGAAGAAGCTGATGAATGGCGTAACGAGGCCTGGAAAATGATTCATGAAAGAAGGGATTGCCTCTTTCTGTTTCTTACAAAGAGAATAGAACGTTTTATGGAATGCGTTCCTGACAACTGGGGGAAAGGTTATGAAAATGTAATCGTATGCTGTACAGTGGAAAATCAGGTTAACGCGGACAGGAAACTATCTCTTTTTTCAAAGCTTCCAATTGCTCATAAATGCATAACTGCCCAGCCTCTTCTGGAAAAAATGGACATCGAAAAGTATCTTGATGATGTGGAACTGGTGGTTGCAGGCGGTGAATCAGACAGGAATGCAAGGATAATGGATTATTCCTGGGTATTGGATATAAGAGAGCAATGCATGAGAAAAAATGTATCTTTTGAATTCAGACAGTGTGGAAGCAATTTCGTCAAGGACGGAAAACTATACAGACTTCCTGTAAGACTGCTGCGGAGTCAGGCCATGAAAGCCGGCATAGATTACAAGAGGGCAGACGTTTAACCGCCGGCTCAGGCTTACAGCTGATGAATCTCAGGATTTCAGAAAAGGTCGTTTTCTCGTTGGAAAGACTGACATGATAAAATTAAGTATCAGTGTCACGCCGGTAAAGACAAGTACTACTATGATCAGTCCGTCTATGGTGTCTTCAATGGCTGTAATGTCATGAGTATGTAATTCGTCTGCAATATCGATGAATTGAATCGTGAGAGAAAGCAGCGCAAATCCCAGACTTGATATTGCAGAGACTGCCGTTCCGGACGACTGTCTGATGGTTATGTGCCATATAGGTATGCTTAAGGCGATGAGCCCTGCTATTATGCTTCCTGCCGAAAAAATTGCAATTTTCCAATCTGAGATAAGGACGCAGAGTGTCATCACCGCTATAACAGAAAAAGCAATCAGAACAACATTTCCGATATATTTGATAGGCTTGTTGTGCGTATTTGAAAGTCGAATTGTGTCAAGCAGAAGTATTTCGGCTTCATTTGCGCTAATGTTGCAGGCATCATTGCGCTGTGCCTGCATAAGTTCCAGCAGACTTACATCCAATGCAGCGGCCAGTGCTTCAATGTTGTTTATGTCAGGCAGGCCGATACCTCTTTCCCATCTTGAAACTGCCTTATCAGTTACATAGAGCTTTTTGGACAGCTGAGCCTGTGTCAGTCCCAGTTCTTTTCGGCGATCTGCTATAAATTTTCCCAATCTCTTTGGATCCATACTTATTCCTCCCATACGTAATAATTCTAAGAGGATATTACTAAAATGTGGGGTTTAAATCAACCGATGGAAAATTTACCTGCATAAATATCGCCGGAGAGCGTTGAATACGGTACGGGTTCGAGCCCAGCATATATTG
>DCJK01000009.1 GCA_002320005.1 Firmicutes bacterium UBA1702
GCCGCAGGGCTTCATGAAAGGCAAAGGGTACTCTTTTTACAACAAAAGAGCCCTCTTGCGAGGGCTCCCCTTATACCTTCTTCAGTATCCGTTCTGTATTATTCGATGATCTCTGTTACTACTCCGGATCCTACTGTTCTTCCGCCTTCTCTGATTGCGAATCTCAGTCCTTCTTCGATTGCTATCGGTGTGATCAGGTCGATTTCCATTGTGATGTTATCTCCAGGCATGCACATCTCTGTTCCTTCCGGTAATCTCAGATCGCCTGTTACGTCTGTTGTTCTGAAATAGAACTGTGGTCTGTATCCGTTAAAGAATGGGGTGTGTCTTCCGCCTTCTTCTTTCTTCAGTACGTATACTTCTCCTTTGAACTTTGTGTGCGGATGAATTGTTCCCGGCTGGCACAGTACCTGTCCTCTTTCGATTTCATTTCTCTGTACGCCTCTTAACAGTGCTCCGATGTTGTCTCCTGTCTCTGCCTTGTCAAGCAGCTTTCTGAACATTTCTACGCCTGTTACTACTACTTTTCTCTTCTCTTCTGTAAGTCCTACGATTTCTACTTCGTTTCCTACTTCCAGTACGCCTCTTTCTACTCTTCCTGTTGCTACTGTTCCTCTTCCTGTGATGGAGAATACGTCTTCTACAGGCATCAGGAACGGCTTGTCATTGTCTCTTTCCGGTTCCGGAATGTAGCTGTCTACTGCTTCGAACAGTTCTATAATCTTGTCTCCCCATGGGCCTGCAGGATCTTCCAGTGCTCCAAGTGCGGATCCTCTGATGATCGGTGTGTCATCTCCCGGGAATTCATATTCGTCAAGAAGTTCTCTTACTTCCATCTCTACCAGATCCAGCAGTTCTTCGTCATCTACCATGTCGCACTTGTTCAGGAATACGATGATGTATGGTACGCCTACCTGACGGGATAACAGTATATGCTCTCTTGTCTGAGGCATTGGTCCGTCTGTTGCTGCTACTACCAGGATTGCTCCGTCCATCTGTGCTGCTCCTGTAATCATGTTCTTTACATAGTCAGCGTGGCCCGGGCAGTCTACGTGTGCGTAGTGTCTGTTTGGTGTTTCGTATTCTACGTGTGCTGTGGAAATGGTGATTCCTCTTTCCTTTTCTTCCGGTGCCTTGTCAATCTGGTCGAAGTCTACCTTCTCGCCAAGTCCGTATCTCTGATTCAGTGTCTTGGTGATTGCTGCTGTCAGAGTTGTCTTACCATGGTCTACGTGGCCGATGGTTCCGATGTTGATATGCGGTTTTGTTCTTTCAAACTTCTGTTTTGCCATTTTATTTTCCTCCCAAAAAGGTTAAATTATTTGTTGATTTTTTCTAATAAGTTATCAGGCAGCTTCTCGAAGTGGTCCATCTGCATTACATATACACCTCTTCCCTGAGTCTTTGATCTCAGGTCAGTTGCGTATCCGAACATTTCTGACAGAGGTACCATACCTCTTACTGCTACAGCACCGAGGTTCATTTCTGTACCCTCGATTCTTCCTCTTCTTGAAGAAATATCACCGATTACATCACCCATATATTCTTCAGGAACAGTTACTTCTACCTTAAAGATAGGTTCCAGGAGAACAGGTTTTGCTTTCTTTACGGCTTCTCTGAATGCCATGGATGCAGCAATCTTGAAGGCCATTTCTGATGAGTCGACTTCGTGGTATGAACCATCATACAGTTCAACGCCAACGTCAACAACCTGATATCCTGCAAGAGGACCTGTTTCCATAGCTTCTCTGATTCCTTCTTCGATCTTCGGGATGTATTCCTTAGGAATAGCACCACCTACGATAGAGTTCTTAAATTCAAAGCCTGCACCCGGGTCTCTAGGGTAAATTCTGATTTTAACATGACCATACTGACCGCGGCCGCCTGACTGCTTGGCGTATTTGTGATCCACGTCTGCGTTGGCGGTAATGGTTTCTTTGTAGGAAACCTGCGGCTTACCTACGTTAGCTTCCACTTTGAACTCACGAAGCAGTCTGTCCACGATAATCTCCAGGTGGAGTTCTCCCATACCTGCTATTATGGTCTGTCCTGTATCTTCGTTGGTGTAAGTCTTGAAAGTCGGGTCTTCTTCAGCCAGCTTGGCAAGAGCGATTCCCATCTTTTCCTGACCGGCTTTGGTCTTTGGTTCAATGGCAATTTCGATTACAGGTTCAGGGAAGTCCATGGACTCCAGGATAATCTCATGCTTTTCGTCACAGAGGGTATCACCTGTGGTCGTGTCCTTAAGACCTACTGCGGCAGCGATGTCGCCGGAGTATACTTCCTGTATCTCCTCTCTCTTGTTGGCATGCATCTGAAGAATTCTTCCGATTCTTTCTTTCTTGCCTTTAGTTGAGTTATAAACATAGGAACCTGACTTGAGTGTACCAGAGTATACTCTGAAGAAGGCCAGCTTTCCTACAAACGGGTCTGCCATTATCTTGAATGCCAGTGCAGAGAAAGGACCGTTGTCATCAGCATGTCTTTCCTCTTCCTCTTCCGTTCCCGGAACCACACCTTTGATAGGAGGTATGTCCAGAGGAGAAGGCATATAGTCAACAACTGCGTCCAGCATCATCTGTACACCTTTGTTTCTGTATGCGCTTCCGCAAAGCATAGGAACCATTCTTCCTGCAATGGTTTCCTTTCTGATGGCAGTCTTGATTTCTTCTACTGTCAGTTCTTCGCCCTCGAGGAATTTCATCATAAGCTCTTCATCAGTTTCTGCAACTGATTCAACAAGTTTTTCTCTCCATTCCTCGGCAAGGTCGGCCATGTCGGCAGGAATATCGGTAATATCGAATTCCTTACCCAGCTCGTCCTTATAGATCTCTGCCTTCATTTCTACTAAATCGATAATTCCAACGAAACTATCTTCAGCACCGATTGGCAATTGAACAGGTACTGCATTTGCTTTAAGTCTGTCTTTGACCATGCCGACAACCCTAAAGAAATCTGCACCCATGATGTCCATTTTATTAACAAATATCATCCTTGGTACACCGTACTTTTCGGCCTGTCGCCAAACGGTTTCCGACTGAGGCTCAACGCCGCCCTTTGCACAGAGCACTGTTACTGCACCGTCAAGAACTCTTAAGGATCTTTCTACTTCTACAGTAAAATCAACGTGGCCCGGAGTATCGATTATGTTAATTCTTGTATCTTTCCATTGTGCTGTAGTAGCAGCAGAGGTTATAGTGATACCACGCTCCTGTTCCTGTTCCATCCAGTCCATGGTTGCAGCGCCTTCGTGAGTTTCACCAAGCTTATGCGTTCTTCCCGTATAGAACAGAATTCTTTCTGTGGTAGTTGTTTTGCCCGCATCGATGTGAGCCATAATACCAATGTTTCTGGTTCTTTCCAATGGAAACTTTCTTGGCATCTTATATCCTCCCTTCTACTGAAAAATTTGTTATGCAGCAGGTAACATGCAGTGCATTATTACCATCTGAAATGTGCAAACGCTCTGTTAGCGTCAGCCATCTTATGAGTATCTTCTTTCTTCTTTACAGAAGCTCCGGTGTTGTTTGAAGCGTCTATGAGTTCCTTGGCAAGTCTTTCGGCCATAGTTCTTTCGCCTCTTGCTCTTGTGTACTTTGTAAGCCATCTTAAGCCTAAAGTCTGTCTTCTTTCAGGTCTTACTTCTACAGGAACCTGATAGTTCGCACCACCGATTCTCTTTGCTTTTACTTCTAATACAGGCATGATATTGTTCATTGCCTTTTCGAATACTTCCAGCGGTTCTTCGCCTGTCTGCTCCTTGATCTTGTCAAAAGCACCGTAAACGATAGCCTGGGCAGTTCCCTTTTTGCCGTCTAACATGATGCTGTTGATGAGCTTAGCTACGGCTACGCTGCCGTAAACCGGATCAGGAAGTACATCTCTCTTTGGTGTGTTACCTTTTCTTGGCACTTCTCTTCCCTCCTCGCAGTCGTCCTCGATTCTGTCTTATCTAGTACGAGGCGACCTGCACAATATTTTGTGATTTAACTGCGCAATTGCTTCACCCGCTGTCATTATGACAGGGATTACTCTGTCCGACCCCGCAATTACCAGGCCGGATAGTTTTCGACGGGGTACTCGGCACTACCCGGCTTTCACCGGATCCGCCGTGAGCGCTTCTCTATATTATAAAAAGAATGCTCTACCCTGAATTCCTTTTACCTATTTCTTTTTAGGTCTCTTTGCACCGTACTTTGAGCGAGCCTGCAGTCTGTTTGCAACGCCTGCAGTATCAAGAGTTCCTCTAACGATGTGATATCTCACACCTGGGAGGTCCTTAACTCTTCCGCCTCTGATCAGTACTACGCTGTGTTCCTGCAGGTTGTGTCCTATACCAGGAATGTAAGCGGTTACTTCGATACCGTTGGTGAGACGTACTCTGGCAACTTTTCTGAGAGCTGAGTTAGGCTTCTTAGGAGTTACTGTCTTTACAGATGTGCAAACGCCTCTCTTCTGAGGTGAGTGAGTGTCTGTAGCAACTCTCTTAAGTGAGTTCATGCCTTTGTTCAGCGCAGGAGCTGTTGACTTTTTAACAGAGCTTGTTCTTCCTTCGCGTACTAATTGATTAATAGTAGGCATTCTTTTTCTCCTTTCTTCCAATGTTAAATAGTGTATTTTACGCAAGAATCGGCCCGGATTAAAATCCGGACCTGATTTTGCCCAAAACCGTATAGTATTTTATCACGATTTATTCAGGTATGTCAATGCAAAACTAATCTAATTCTACGATTTGCGGGGTCACCGGAGCTTCTACGGCAACCACTTCCACACCTTCGCCTTCTGAACCGGCACCATATACGCCTTCTCCTTCAGCTCCGGCCGCTTCCATAGCCGCCAGTTCCTTTTCTCTCTCGTAGCTTTCCATGATTTCGGCATTAACGCCATAGTCAAGCTCGATGTTCTTGTAGCGCTTCATACCTGTACCTGCCGGTATCAGCTTACCTATCATGATATTTTCCTTGAGTCCAAGAAGCTTGTCGTTCTTTCCTTTGATGGCAGCATCTGTAAGAACCCTTGTGGTTTCCTGGAAAGATGCAGCTGACAGGAATGAATTGGTTGCCAGAGAGGCCTTGGTGATACCCAGAAGAATTCTGTTGGCAACACAAGGTTCCCCGCCTTTTTCAACTGCTTCCGCATTTGCCTCTTCTATTTCGTACTTGCCATAGAGTCCTCCAGGCAGCAGATTGGTATCGCCTGCATCCTCTATCTTGTACTTGGACAGCATCTGGCTTACTATAACCTCGATGTGTTTATCGTTGATATCTACACCCTGCTGTTTATATACTCTCTGAACTTCCTTCAGAAGGTACTGATATACACCTTCAACGCCGTTGAGCCTCAGTATGTCATGCGGATTCAGAGGTCCGCGTGTTATCTGTCCGCCTGCAAATACCTGGTCACCCTCTTTGACGTTAAGTCTTGCACCGTAAGGAATTACATAAACTCTGTCTTCTTCCTTACCGCGAACCTTGACCTCAGTCTTGTTGTCCTTGCGGCCTTCAATGGATACAACCACGCCGTCGGCCTCGCAGATTTCAGCAATACCTTTAGGCTTTCTGGCTTCGAAAAGTTCTTCTACTCTCGGAAGACCCTGAGTGATATCTCCTCCGGCTACACCACCTGTGTGGAAGGTTCTCATTGTCAGCTGAGTGCCGGGCTCGCCTATGGACTGTGCGGCGGTGATTCCTACAGCTTCACCGATATTTACTTCCTCTCCTGTTGCCAGATTTCTTCCATAGCACTTAGCGCATATTCCTGTTCTGGAGTGGCATGTCATTACGGAACGGATAGCAACACTTTCGATGCCGCTCTTTTCGATTCTCTCAGCAGCAGGTTCAAGAATTTCCTCGTTCTGCTCTACGATGACTTCACCACTCTGAGGGTCTACAATGTCAACCAGCGCGGTTCTGCCTACAATTCTCTGCTTCAGCGGCTCAATAACTTCCTTGCCATCGGTAAATGCTCTTACCTCAACACCCTCGTCAGTGCCGCAGTCGTATTCTCGTACGATTACGCTGTGAGATACATCAACCAGTCTTCTGGTCAGATATCCCGAGTCGGCTGTACGCAGAGCAGTATCTGCAAGACCCTTTCTTGCACCGTTGGAGGATATGAAGTATTCCAGTATGGACAAGCCTTCACGGAAGTTGGCCTTGATAGGGATTTCAACAGTCTTACCTGTTGCGTTAGCCATAAGTCCACGCATACCGCTTACCTGTCTAATCTGATTCTTGCTTCCTCTGGCTCCGGAGTTGGCCATTATAAACAGGTTGTTGAGTGTTCCCAGTGAGTCCATCAAAACGTCTGCAACATCGTCGGTAGCCTTGTTCCAGATTTCAATGATCTTTTCATATCTTTCCTGCTTGGACATGAGACCCATGCGATAAGCCTTTTCGTACTTGTCAACCATGGACTCTGCCTCAGCAATGATCGTTTCTTTTTCTTCAGGGATTTCCATATCGCTGATACTGATGGTTACTGCAGCCTTGGTGGAGTATTTGTAACCCATGGACTTGATGTAGTCCAGCATGATTACAGTACCCGTGTTTCCGTGTCTGCGGTAGCATTTGTCGATAATGGCACCCAGTTTCTTTTTGTCACATAGGAAATCGACTTCAAGGCTGTATGGGTCTTTTTCTCTGTCGACAAATCCCAGATCCTGAGGAATTCCCTGATTGAAGATGAATCTGCCTACGGTGGACTCTACAAGTTTTCCCGCATCATCATCGTCTTTATACATTCTTACCTTGACTTTTGCGTGAATTCCCACAACGCCTGTCTGGTAAGCCATAAGCATTTCATCAAGGTCAGTGAACACCTTGCCATCGCCTTTCTCGGCATAGGTATTTCTTTTCTCTACGCCGGGATGGGTCAGATAATAGCTTCCCAGTATCATATCCTGGGTAGGAGTTGTAATCGGTGAACCATCCTTAGGAGCAAGAATATTGTTTACCGAAAGCATAAGGAATCTGGCCTCTGCCTGTGCTTCCACGGAAAGCGGCACATGTACCGCCATCTGGTCACCGTCGAAGTCGGCATTAAATGCAGTACATACCAGCGGATGCAGTTTAATAGCCTTACCTTCAACCAGCACCGGCTCAAAGGCCTGGATGCCCAGTCTGTGCAATGTAGGCGCACGATTGAGCATTACCGGGTGTTCCTTAATAACGCCTTCCAACACATCCCAAACTTCAGGTCTGACCTTCTCAACCATTCTCTTGGCGCTCTTGATATTGTGAGCATATCCCTGCTCAACCAGCTCTTTCATTATGAAAGGCTTGAACAGTTCCAGCGCCATCTTCTTAGGAAGACCGCACTGGTAGAACTTGAGTTCAGGTCCTACTACGATTACAGATCTTCCGGAGTAGTCTACACGCTTGCCCAGCAGGTTCTGTCTGAATCTTCCCTGCTTACCTTTGAGCATGTCGGACAGCGACTTGAGAGGTCTTCCTCCCGGTCCTGTAACGGCTCTTCCGCGGCGTCCGTTGTCTATCAGTGAGTCTACTGCTTCCTGAAGCATTCTTTTCTCGTTTCTGACAATAATATCAGGTGCTCCCAGTTCCAGCAGTCTGTTAAGTCTGTTATTTCTGTTGATTACACGTCTGTACAGATCGTTGAGGTCGGAGGTTGCAAATCTTCCTCCGTCCAGCTGTACCATAGGTCTTATATCCGGAGGAATTACAGGTATGACATCCAGTATCATCCATTCAGGTCTGTTGCCTGAAAGCCTAAGAGCTTCAATGACTTCAAGCCTTCTGACGATCCTGATCTTCTTTTGTCCGCTGGCACCTTTGAGTTTGGTTCTCAGCTCTTCTGAAAGCTCGTCAAGATTGATGTCTGACAGAAGCTGCTTTACGGCTTCTGCGCCCATTCCGGCCTTGAATCTGTCGCCATATTCTTCTTTTTTTTCTCTGTACTGCTGTTCAGTGAGAATTTCCTTATAGGTCAGATCTGTATCGCCGGGATCTGTAACAATATATGCAGCGAAATAGAGAACCTTTTCAAGGTTTCTTGGCGTAATATCCAGGCAGAGTCCCATTCTTGACGGAATACCTTTAAAATACCAAATATGAGAAACCGGCGCCGCCAGTTTTATGTGGCCCATTCTTTCTCTTCTTACCTTTGCTTTTGTAACCTCAACTCCGCAGCGATCGCATACGATGCCTTTGTACCTGATTCTCTTGTACTTTCCGCAGTGGCATTCCCAGTCCTTCATAGGTCCGAAAATTCTTTCGCAGAAAAGACCGTCTCTCTCAGGCTTCAAGGTTCTGTAATTTATGGTTTCAGGCTTGGTAACTTCACCGTGTGACCATTCCAGAATCTTTTCCGGTGATGCAAGGCTGATCTGTATGGATTCAAAATTGTTTAATTCATAATCGTTATTATTGTTATTCAAGGAGTCCCTCCCCTTTCTTCAATTACTCATTTTTGAAATCGTCGTCATAGTCAAAGTCCGATGCGTCTTCGTAGTCGCCTTCGTCTTCATCATCACCTTCTGATGTGAATCCTTCGCTGAAAAGCTTTTCTTCGTTCTCCAGTTCTGATTCAACATCCATGATTCCTTCCAGGCTAGGAACATCATCATCATATTCCGATGCTTCCTTGATTTGGATTTCTTCATCATTCTCTGACAGCACTTTTACATCCAGTCCAAGTGCCTGCATTTCTTTGATCAGTACCTTAAAGGATTCCGGTATTCCCGGTGTAGGAATATTCTCACCTTTTACAATTGCCTCGTAGGTCTTGACTCTTCCTACAATATCGTCTGACTTGACGGTAAGAATTTCCTGCAGAGTATATGCTGCGCCGTAAGCCTCCAGCGCCCATACTTCCATCTCACCGAAACGCTGTCCTCCAAACTGGGCTTTACCTCCCAGAGGCTGCTGCGTTACCAGTGAATACGGTCCGGTACTTCTTGCGTGTATCTTGTCGTCTACCAGATGATGGAGTTTGAGCATATACATATATCCTACGGTTACAGGATTGTCAAAAGGTTCTCCTGTTCTTCCGTCTCTCAGCAGAAGCTTACCTGTCTTAGGATATCCGCATTCATCCAGCAGATTTATTATGTCTTTTTCGGTTGCTCCGTCAAATACCGGAGTTGATATATACCAGCCTTTGTGTTTTGCCGCAAGGCCCAGATGAACTTCCAGTACCTGACCTACGTTCATTCGTGAAGGAACGCCCAGAGGATTGAGCATTACCTGCAGAGGCTGACCGTTTTCCAGGAACGGCATATCTTCTTCAGGGAGAATTCTTGAAATTACACCCTTATTTCCGTGGCGTCCTGCCATTTTATCGCCGACATTTATTTTTCTCTTGGTGGCGATGTAGCATCTTACCAGCTTGTTTACTCCCGGAGGAAGTTCATCGCCGTTTTCACGGCAGAATATTTTAACATCTACAACGATTCCTGTCTCGCCGTGAGGAACTCTCAGAGAAGTGTCTCTGACTTCTCTTGCCTTTTCACCGAAAATTGCACGAAGCAGTCTTTCTTCGGCAGTGAGTTCGGTTTCTCCTTTAGGAGTAACCTTACCTACGAGTATATCTGAGGAATCAACTTCCGCACCTATGCGGATTATGCCTTCTTCGTCCAGATCCTTAAGTGCATCTTCGCCTACATTAGGTATATCTCTGGTTATTTCTTCAGGTCCCAGTTTTGTATCTCTGGCTTCTGCCTCATATTCCTCAATATGAAGAGAAGTCAGAACATCGTCCATAAGAAGTCTCTCATTGAGGATTATGGCATCCTCGTAGTTGTATCCTTCCCAGGTCATGAAACCTATGAGAAGGTTTTTACCCAGAGCTATTTCTCCCAGATCAGTTGACGGTCCGTCTGCAATTACTTCACCTGCTTCAATGTGCTCGCCATGGCTTACTATCGGCCTCTGGTTTATGCAGGTTCCCTGATTTGATCTCTTGAACTTCAGAAGCTTGTATAAATCCTTTTCGTTGTTATCATCTCTTCTGATGACAACGCTTTCAGCGTCCACGAACTCCACTGTCCCGCTGTTTTTTGCGAGAACTACAACACCGGAGTCTCTGGCTGCTTTGTATTCCATTCCCGTGCCTACCATAGGGGCTTCTGTTACCAGAAGAGGAACTGCCTGTCTCTGCATGTTGGAACCCATCAGTGCACGGTTGGCGTCGTCGTTTTCCAAGAACGGAATCATAGCTGTAGCTACTGAAACTACCTGCTTTGGAGATACATCCATGTAGTCTATCTGTTCCCTAGGCATCAGCGCGATTTCGCCATGCTCTCCTCTGGAAGCCACTTTGGCGTTTACAAAGTGCCCTTCGCTGTCAAGAGGTTCGTTGGCCTGAGCAATGATCATCATCTCTTCTTCATCTGCAGTCAGGTAATGAATTTCATCTGTAACAACATGGGTTTCTTTGTCAACGACTCTGTACGGAGTCTCAATGAATCCGTACTGGTTTATGATTCCGTAGGTGGTCAGGGAACCGATAAGTCCGATATTAGGACCTTCAGGTGTTTCTATAGGGCACATTCTTCCGTAATGGGAGTGATGTACGTCTCTTACTTCGAAGCCTGCTCTTTCTCTTGAGAGTCCGCCGGGACCCAGAGCAGAAAGTCTTCTCTTGTGAGTCAGTTCAGCAAGAGGGTTATTCTGGTCCATAAACTGTGACAACTGGGAACTTCCGAAGAATTCCTTGATTGCCGCCGTTACAGGTCTTATATTCATCAGAGCCTGCGGCGTTGTCACATCTATATCCTGAATTGTCATTCTTTCTTTTACTACTCTTTCCATCCTTGCAAGTCCGATTCTGAACTGATTCTGGAGGAGTTCTCCCACAGTTCTGAGTCTTCTGTTGCCAAGATGATCAATATCGTCAATGGAGCCGATGCCGTAATTCAAATTGAGTATATAGCTGATGGAAGCTATTATATCTTCGATTATAATATGCTTAGGTGACAGTTCGTTCTTTCTGTCCACCAGCATTTCCTTAAGTTCGTCTTCTGTTGAAGCACTGTCAAGAATTTCTCTCAGGACAGGATAAAATACCTTGTCAGCCACCTTCAGTTCTGCAGGGTCAAAATCCACATAGCATCTGAGGTCTACAAAGTTGTTGCCGATAACTTTAGTTACCTGTTCTTCTTTATCCTTGTCAAGTCCATAGGCAAATACATACTGTACGCCTGCGTTCTCGATAGCCACCGCTGTTTCTCTGCTGAGTTTCTGACCTTTTTCGGCCATGATTTCTCCGGTCTCCGGGTTTACTACATCCTCAGCTACGATTACACCGCTGATTCTGTTGGAAAGGCCCAGTTTCTTGTTGTACTTGTACCTTCCGACCTTGGCCAGATCATAGCGCTTAGGATCGAAGAACAGAGAGTTCAACAAAGCGCGGGCGCTCTCAACTGTCGGAGGTTCTGTAGGTCTGAGTTTCTTGTAGATTTCCTTGAGACCCTCTTCGTAGGTGGAAGCAGTGTCCTTTTCTAGAGTTTTTTTGAGTCTTGGGTCATCTCCGAAAATATCCAGAATCTCCTGATCGCTTCCAAAACCCAGAGCACGCAAAAGTGTTGTCACAGGCTGCTTTCTGGTTCTGTCCACTCTTACGGAAATAATTTCGTTGGAGTCGGTCTCATATTCCAGCCATGCACCTCTGTTAGGTATGATGGTGGTTGAAAACAGCTTGTTGTTGGATTTGTCATAGGTCACATCATAATAAGGCCCCGGTGAACGAACCAGCTGTGTTACAACAACTCTCTCGGCACCATTATAAATGAAGGTTCCCTTTTCTGTCATGAGAGGGAAATCTCCCATAAACACTTCCTGCTCTTTGACTTCTCCGGTTTCTTTGTTAATAAGTCTTACTTTTACTTTAAGCGGAGCAGCGTATGTTACATCGCGTTCCTTGCATTCCTCCTGCTCATATTTAGGAGCATCTGTGAGGGAATAGTCAATGAACTCCAAAACCAGGTTGTCTGCATAGTCTTTTATTGGAGAGATGTCTTCGAAGACTTCTCTCAGACCTTCTTCGATGAACCATTTGTACGAATCCGTTTGTATCTGGATAAGGTTTGGCATCTCGCAGACTTCGTTGATTTTAGCGAATGTCATACGTTCTTTTCTACCTACTTTTATAGGTCTTGGCATCTTTATCACTCCTTATATTCTTAACAAATTACTTTGTGTGGCAGTCTAATATTATATTACAACATTGTCAAATAATCAAGCAAAATTTGGGCCAATGTCCTTTCTTTTTCAATTTTTTTTAGAAGAATGCCTTTATTGCCTTTTTTTGATTTTATTGATAAAAAAATATTGACCTTCCACCTTGCGGAAGGTATAAAATAAAATCATCCCGGAAGATAAAAATGCAATATTTAAAAAGGTAATATTAATATGAAGATAAATGAAGTCGAAAAACTTATTGGCATAACGAAAAAGAACATCCGCTTTTATGAGGAGCAAGGTCTTTTGTCTCCTTCCCGCAATCGCGAAAACGGGTACAGAGATTACGGTGAAGATGACATAAAGCGCCTGGAACAGATAAAGCTTCTCCGGAAGCTGGGCATGCCCATAGGAGAAATACGCCTCATGCAAAGTGGCAAGTGTACCGTTGCCGACAGCATGAGAAGACACCTTGTCACTCTGGAACGCGAAAAGGCGAATATAGCCTGCTCTGCAGAGCTGTGCCGGAGTCTCCAGAATCAGAACACATTGCTGGCAGACCTTGACTCCCATACTCTGCTTCAGCGCATGGAGGAACTGGAAAGTGCCGGCACCGCCTTTAACGACATACACTCTTATGATGTCAAATCTATACGCTATGTGGGCGCATCCATTGCCTCAGCAATAATGATCATTTTCATGTCAGGCATTTTTTTCCTGCTGCTGTGGGCATATAAAACAGATTCGGAAGATGCTCCGCCTCTGCCGCTGATGGTAATTCTCATGACTGTACCCGTAATAGTGATTGTCGGAGTTCTCTATTCGCTGATACAGCGAATAGCTGAAATAAAGAAAGGGGAAATTGACGATGCAAAGAGATTTTAAAAAGAAAAGGGGCGCAATAACAGCCGCAGCCGTTATAGTTTTTATTATCGCACTGTTTCTCGGCCTTCTGGTGATGATAGCCGTCGCGTCCGGAGACAGAATCGTGTTTGGACTGTATATGTTTTATGCAGCTGTAGTGGCCGCAGTAATCATCGGAGTGCTTATTGCATTAAATCAGCGCCTTAAAGAAATAAAAAAAGGCGAAGACGAAGAAGCAAAGAAATATTAAGGAGGAAGAAAATGCTGTTACTTACTTTAAACTACATTCCCGGGAAAGAAATCGAAGCTCTGGGAATTGTAAAAGGAACCACCGTTCAGACAAAAAATTTCGGAAAGGACTTTATGGCCGGAATGAAAACACTTGTGGGAGGTGAGCTTTCAGCCTACACCGAAATGCTCAATGAAGCTCGCCAGATTGCCACAAAGCGTATGGTTGACGATGCTGAAGCCCTGGGAGCGGACGCTGTCATCAATGTGAGATACGGCTCAGCTTCAATGATGCAGGGAGCTGCAGAAGTTGTGGTATACGGTACCGCTGTAAAGATTAAATAATTTTTGTTGAGACAGCCGCATGGCGCCGGCCCACGTGCCCGCCCATGCGGTTTTAAATTTGAATAAAATCTCTCTTTCTGTTTTCTTTTACATCGATTTTACATTTCTTCGATAACAAATCTTACCTTAGTATCTTATTCTTAAATTACAATCACAAATGGTTAAAAATAAATTGCATGGAAAAGGAGAATTGCAAAATGAAGAAGACAAAAAAAATAATTGCTTTAGGCTTAATGGCAGTTTTAGCTTTATCTGCCATGACAGGATGCTCAAAGTCATCCGCTGCTGACTTTGATGATTCAAAAGAAATAGGTGTTGTTTCCAGAGAAGAAGGTTCCGGAACACGTGGCGCTTTTATTGAACTTTTCGGCGTTGAAGAGAAAAACGAAGCAGGAGAAAAAGTCGATAACACTGTTGCCACAGCAGTAACCACCAACTCCACTTCGGTAATGATGACAACGGTTGCCGGAGATCCTTACTCAATCGGATACATTTCTCTCGGTTCTCTGGACGATACAGTTAAAGCAGTAAAGATAGACGGCGTTGAAGCCACAGTTGAAAATGTAAAGAACGGATCATACAAGATTGCCCGTCCTTTCAACATCGCAACAAAAGACAATCTCAGTGAAGAGGCTCAGGATTTTATAGCTTTCATACTCAGCTCTGACGGCCAGTCTGTAATTGAAGAAAACGGATATGTAGCCATCGCAGACAACGCAGAAAGCTACAGCGGTAAAATGGAATCCGGAGAAATCGTTGTTGCCGGCTCCAGCTCAGTAACTCCTGTAATGGAAAAACTTAAAGAAGCATATCTGGAAAAGAATCCGGGAGTCACCATTCAGGTGCAGCAGAGCGATTCCTCAACAGGTGTGTCCATGGCTATTGACGGAACATGCGATATAGGCATGGCTTCCAGAGAACTTAAGGATTCAGAAACCTCTCAGGGTGTAAGCGCAACGGTAATCGCAATGGACGGAATTGCAGTAATTGTTAACAATGACTGCCCGGCAGAAGACCTGTCAGCAGACACCGTAAAGAACATCTTTATCGGAGCTGTTAAAACCTGGAGCGAAGTACTGGGTAAATAAGATTTGACCGAAAGGCTGCGTCACAGGTCGCGGCCTTTCTTTCTATAAGGAGAATTCTAATGAAGGATTTTAAAGAAAAGATTATGCATCTTGTATTTCTGCTGTCGGCCGTAATTTCCATTGCAGCAGTAATCCTCATCTGCGTTTTTTTATTTTCCAGCGGTGTGCCGGCCATTGCGCAGATAGGTCTTAAGGAATTCCTGACAGGAACTGAATGGCGGCCGGGCAACAATATTTTCGGAATATTTCCAATGATTGTAGGCTCCCTCTATGTTACTGCGGGGGCTCTTGTCATAGGTGTTCCCATCGGCATACTTACAGCTATCTTCATGGCACGATTCTGCCCAAAGGGTCTTTACAGAATAATGAAACCGGCAATAAACCTGATGGCAGGCATTCCTTCCGTGGTTTACGGTTTCTTCGGCCTGGTCATACTGGTTCCTCTGGTACGGGATTATATAGGAGGACGTGGTCTCAGCGTTCTGACTGCCTCTATCCTTCTGGGGCTTATGATACTGCCTACCATAATCAGCATGTCGGAGGCCGCCATAAGAGCAGTGCCCGAAAGCTACTACGAAGGCGCTCTGGCTCTGGGAGCTTCTCACGAACGGAGCGTGTTCTCGGCAGTTGTTCCTGCCGCCAGAAGCGGGATTTTTGCAGGTATAATACTGGGCATAGGCAGAGCCGTAGGCGAAACCATGGCAGTCATAATGGTTGCCGGAAATCAGACTCTCATACCTGAACACCTGACTGACGGTGTCAGAACCCTTACAACCAACATAGTATTAGAAATGGGTTACGCTACCGATCTTCACAGAGAAGCGCTGATAGCCACTGCCGTAGTCCTCTTCGTTTTCATACTGATTATAAATCTGTCTTTTTCTCTCATAAAAAGGAGGGGTAAGCAATGAAAAAAATAAATTCTTCCTGCCTGAGGGACAGATGGCTCAGCTACAAAAGAGATCCCAAGTCTCTCATTCAGCTGATTGCTGTCTCTCTGGCTGCTCTTGTTACAATGTCGGCTCTTATTTTTATAATAGCCTATATACTTATAAAAGGTATACCTTATCTCACGCCGGATCTCTTTGCCTGGGAATACAACAGTGACAATGTTTCTCTCATGCCGGCGCTGATAAACACGCTGCTTATGGCTGTTCTTTCCCTTTTAATTTCGGTGCCGGCAGGAATATTCTCGGCAATATATCTGACCGAGTATGCCGGAAGGGGCAACAAGCTTGTAGGTGTTGTAAGGATTACCGCCGAAACGTTGTCGGGAATACCTTCAATTGTATACGGACTCTTTGGAGCCATATTCTTTGTTAAATACCTTTCACTGCAGTTGTCTCTCATATCAGGAGCGCTTACTCTCGCAATAATGATTCTGCCTATGATCATGCGTTCTACCGAGGAAGCTCTCCTGGCGGTTCCCGACAGCTACAGAGAAGGAAGCTTCGGTCTGGGAGCAGGCAGGCTCAGAACAGTATTTCGTATAGTTCTGCCACCTGCTGTTCCCGGTATTCTCTCCGGCATTATCCTGGGCATGGGCAGAATAGTCGGCGAGTCGGCAGCCCTGATTTTCACCGCAGGTACCGTTGCCGAAGCTGCGAAAAGCATCTTTTCATCTGCCAGGACGCTCTCGGTTCACATGTATGTGATTTCCGGCGAAGGACTTTATATAAACCAGGCTTACGCTACTGCCGTTGTCCTGCTTGTTGTGGTCATAATTTTAAACGCGCTGTCAAGCTTTGCAGCCAAAAAGTTGGGAGGTAAAAACTCAAATGGATAAGATAGCCATTGATAACCTGAATCTGTTTTACGGTAATTTTCAGGCGCTGAAAGATATAAACATGAAGATACAGAGTAAAGAGATAACCGCATTTATCGGTCCTTCCGGCTGCGGAAAGTCCACGTTGCTTAAAAGCCTTAACCGGATGAACGACCTTGTGGAAGGCTGCCGCATCACAGGAAGTGTAAAGCTGGACGATGAAGACATTTACGGGAACATCGATATAAATCTGCTTCGTAAGCGTGTAGGAATGGTTTTCCAGAAGCCAAATCCTTTTCCTATGAGCATATACGACAATATCGCTTACGGTCCGAGAACTCATGGTATACGTTCAAAGGCAAAGTTGGATGACATAGTGGAAAGGTCTCTCCGAGATGCAGCAATATGGGATGAATGTAAAGATCGTCTGAAAAAATCGGCATTGGGCATGTCGGGAGGCCAGCAGCAGAGACTGTGCATAGCACGTGCGCTGGCAGTAGAGCCGGAAGTTCTCCTCATGGATGAGCCCACCAGTGCTCTTGATCCTATTTCCACCGCAAAAATAGAAGACCTTGCGACAGAGCTGAAAAAGCAATATACTATTGTTATAGTAACTCACAATATGCAGCAGGCTGTCCGCATATCTGACAAAACGGCCTTCTTTCTTCTGGGAGAAATGGTGGAATTTGCCCCTACAGAGGAGATGTTCTCCATGCCTAAGGATAAAAGAACAGAAGATTATATTACAGGGAGGTTTGGTTGATATGCGATTTAAATTTGATGAACAGCTTGAACTGCTTAATGAAGAACTTATAGTTATGGGCGCCCTCTGCGAAAAGGCCATCGCCACATCGGCGGAATCTCTTGCAACAGGCGATCTTGAGCTTGCAGGCGGTGTGCCTGAACTGGCATCTCGCATAGACCGCAAAGAGAGAGACATTGAAAGTCTTTGTCTTAAACTTCTGCTTCAGCAGCAGCCTGTGGCAAAAGATCTGCGTGCAATATCTTCTGCCTTAAAAATGATTACCGACATGAAACGTATAGGTGACCAGTCAGCAGATATTGCAGATATCATCCTTACGGCTCATATAAATGCCGGCGACGATGCTCTGAGCATAGGGGACATGGCTTCTGCCGCCATCAAAATGGTTACTGACAGCATCGACGCTTTTGTCAAAAAAGATATTGATATTGCCGAAGCGGTGATTGATTATGATGATATAGTGGATGGATATTTCACTTCAATCAAAAGCCTGCTGACGCAGCGCTTCAGTGTACCTGAAAATGACGGCGAATATGCTCTCGACCTTCTGATGATAGCCAAATATTTTGAACGAATTGCCGACCATGCCGTAAACATAGCTCAGTGGGTTTTATTTTCAATAACCGGAAACCGAGAAGGAGGAAACTGACATGATTTTCTGTGTTGAAGACGACAACAGTATAAGAGACCTTATGATATACACATTAAATGCCTCCGGCTTTGAAGCTTCAGGCTTCTCTGACGGAGAGCAGCTTTTTGAGGCTCTGAAAGAAAAAAAACCGGAGCTTATAATCCTGGACATAATGCTTCCGGGCGAGGATGGTATAACAATCCTTAAGAAGCTCCGCAGCCACGGAAACACCTCAGATATTCCTGTAATAATGGCCACAGCCAAAGGAACGGAATACGATAAAGTTATCGGTCTTGACTCCGGGGCAGACGATTATCTGGCCAAGCCTTTCGGAATGATGGAAATGGTTTCCAGAATCAAGGCGGTTCTTCGCCGCTCTTCCCCAAAGCAGGAAAAACTGCTTTCCATGGGTGAACTGGAACTTAATCTCAGCGAACACACTGTAACATCTTCCGGCAAGCGCGTGCAGCTGACCCTCAAGGAGTTTGACATGCTTCGGCTCTTTATGGAAAATCCCGGCCGGGTATTTACCCGCGAGCAGCTGCTTTCGGGAATATGGGGAACTGATTACATAGGTGAAACAAGAACCGTTGATGTTCATATAGGCACTTTGCGCACAAAACTGGGCACATGCGGAAGCTACATCGAAACGGTGCGCGGAGTGGGATATCGAATGGAGGCAGGGATATGACAAAAAGAATATTTCGCTCCACATGCTTTGTTGCCATTGCAGTGCTCATTGCCTGCATTGTCCTTATCATGGGGGCTCTTTATTCATACTTCAGCAGCGTACAGATGAACCAGCTGCACATGCAAACAGCTCTGGCCGCTCAGGGAGTAAACAACGAAGGTCTTTCGTATTTTGACGGTCTGGATATCAGCGATTACCGGATTACGCTGGTTTCTCCCGACGGCTCTGTGCTTTACGATTGCCGCGCTGATGCCGGTACTATGGAAAATCACCTGAAAAGGGAAGAAATACAGGAAGCACTGAAAAACGGCGAGGGCGAAAGCCGGAGATTCTCCTCCACTCTCAGCGAAAGCTCGCTTTACTGTGCACAAAAGCTGAATGATGGTTCTGTGCTGAGACTTTCCGTTGCTCAAAAAAGTATTTTTACCCTTGTTCTGGGAATGTCACAGCCTATATGCGTTGTACTTGTGGTGGCAATAGTCCTTTCACTTTACCTGGCTTATCGTCTTTCAAAGAATATAGTGCGGCCTCTTAACGAACTTGATCTGGACGACCCGCTTTCAAATAACGACGGTTATGATGAGTTATCTCCTCTGTTGAAGAGAATCGACAGACAGCAGAAGCAGCTTAAACGTCAGGCCAATGAAATGCAGAAAAAACAGGACGAATTCACAGCTATTACAGAAAGCATGAATGAAGGTCTGATTCTTTTAAACCCAAAGGGAACCATTATCAGCATAAATCCTGCTGCAGCAAAACTTCTTGATGCAGGACAGTTCAGCAAAGGCAAAAACATACTTACGGTTAACCGCAGCCTTGCGCTTCAGGAAGTGATTTCTGACGCTGTGGCAGGGAAAAGCGCCGAAAAGATCATAGAGCTTCATGAACGTCATTATCAGGTGGATGCCAGCCCGGTTATTTCTGACGGTGCGGTGGGAGGAATTGTTCTCCTTCTCTTTGATGTCACCGAAAAAGAAGATGCCGAGCAGCTGCGCCGTGAGTTTACAGCCAACGTATCCCACGAGCTGAAAACTCCGCTTCACTCCATTTCGGGATATGCGGAAATAATCAAAAGTGACCTCATCTCTCCGGAGGATATAAAGCCTTTTGCTTCTAAAATCTACTCTGAGGCACAGCGAATGATTCAGCTGGTGGAAGATATTATAAATCTTTCACATCTGGACGAGGGCGCAGATTCCATGAGCTTTGAAGACTGCGATCTGTATCTTATGGCTCAGGATACTGTTGCAAACCTTTCTTCTGAAGCCGACGCCTCTGATATTACCGTTACATTGTCCGGAGATCCGGCTGTAATAAAGGGAGTTCCTCATATGCTCAGCGGAATTATATACAATCTGTGCGATAACGCCATAAAGTACAACCGCCCCGGCGGAAAAGTTAATATAGATATCAGAGATCTTGCTTCTTCTGCAATACTCTCAGTCAGGGACACAGGCATCGGTATCCCTCCTGAACATCAGAACCGCATATTTGAACGCTTTTACAGGGTGGACAAGAGCCATTCCAAAGAAGTTGGCGGCACCGGGCTGGGTCTTTCCATAGTAAAACATGCCGCCAAAATACATGGTGCAAAAGTTTCTGTGGAAAGCACACCCGGAGAAGGAACTTGTATCTCTCTGGAATTTCCTAAATAATACTTCAAAAATACTAATGTTTTTTGTCTCCTGCTGACTTGACAGTCCCGAACTCGAGGCGTACCATAAAAATGTACGGAAAATTGACAGTCAAAGTAGTTCGGTGTATATATCAAAACAGGAGGTAAAATCATTTAAGATTAGTATTGGGAAATGTTAGGACAAATTACTGCAGCTGCCATCTTTGTAATAATGTTTGCATTGATTGTCAGCGAAAAAACAGAGCGTCACATAGCAACTCTCGCATGTGGCGCCGCTACCCTGCTCCTGGTCTTCGGTCTGTGTCTCAGGAGCTGGAATGCCATAGTGGAAACCATCAACCTGACATCTATGTTTCAGGTTGATTTCTGGTATCATGCCGGATCTGCCGGAGAAATATCTGCAGGCATAAACTGGTCTACAATAATATTTGTTGCAGGCATGATGATAATGGTCGAGGGCATGAGCTCTGTAGGCTTCTTCCGATGGCTATGTATGGCTATTGCCAAAATGGTAAGATACAGACCCATGCCTATACTGGTGGCTTTTATGCTGGTATCGGGAATACTGTCCATGTTCATTGACAGCATAACCGTTATCCTGTTCCTTGCGGCTGTAACCGTAGAACTTGCAGAAGTGGTGAATTTCAGCCCTGTTCCTGTTATAATGGCGGAAATCTTCTGCGCTAATCTCGGCGGCTCGGCCACAATGTGCGGGGACCCGCCAAATATTATAATCGGAACCTCTCTGGGGTATACCTTCATGGATTTTCTCACCAACACAGGTGTTGTTGCAGGAATCTCTCTGATTGTGGTGATTCTGTATTTTTCTTTGTGTATGCGTAACGAACTTTCTCAGGATACCGCCTCGCGGAGCTGCCTGCGGCTTGGAACCGCAGCTGCCGGCGCCATCGCCTACGGCTCAGATCACCCTGCGGTTATAATAACCGACAGACGCGGCTTCATTATAAATGCGGCCATTTTTGCTCTGGCTGTTGTCCTTCTCATCACTCATGCGTCCACAGGTTTCACGGTAGCCCTCATCGGAGTGATTATAGCTTTTCTCACCCTGATAGCCTCTGGAAAAAAAGCCCCTGAGATCCTTAAAAAAATAGACCGGAAAACTCTGCTGTTTTTTATCGGTCTTTTCATCGTAGTAGGCGGCCTGGAACAGACAGGCGTCCTTGAAGTTATCGCATCCTTTATTGAAAAATTAAGTCATGGCAACAATCTTCTTATTGTAATCATAATAATATGGATATCGGGAATTGCCAGCGCTTTCGTGGATAATATCCCCTTTGCAGCTACTATGATTCCTGTAATAAGCAGCCTGTCCGCAGCTTCGGGAATGGCTCTTCCTGTCCTGGCCTGGTCCCTGGCCATAGGAACCGATATCGGCGGCAGTGCAACGCCTATAGGAGCTTCCGCAAATGTTGTGGGTATTTCCATAGCCTCCGGTCACGGATTCCGCATAAGCTGGGGAAGATACTGCAGGCTTATGGTTCCGGCAAGCATGCTGGTGCTGCTGATTTCAACTGCTTACATCTGGATAAGATATATGCTTTGACCATCAGGCCAAAGCATATTTTTTTGCGTATTTTTCAAAGTTTTCTTTATATTCATCACTGTAATTTCTGAAATTTCTCAATGTTTCATGAAAATTCAGCTTGTTCTGAGCCATATCAAGCACACAGCCTGCTATGTTGGAGCAGTGATCAGATGTTCTTTCGAGGTTTGTAAGAAGGTCGGACCAGACAAAACCGGCATCTATGGAGCATTCACCCTGCTGCAGCCTGAGAATATGTCTCGTTCTCATCTGCTCTTTAAGACCGTCTATCACCTGCTCCAGAGATTCAACCTTTGACGCAGACTCCAGATCATTGTATATAAAGGCGTTTGTGGAAAGATCAAGTATCTCGTTTATGGCTGCCGAGAGAATTTCCAGTTCACCGGCTGCAGACTCGGTGAAGGCCAGTCCTTTCTGCTGCAGCTCTTCTGCTGACTCAAGAAGGTTAAGCGCGTGGTCGGAAATTCTTTCAAAGTCTCCTATCACCTTCAGAAGCTTCGTCGCTTCGGAGCTGTCATTTTCACTTATCTGGCTGCCGCTGAGTTTAACAAGATAAGTCCCGAGGATATCCTCATAATAATCTGTTTTTGATTCTTTTTCTCTGATATCTTCTGCCAATGCAGGCTCATAACTGCGAAGACAGCTGAGTCCTTCCTTAAGTGCAGCCGCGGACGTCTCTGCCATGGTTATGCTTACCTTACGGCAGTTTTCAAGAGCCAGAGGCGGAGTGACCAGAAGACGTTCATCCAGTTCGGTTCTGACTTCGGGTTCCTTTGCATCAGGCACAATTCTTTGAGCCAGTCTCTCAAGGAATCCTGCCATAGGAAGCAGCAGTATCGTGCAAAGGACATTGAATACCGAGTGAGCCACAGCTATGCCTACAAGTGATGCCGACTGGTTAAGCAAAGCCGGTGCAAAGAGCGCTTTTATTATGCAGAACACCGTAAGCCACACAATTGTTCCTATAATGTTAAAAGATAAATGAACAACAGCTGCTCTCTTGGCATTTTTGTTTGCTCCCACAGAAGAAATCATAGCAGTTACACAGGTTCCTATATTCTGCCCCATTATGATGGGGATTGCAGCACCAAAGGACACCTGCCCTGTCACTGCCAGAGCCTGAAGAATTCCTACGGAAGCTGAACTTGACTGAATAATTGCCGTCAGCAGCGCCCCTGCCAGTACACCCAGCACAGGGTTCCGGAACATAATAAACAGTTCCTGAAAGGCCGGAACATCCCTGAGCCCTGAAACGGCTGCTGACATGGTTTCCATTCCGAACATAAGGGTGGCAAATCCCAGCAGAATTGTACCTGTATCTTTCTTTTTACTGCTATTGCAGAACATGTAGAATATAATGCCTACAAGGGCCAGTATCGGCGTAAAGGATGACGGCTTGAAAAGCTGCACTATCATGTTCCCGCTGTCTATTCCGCTGAGGCTCAATATCCAGGCGGTAACGGTAGTACCTACATTGGCGCCCATTATTACATTTATAGCCTGGCTCAGAGTCATCAGCCCCGAGTTTACGAAGCCCACAACCATGACCGTTGTGGCTGAGGAACTCTGAATCACAGCCGTTACCCCAAGACCTGTGAGAAAACCCGTCATTCTATTGGTAGTGAGCCTTCCCAGCAGAGTTCTCAATTTGTTTCCGGCCCTGCGTTCCAGCGCCTGACCCATAACATTCATTCCAAACAGAAACAGACTCAATCCACCAATCAGTGAAAGCACATCAAATATGTCCATACATCTTTTCCTTTCATTACATTTACTTTACATTCACTTTATCAAATCTATATCAAATCTGTTATAGGGTCATTGTAAAATATATGTAAAGTCACCTTTCAAAGCAGTTTCTTTACATGCAAATAAAAACAGGCGGCATAACGCCGCCTGCTTTGATTCGAAATCATCGGGCTTATTTCAGAGTTACTGTAGCTCCTACTTCTTCCAGCTGAGTCTTGATAGCTTCAGCTTCTGCCTTTTCAATTCCTTCCTTAACGTTTGAAGGAGCTCCGTCTACCAGTTCCTTAGCTTCCTTCAGACCTAAGCCTGTAAGTTCTCTTACAGCCTTGATAACTTTGATCTTTTCAGCTCCTGCAGCTTCCAGAACTACTGTGAATTCAGTCTGCTCTTCTACTGCTGCTGCGCCAGGTACACCCGCAACTGCAACCGGAGCTGCTGCGGATACGCCGAATTCTTCTTCACAAGCCTTAACTAACTCATTTAATTCTAAAACTGTCATCGCTTTTATAGCTTCGATAATCTGTTCTTTAGTCATTTTTATTTCTCCTTTATATATTTCTGTTTAAGATTCGATTTGAATTTGCTTACGCAAAATCGCTGTATTTATCCGGCTTTCCGACGCATTATTCTGCTTTGGCGTCTGCGATTGCCTGGAATGTTCTTACTGCCTTGCTTACAGGTGACTGAATGCTTCCCATGAACTTGGCAATGAGCACTTCTCTTGACGGAATGTCTGCAATTGCCTGGATACCTTCTTTGTCAAAGAAGTTTCCTTCTACAACTCCTGCTTTGAATTCCATCTTCTTGTATGCTTTGATTACTTCGTTTATAACTCTTGCAGGAGCAGTTGCATCATCCTTGCTGATTGCGATTGCGCTTGGTCCTTCCAGAACATCTGCAAGGCCGGCAAAATCTGTTCCTTCAATAGCTCTCTTAACCAGAGTGTTCTTGTAAACTGTGTAATCAACGTTTGCTTCACGGAGTTTCTTTCTCATGGCATCGGCTTCTGCAACGGTGATTCCCATGTAGTCGATTACTACTGCTGACTGAGCTCCGTCTAATTTTTCTTTGATTTCGTCGATTATAACCTGTTTTGCTTTTTGAGCTTCTACTGACATATTAACGATTACTCCTTTCTTGCCTTTCCCCTGAAAGGCAGAATTGGTACTCCATAAAAAAACCTTGCCGGCATAGACAGGCAAGGTCAATATTTTATATTGTACCTCGGCGGGAAATTAAGCTTGTGCACCCGCTGTCTACGGTTTTACTTTCGTATTCTGTTTAAAATCCACCGCGGATTAGAACTGGATAAGTGCAGGGTTTACCTTTACTCCAGGGCCCATTGTTGCGGCAACGGTAACGCTCTTCAGATACTGTCCCTTTGCAGCAGCAGGCTTAGCCTTTACAACTGCTTCAAGAAGTGCGTTAAAGTTTTCGGTTAACTTTTCCGGTCCGAATGAAGCCTTTCCGATTGGTGTATGGATGATGTTGGTCTTGTCAAGTCTGTACTCAACTTTACCTGCTTTGATCTCCTGCAGAGCTTTTTCAACATCCATGGTAACTGTTCCTGATTTAGGGTTTGGCATCAGTCCCTTAGGGCCGAGGATCTTACCTAATCTACCTACAACACCCATCATGTCCGGAGTTGCAACTACCACATCAAAGTCAAACCAGTTCTCGGTCTGAATCTTCTGTGCCATTTCTTCTGCTCCTACATAATCAGCGCCGGCAGCTTCTGCTTCCTGTGCCTTAGGTCCTTTTGCAAATACAAGAACTCTCTTTGTCTTACCTGTTCCGTGAGGAAGAACAATAGCGCCTCTAACCTGCTGGTCAGCGTGTCTTCCGTCAACGCCAAGTCTGATGTGTACTTCGATGGTTTCATCGAATTTTGCTTTTGAAGTTTCAACAGCAATTTTCATTGCTTCAGGAACTTCGTGTAAAGCTGCCTTGTCGTAGCTTGCAACTGCAGCTTTGTAGTTTTTACCTCTTTTAGGCATTTTGTTTACCTCCTTGTGGTATTAGCGACACAAGTCTCCCACTTACTAATCTTCAATAACTATACCCATGCTTCTTGCAGTACCTTTAATCATCTCTGTTGCTGCTTCCAAGCTTGCTGCGTTTAAGTCAGGCATCTTAGTCTTAGCGATTTCTTCTGCCTGTGCTCTTGTCAGTGTGGCAACCTTTTTCTTGTTAGGTTCGCCGGAAGCTGAATCAAGACCTGCTGCTTTTTTCAGCAGAACTGCTGCAGGCGGTGTCTTGCAGATGAATGTAAAGGATCTGTCAGCATATACCGTGATAACTACAGGGATGATCATTCCCTTCTGGTCCTGAGTTCTTGCGTTGAACTGCTTACAGAAATCCATAATGTTAACGCCTTTCTGACCGAGGGCAGGACCTACCGGAGGTGCCGGATTAGCATTGCCTGCAGGTATCTGAAGTTTGATATAGCCTTCAACCTTCTTAGCCATTCCTTTTTCTCCTTTCTATAGATTTTCAGAGTCAGACTCTAATTGATTTTATCCACCTGGCTGAACTCAAGTTCAACAGGTGTCTCTCTTCCGAACATGGAAACCTTAACTCGCAGTACCTGTTTTTCTTTGTTTATCTCTTCCACTACGCCCATAAAGCTCTCGAAAGGACCGCTGATAACGCGTACCGTTTCTCCGACTTCCACATCCAGATCGATGTACACTTTTTCGATGCCCATTCTGGCAACTTCTTCGTCTGTTAAAGGAATAGGCTCTGAGCCATGTCCTACGAAGCCTGTAACACCTTGCGTGTTTCTTACCAGATACCAGGACTCATTGGTTACAATCATCTTTATGATTACATACCCCGGAAACATCTTTTTGGTCTTTATTTTTCTTTGACCGTCTTTGATTTCAACTCTGTCTTCCGTCGGTACAACAATGTCGATAATTAAATCCTGCATTCCGCGGTTCTCAACCATCTTTTCGATATTCACTTTTACTTTGTTTTCGTGACCGGAATATGTGTGGACAACATACCACTTGGCCTTTCCGTCTCCACGGAGACCTTCCCCTTCAAGAGGAGAAACGCCTTTGTTTTCAATATCAGACATTTTCTGTACCTTCTCTTTTCATTTATTTTGAAGTAAATTCAGATTGCTCCTTTGCGGATTTTGTCAAATTAGCTTAACGTTACTCCCAAAACTGCTCTAAGAGCGGCTAAAACACCTGTATCAATCAACCAAAAACCCAGTGCAAATACAGCGCATGTCAAAATAACCACGCCTGTGTAAGACACCATCTCTTTTTTTGTAGGCCAAACAACTTTTTTCATTTCGGTTTTTATACCTCTGTAGTATTCGCCGAAACCGCCTTTTTTCTTTTTCTCTTTTGCCATATCGCTCTCTCCTTAATTACTTAGTTTCTTTGTGAAGAGTGTGCTTTTTGCAGAATCTACAGTATTTCTGCATTTCAATACGGTCAGGGTCGTTCTTTTTGTTTTTCATCGTATTGTAGTTTCTCTGCTTACATTCTGTGCATGCCAGCATTACTTTAACTCTCATGTCGATTTCCTCCGTTTTACTTCAAATTTCAAAGCTTTTTGCAAGCTTTGCTGCTTAATAATCATAAAGTCGCCTATTTATTATAAATCAGCCGTTTGTCAATGTCAACACGCTTTTAATTATTTATGTTGCTTTTATATGGTTTTTACAGTATTTCAGGGTCGTCGCCGCTGAGTTCCTCTCTGCTTTTATTGTACTTTCTGTAATCATCGGATTCCTCCGACGGTACATCGACTTCAACATATACACCCGATGCAGTTGACATTATTTCGCCGCTCTCGTCGACTATTTCGGACGTTGCGTAGCAGCATCTTCCCTCCGCATGCTCCACTCTGCCATAGGCATACATTTTTTTGCCCACCTCAATAGGTTTTTTATATTTAACGGTCATTTCTGCCGTAACATATCTGGGCTGGGCTTCTTCCGGTTCTGACAAAATGCAGTTAAGTGTGGAGCGTCCCATGACTTCATCCAGCACTGCTCCCGAAAGACCCCCGTGCATTATATTGTTATGACCTTCGTGTATTTTTCCTGCAATGAATACGGTAGCAACTTCTCCGCCCTCAAGGTCATAAAATCTGCACCCGAGAGAAGCTGTGTTATCTTTGCCGCAGGTTATGCTGTTAGCGGTTACCAGCTGTTTGTCCAGAACTTTCCGTTTAATTCTTGTTGTTTTCATTTACTCTTCATCTCTAATCTGCATAATTTTGTCAAGAGCTGCCGCCACCTGCGCCTCATCCTTGGCTACTATTGAAGCATAATCTCCCAGAGAGTAGCAGAATCCCGAATCAGGTTCGCCTTTGATGGCCTGCTTCTCAATGGTCCATCCGCTCATATCCTTGAGCTGCATCTTAACCAGCGACGCCATGTCACTTTTGCTCATGTCTGTCTCTAAGTTTCCCTTGATGGCTCCCAGTATGGATGTGTAGTCGGTCAGTATAGTAGTGCTGCCGGTGGCCTTGTCTATGATTGCTTCAAGTATGAGCTGCTGATTTTCGTTGCGGCGCATATCTCCATCTACCCATGACTGTCTTTCTCTGCTGTATGCCAGTGCCATGGAGCCATCCAGGTGATTATAGCCTTCGTAGAAAGTATAATACTCTTCCATTCCATGGGTAGTGAAGGTATATGGTGAATCTATGTCTATACCGCCGATGGCATCAACCAGCTTTGTAATGGTTGAATAATTTACCTTTGCATAGTAGTTTATCTCTATGCCCAGCAGTTCCTCCACAGCTCCCACAGTTTCCTGAACGCCGTAAAGGCCGGAATGTGTCAGCTTATCCATGGAGTCCTTGCTTGGAAGTTCAACATAATAATCTCTCGGTATGGAAGTTATAAGTATTTTTCTGGTTTTCGGATTTACCGTGACCACCATATTAACATCACTTCTGGATACATTGCTTATATCCCCTGTAATATCCAGTCCGCTCACAAGCACATTGAAAGGCTCCTCGGTAACATTCACATGGCTTGTCCTGCTTTTCTTCTGAACTTCAACGGAAATCTTATATATGACTCTGGTTCCGTCTTTCAGGTAATCATCATTGTCAGTTATGGTGCCATAGGATGCTGCGCTTATGAATACAGCCGGATACGATTCATCCATCAGCTGATTCATCAGCTCCGGAAGTTCTTCTTCGTATTCATATCTGATGCTTACCTCGTCTTTGAGCTTGTTTCTTGCTTCAGCATAAACGGAATCAGCAGAGGCATGTACGCCTACGGTTTTCCCCGACAGCTGAGCTGCTTCTTCGTATTCTGAGTCATCTTTGACCACAAGGTAGAATTCTTCTTTTGCCTGGCCTATTTTTGTTATGTCATTGAGGAAGCCTATGGTCTCCGCCATATAGTATGTTCCCACACCAAAGGCTGCTATCAGCAGAACCGCAAATATCGCGGCAATTCTTTTTCGCTTGGGTTTTCCTCTGCGGCTGAACATTACCGGCACGATGAACAGCGATATCAGTATCAGAATGCCTATAACTGTATAGAGATACTTTGCCGGCAGCACATTCAGCCAGAGCAGAAGGCCTATAAAGCACAGCGCCAGAACTGTATATATTACCGAAATTACTCTGTAAAATCTGTTGCCTTTTGCACGTTTGGCTTCTTTCCTGGCCTGCTTTTCCTCTCTCTTTCTGTCGCTTCGCATGGTTATCTTATCCCGTTTCCTTTCAATGTTGTCTTCAAATCCCTTTCATTATTCCCACAATAAAAAGCCTCTTTCAAGGCTTTTTACCATGCATATTATATATCCTTTTGTCCGTGATGACAACCTTTTATTGCCAAACTTCATAAAACTTTTACGGTTCCGTACTGCCTGCTTCAGGCCGCGAACACAATCAGGCAAAGGTCAGCAGTTTTGATGCGTCCTTCCGCGGCGGTGCAGCCGGGTCGATATCAGGATAGCCTATAGGAATCAGTGCTGCCAGCTGTTGTCCTTCAGGAATATCTACGATTTTTTTGATTTCCTCCTCGTCAAAATATCCCATGATTACCGTTCCCAGTCCTTTCTCATGAGCTGCCAGACAGAATGTCTGAGCTGCAACTCCCGCATCGAACATCTGGAAACCCCCTTCTTTGAGGGTCGAATAGCTTCCGTCTCTTTCAAAGCCGGAGCGTCCTTCAACAAAAGTAAGCAAAACCAGTGCCGGAGCGGCTGACATAACCGGAACGTTGCCTGCGAATCCGTAAGCACACTTTTCGTTGGCCAGTGCTTTTATCTTCTCCGGATCATCTACAACTATGTATCTTGCGATCTGAGTGTTCTTCCATGACGGAGCGTATGCAGCAACATTGACTATTTCTTCAATGAGCTGGCGGGGGACTTTCCTGTCCTGGAATTTTCTGATGCTTCTTCTTTCTTTAATACCGGTAATTAAATCCATCTTTAAATTTCCTTTCTGAATTGTATACAAGGTTTACCAGATAATTGTACCATTAAAGTCGGCAGGGAGCAAGGGAAGTTTTAGCCGCAGGGCTTCATGAAAGGCAA
>DCJK01000014.1 GCA_002320005.1 Firmicutes bacterium UBA1702
AATAGCGGCAAGACTGAATACGGGTCTGACAGCAGACTGCACGAGACTGGATATCAGCGTATCAAAGTATATGGACTATCTTGAAGAGAACACCACAGCAAGCCTAAACGGACTTGACAGAGCAGATGAAAGTAAAGGGCTGAAACAGACAAGACCGGCCTTTGGAGGAAACCTTATGGCAACCATAGTGACTCCGAACACAAGGCCTCAGATGGCGACGGTAAGACCCGGAGTAATGGCAAAGAGAGAGCGTAAGGCGGGAGCAAAAGGAGAACTGATAAAGGCAGATGTGGATGTAAAGCCTGAGGACATCAATTTAGAAGTAGTAGAGGTTGTAAAGGCGACAAAGCAGGTATCTTTGAGCTGGCACATAAGGGCACTGTATTTCTCGATGAAATAGGCGAGCTTTCCCTTGCATCACAAAGCGCTCTTTTGAGGGTACTTCAGGAAAAAGAAATCCGGAGAATCGGTGATGATACTATAATCCCTGTTGACGTGCGTGTAATTGCTGCCAGCCATAAGGACATATATAATGAGGTATTAGAGAAACGCTTCCGCCAAGATCTTTTTTATCGTCTGGGCACCGTATTTCTCACCATTCCTCCTCTCCGGGAAAGGCAAACCGATATATGGGTTCTAATGAAAAATTTTATCGAAAACTTCTCTGAAAAATACGGACTCCCATATACCGGCTGCATCGCTCCTGATGCATACCAGTCCCTGATGGATTACAGATGGGAAGGCAATGTCAGAGAGCTCCAGAACTTTGTTGAAAGACTGTTTGTTCTGGGATATTACGATAAGGAAGTAAACTCTCAGGATGTAAGATTTCTGCTTTCCAATTCTCCGGACAGCAGTCATATTATGTCCCAGGCAGCCGAATCACATCACATGCAGGGGACCAGCGAAAACTTCAGTGCTGCAGCAACGTCACCGTCAATAGCTTCTTCAGGCCATCGTCACACACCTACTGCAGCAGAAATACAAAATGCTCTTGAGCAGTGCGGCGGAAACAAAACCAAAGCTGCCGAACTTCTCGGAATAAGCCGGACTCATCTCTGGCGGCTCATGCAGCAATAGTTTTTTCACTAAAAAAGCTCCCGTTTGCGGGAGCTTTTTCGTATCTTATTTTAGATTATACTAATTCTAAGAATACAACTTCTGCGTTATCGCCCTGACGAGGTCCTAACTTCAGAATTCTTGTATATCCACCGTTTCTGTCGGCATACTTTGGTGCGATTTCATCAAACAGCTTTGCTACTACGCTTTCATCAAACACGTAAGCCAATACCTGTCTTCTTGCATGAAGATCGCCGCGCTTTGCCAATGTGATAAGTTTTTCTGCTTCTCTTCTGGCTTCCTTTGCTCTGCAATCGGTGGTCTGAATTCTTCCTTCTCTGAACAGGTCAGTTACAAGGTTTCTCAGCATTGATTTTCTGTGAGCAGAAGGTCTTCCCAGTTTTCTGTAACCTGGCATTTTAGATTCTCCTTTCTTGCAAGTTAATCATCGCTCGGCTTAAGTCCAAGTCCTAATTCTTCCAATTTTGCTTTTACTTCATCAAGAGATTTCTTTCCGAGATTTCTTACTTTCATCATATCGTCTTCTGTTTTCTGAGTAAGTTCTTCAACAGTGTTGATTGCTGCTCTCTTGAGGCAGTTGAAGGAGCGAACGGAAAGTTCCAGTTCTTCGATAGTCATTTCAAGAGCCTTTTCTTTCTGATCCTCTTCCTTTTCAACCATGATTTCCAGTCCGTCAGTCGCATCTGTCAGCTGGATAAACAGGTTAAGATGTTCCTGCATGATCTTGGCACCGATGGATACGCCTTCTTCAGGTGTGATTGAACCATCTGTCCAGATCTCCAGTACCAGTCTGTCATAGTCGGTAACCTGACCTACTCTTGTATTTTCAACAGTAAAGTTTACCTTTCTGACAGGAGTATATATGGAATCCACAGGGATTACTGAGATCGGTGTAGATTCGGTTTTATTCTGTTCTGCCGGAACATATCCTCTTCCTCTTGCAAGATTTATCTCCATAACAAGAGTAGCATTCTCCTCAAGAGTTGCGATATGCAGATCCGGATTGAAGATTTCCATGTCAGAGTCGCCGATAATATCTGCCGCAGTCACCTCTTTAGGTCCTACCGCATTTATGATGGCTCTCTTTGTGCTTTCTCCGTCCAGTCTGACTGCAAGCTTCTTGAGATTCAATATAATTTCAGTAACGTCTTCTTTAACTCCCGGTATAGTTGAGAACTCGTGAAGTATTCCGTCGATTTTTATTGACGTAACGGCTGCACCCGGCAAAGAGCTGAGAAGAATTCTTCTCAGAGCATTACCCAGAGTAGTTCCGTATCCTCTTTCCAGAGGTTCCACAACAAATTTGCCGTAACATCCGTCTTGATCAATGAACTTATTGATTGTTGGTTTTTCGATTTCTATCACTCAAAACCCTCCCTTTCATTCCAAGTTTATGCTGATCTAGCATATGCTACTTGGAATACAATTCGACGATTAAATGCTCTGCAATTGGAGTGTCTATGTCTTCTCTTCTTGGCATAGCAACGACTTTACCTTCTAATTTATCAACGTCTACAGTCATCCATGAAGGAACTGTGATTGACATTTCCTTGATTTCCTTGAATTTAGGTGAGCTTGTGCTCTTTTCTTTAACCTTTATTACGTCTCCGGCTTTAACTTCCATTGAAGGAATGTTAGCCTTCTTGCCGTTAACTGTGAAGTGTCCGTGAGTTACCAGCTGTCTTGCTTCTTTTCTTGAAGCGGCAAAGCCAAGTCTGAATACCACATTGTCCAGTCTTGTTTCCAGCAGAATCATCAGATTTTCACCGGTCTTACCTGATTTTTTAGCAGCTTTGTCAAAGAGGTTTCTGAACTGAGTTTCCTGAATTCCGTAGAATCTCTTTGCTTTCTGCTTTTCTCTCAGCTGCATACCGTAGTCTGACTGTTTCTTTCTTGCCTGACCGTGCTGTCCGGGAGCGTAATTTCTTCTTTCAATAGCACACTTGCTGCTGTAGCATCTTTCGCCTTTCAGGAAAAGCTTTTGGCCTTCTCTTCTGCATAATTTGCAGTTTGCATCTGTATATCTTGACATTTAAATTACTCCTCCTTTCCCTAGACTCTTCTTCTCTTTGGCGGTCTGCATCCGTTATGAGGGATTGGTGTGATATCCTTAATCATGGTGATATCAAGACCTGCAGTCTGAAGTGCTCTGATAGCTGCTTCTCTGCCGGAACCAGGTCCCTTTACATAAACTTCTACAGTCTTTAAGCCATGTTCCATAGCACCCTTAGCAGCTTCTTCTGCTGCCATCTGTGCTGCGAACGGGGTTGATTTTCTGGATCCTTTGAATCCAAGGGAGCCTGCACTTGACCATGAAAGTGCATTACCCTCCATATCTGTAAGAGTAACTAAAGTATTGTTAAAGGTGGATTGGATATGTGCCTGGCCTTTTTCAATGTTCTTACGTTCTCTTCTCTTTTTTCTTACTGCCTTTTTAACAGTTTTAGCCATTACTTCCTACCTCCTTTACTTAGCCTTTTTCTTTCTGCCAACGGTCTTCTTAGGACCCTTGCGTGTTCTTGCATTTGTCTTTGTGTTCTGACCTCTTACAGGAAGTCCTCTTCTGTGTCTGATACCTCTGTAGCTTCCGATTTCCATAAGTCTCTTGATGTTCAGTGAAACTTCTCTTCTCAGGTCACCTTCTACCACATACTCTGCATCAATGATCTTTCTGATTGCACCGGCTTCCTCTTCTGTCAGGTCCTTAACTCTTGTGTCAGGGTTTACTCCTGCTTTTTCAAGGATAGCTTGTGCGGTTGGTTTACCAATACCATAGATGTAGGTTAAACCGATTTCTACTCTTTTTTCTCTTGGTAAGTCAACACCGGCTATACGAGCCATACTTTTTCTCCTTCCCCTATCTTCCGTCGCCTTTCCGGGAGCGATATAGACAGGATCTCTTAATTTAATTTGAAACAGCCGTCTGGCGGTAGCCCCGGTTTTCTGCCGCCGGCTGCATTACTGACTATCAACCTTGTTTCTGCTTGTGCTTAGGGTTTTCACAGATAACCATTACCTTACCGTTTCTCTTGATTACTTTGCACTTTTCGCAGATAGGTTTTACAGAAGCTCTTACTTTCATTTTAACTCCTCCTATTCTGTTTACTGTAATTTCCGGGCTTTGCCGCGGAGAAATTACTTATCTCTCCAGATAATTCTTCCCCGTGTCAGGTCATAAGGTGAAAGCTCAACCTTTACCTTGTCGCCCGGGAGAATTCTGATATAATTCATTCTTATTTTGCCTGAAATGTGTGCAAGCACTTCAAAACCGTTGTCCAGTTTAACTTTAAACATCGCATTTGGCTGTGCGTCAACAACCGTTCCCATTGCCTCGATGACGTCTTTTTTCGCCATAAATACATCTCCTTCTTCACATTACAAGGTAAGCAGCTGGGGCTCACCATCAGTTATTACAACAGTATTTTCATAATGCGCAGCAAGTCCTCCGTCGATGGTGACTGCCGTCCAGTTATCCTGCAATACATCCACCTCATATGAACCCTGAGTTATCATTGGCTCGATAGCCAGGGTCATACCCTTCTGAAGGCGTGGACCTTTGCCGGGTTTTCCGTAATTAGGTATCTGCGGATCTTCATGCATGTCGCTTCCGATGCCGTGTCCTACAAAATCGCGGATTACGCCGAAGCCCTCCCCTTCAACGGTTTTCTGTATTGCATTGGAAATATCAGATAGTCTGTATCCCTCTTTTGCAAAAGCTATCCCATCGAAGAATGCTTTCTCGGCAGTCTCAATAAGATGCCTTGCCTCAGGACTTATTTCTCCCACAGCATAGGTTCTGGCGGCGTCAGCCATGTATCCTTTGTATTCCACTACCAGATCCACGCTGACGATGTCGCCTTCCCTCAAAATTCTCTTTTTGCTTGGTATGCCGTGAACCACTTCTTCATTTATTGAGACACATACACTGGCGGGATAACCACAGTATCCTTTTTCAGATGCTTTCATCCCGTTGGCTTTTACGGTCTTCTCCACGAAGCGGTCTATTTCCATGGTGGAAATCCCCGGTTTTATGATATTCCCAAGTTCTTTAAGAATATCACCGCACACCTTGCCGGCTCTGCGCATTAACTCAATTTCCTGTCCGGATTTGATGATGATCATATTTATTCACCCAAAGCTTTTACAATGTCTGCGAATACGCTTTCAAGTCCGGTAGCTCCGTCAATGTGCGCTATGTTTCCGGCCTTTTCATAGTACTCGATTAAAGGCATGGTCTGAGCCTCGTAAACTTCAATTCTGTTGGCCACGGTTTCTGCGTTGTCGTCAGCTCTCTGAACCAGAGGACCGCCGCATACATCGCAAATGCCTTCTTTCTTAGGAGGAATGTTTACAACATGGTAGCTTGCTCCGCATGCTTTGCACACACGTCTGCCTGTAAGTCTTACCATGAGTTCTTCCTTCTCTACGGCTATGTCAAGAACCTTATCAATCTTCGAGCCGTGAGCAGCCAGAAATTCATCAAGCTTTTCTGCCTGATATACGGTTCTCGGAAAACCGTCCAGCAGGAAGCCTTCTGCACAGTCATCTGCAAGAAGTCTCGTTGTGGCAATCTCTATAACCAGATCATCCGGTACCAGTTCGCCTCTGTTCATATATTCCTGAGCTTTCTTTCCAAGCTCTGTTCCATTTTTGATGTTTTCTCTGAAAATATCGCCTGTGGAAATGTGCGGAATATGGTACTTCTCAACTATCTTTGCAGCCTGAGTTCCTTTTCCTGCTCCCGGAGGCCCTAATAATATTGTTCTAAGCATTTTATGTCATCTCCCTTTCAGAGCACGCTTATTTAAGAAAACCTTGATAGTTTCTCATAAGCATCTGATTTTCAAGCGCTCTCACCGTTTCAAGTGCAACACCTACGGCGATAAGAAGTGAAGTTCCGCCGAAATGTATCTGCAGTGAAGTTAAAACGCTTATTATTGTAGGTAATGTTGCAACCAGTGCCAGGAATATAGCACCTACAATAGTTATTCTTGACATTACCTTATTTAAATAATCCTCGGTGGCTTTTCCCGGTCTTATTCCCGGAATGAAACCGCCGTTAGCCTTCAGGTTGTTAGCTACTTCATTAGGGTTGAAAGTTATACCCGTATAGAAGTAAGTAAAGGCTATGATCAGAATAATGTTCAGCACTCCGTAAATCCATACTCCCGGGTTTCCTGATGGTGATAACCATTTTGTTACCCATTCGGTAAATGCCGTGTTAGGGAAGAAGTATGTGATTGTCAGCGGGAATGAAAGCAATGACAGTGAGAAGATAATAGGAATAACGCCTGACTGATTTACCTTAATAGGAATATGAGTCGACTGGCCTCCGTACATCTTTCTTCCCACTACTCTCTTTGCATACTGTACAGGTATTCTTCTCTGGCCTTCCTGGATCATTACAACACCTGCAATAACCAGAACCGCGATAACTACCAGAATAACCAGAGTTACTGCAGAGATTGCTCCATCCTGTACGCTTGTTGCCAAGCTGCGGATGCCGCTTGGAATTCTTGCAACGATACCTGCAAAGATGATCAATGAGATACCGTTTCCGATTCCCTTATCATTTATCTGTTCTCCCAGCCACATAAGGAAAGCCGTACCTGCAGTCAATACAAGTATAACCACGATGATGGAGAACACGCTGGTGTCGATTACCGCTTTTCTGAAAAGACCGATGGTCAGACCTGTTGCCTGGATGAGACCAAGTACAACGGTAAGATAACGGGTAATCTGAGCCATTTTTTTCCTTCCCTCGGTGCCTTCCTGAGCAAGTCTCTGGAAATAAGGGAAAGCCATAGTGAGTAGCTGAACGATAATTGATGCAGTGATATATGGTGTAATACTCAGTGCAAAAATGGTGAAGTTGCTGAATGCTCCGCCGGAGAACAGGTCAAAGAGATCAAAGAGTCCTGCCTCTCCTGTGAACATTTCGCTCAGTACAGCTCTGTTGATATTAGGTACCGGTATATTGGAACCGATACGGAACACAACCAGCATGAGCAGTGTAAAGATCATTTTGGATCTTATTTCCGCAACTTTCCATGCTTGAGAAATCGTCTTCAGCATACCCATACTAAATCACCTCTGCCTTTCCTCCGGCAGCTTCAATTTTTTCAACAGCAGTTTTGCTGAATTTGTCTGCCTTAACAGTTAAAGCAACTTTCAGGTTTCCCTGTCCTAAAACTTTTATACCGTCTTTTACCTGCTTTAACACTCCGGCCTCTTCCAGAGCAGCCTGAGTAACAACGCTTCCTGCCTCAAACCTGTTGAGTTCCTCAACGTTGACGATTGCATACTCTTTTGCCCATACATTGGTGAAACCTCTCTTAGGCAGTCTTCTGTATAAAGGCATCTGTCCGCCTTCAAATCCCAGTCTTACGCCGCCACCTGATCTTGAGTTCTGACCGTTCATACCTCTTCCGGCAGTCTTACCCTGACCGGTTGCAGTACCGCGACCTTTTCTCTTAGGTGCTCTTGTAGCTCCCTGGGGTGCTCTTAATTCATGTAATTTCATTTTTCGTGCACCTCCTAAATTTCTTCTACGGTTACAAGATGCGAAACCTTAGCAACAGCACCGCGAGTCTGCGGAGTGTCAGCTAATTCTACTGAGTGGTGCATCTTTTTAAGTCCCAACGCTTCAACAACTTTTCTCTGTTTAGGGGAAGCGCCGATTGTGCTCTTTGTTAAAGTGATTTTAATCATTTTTGCCATCTCGCTTTTCCTCCTATCCTAAGATTTCTTCTTTTGTTTTGCCTCTCAGCTTGGCAACCTTTTCAACTGTCATCATGCCTTTAAGACCTTCCAGTGTGGCATATGCCATGTTGCCGGTGTTGTTTGAGCCGATGGATTTAGCTCTTACGTCTCTGATTCCCGCAGCTTCCAGAACTGTACGTACTGATGAGCCTGCGATAACTCCTGTACCTTGTGCAGCCGGCATGATCAAAACTTTACCTGCTCCGAAAACGCCCAGGTTTCTGTGTGGTACAGTAGTTCCTACTGTAGGAACATATATTAAATTCTTTTTTGCATCTTCTTCAGCTTTTCTTACAGCTTCAGGGATTTCCTGAGATTTTCCCAGACCTACGCCTACGTGACCGTTTTCATCTCCGACTACAACGGTTACGCTGAATCTCATGTTTCTGCCGCCCTTAACTGTCTTTGCAACTCTTCTTATGCTAACGATAGTTGATTTTAAGTCCAGCTTGGATGCATCAATGATATTACGCATTCCTTATTTCCTCCTGTTAGAATTTTAATCCGCCTTCGCGAGCGCCTTCAGCTAATTCTGCTACTCTTCCGTGATATAAGAATCCGCCTCTGTCGAAACAAACTTCTTCGATACCCTTTTCAAGAGCTCTTTTAGCTAATGCTGCTCCTACCTTCTTTGCAGCCTCTTTGTTTCCACCGTATCCTACTTCTGCCTTCAGTTCCTTGTCCAGTGATGAAGCTGCAACCAGTGTGGTTCCGTTTACATCGTCGATTATCTGTGCAGAAATGTTCTTGTTGGATCTGTAAACGCAAAGTCTCGGTCTTTCAGGAGTTCCATAAAGGTTTTTTCTTACTCTTTCGTGTCTTTTGACACGTCTTGTATTTCTGCTTTCTTTAGCCATTTTCACTTCACTCCTTTCTCTTACTTAGCGCCGGCCTTGCCTTCTTTTCTGCGGATAACTTCATCAGCATACTTGATACCCTTGCCCTTATAAGGTTCAGGACGTCTCCATGCTCTGATGTTTGCCGCATAGTTTCCGACAAGCGCCTTATCGATTCCCTTTACAACGATCTCTGTTGCGGAAGGACACTCAGTTGTTATTCCTTCAGGGTCTTCCAGTTCTACAGGATGTGAATATCCAAGGCTGAGTACCAGAGTCTTTCCCTTCTTCTCTGCCTTATAGCCAACGCCTACAAGCTGCATCTTCTTTTCGAAGCCTGCTGTTACGCCTGTAACCATATTGTTTATTAAAGTTCTTGCAAGTCCGTGCTGAGATCTGTATTCTCTCTGGTCGCTGTCTCTTGATACGTTTACAACGCCTTCTGCAACCTCAACTTTTATCAGCTTGCTGATCTGTTCTTGCAGCTGTCCCTTAGGTCCTTTAACGGTAACAACATTGTTAGCGTCTACCGTTACTTCTACGCCGGCAGGAACAACTACAGGTTTTTTACCAATTCTTGACATCTTCAGTTCCTCCTACCATACATAACAAATTACTTCGCCGCCGACTCCAAGACGTCTGGCTTCTTTATCGCTTACTACTCCTTTTGAAGTAGAGATGATTGCGATTCCCAGTCCTCCTAAAACTCTTGGAACCTCACCGGCTTTTGCATATTTCTTAAGGCCGGGCTTAGAAATCTTCTTGATTCCGCTGATAACCTTTTCTTTGTTTGCGCCATATTTCATGGTGATCTTGATTATGCCCTGCTTGTTATCATCTATGACTTCGAAATCCGCAATGTAGCCTTCTGTCTTTAAAATTTCGGCAATGGCTTTCTTCATGTTTGATGCCGGAATTTCAACAGTTTCGTGTCCTACAGTATTGGCGTTTCTGATTCTCGTTAGCATATCCGCTATAGGATCTGTCATTGTCATTACAGTATTTCTCCTTTCTTTTATATTACCAGCTTGCTTTTCTTACGCCAGGAATTTCTCCTTTGTATGCAAGCTCTCTGAAGCAAATACGGCAGATACCGTATTTTCTCAATACAGCATGAGGTCTTCCGCAAAGTCTGCATCTTGTATATGCACGAGTTGAATATTTAGGTTTTCTCTGCTGCTTTACTTTGAGAGATGTTTTTGCCATGATTCCCTCCTATTTCTCAAACGGCATTCCTAAAAGTTCAAGCAGTGCCTGAGCTTCTTCGTCAGTTTTAGCCGTTGTTGTAAATACAATGTTCATACCTTTAATCATATCAACCTTATCGTAGTTGATTTCAGGGAAGATCAACTGTTCTTTGATACCCATCGAATAGTTTCCTCTGCCGTCAAAGGAGTTCTTGCTAACGCCCTTGAAGTCTCTTACTCTCGGAAGGGAGATGTTAAAGAGCTTGTCAACAAATTCGTACATGTTGTCGCCTCTGAGGGTAACCTTTGCACCTACAGGCATTCCCTGTCTGACTTTGAAGTTTGCGATTGACTTCTTTGCCTTTGTGATAACAGGTTTCTGCCCGCTTATCAGAGCGATTTCTTCAACTGCGGATTCCATAACTTTCGCGTTATCCTTAGCTTCGCCAAGTCCCATGTTTATTGTAACCTTTTCCAGCTTAGGAACTTCCATAACATTGCTGTAATTGAATTTTTCCTTTAATGCGCCGAAAACGTGTTCATCATACATTGTCTTTAATCTTGCTGTCAAAATACTCTCCTCCTTTCCTAGTCTATTACAGCGCCCGTCTTCTTGGACACTCTTACTTTTTTACCGTTCTCTACTTTGTAGCCGACTCTTGTTCCCTGCTTTGTCTTTGAATCGTAAAGCATTACATTTGAAGCGTCGATAGGGCCTTCCATATGCTTGATTTCTGCGCCTGCCTTAGGTGTGGCTTTTGCGTGCTTAGTCTGCATGTTTACGCCCTGAACAACGACTTTGTTTTCTTTAGGCATTGCTTTGAGAACCTTGCCGGTTTTGCCTTTATCCTTACCGGTGATAACTACCACCGTATCGTCTTTCTTTATACGCATCTTTGTTACCTCCTACAGTACTTCCGGTGCCAATGAAACGATCTTCATAAAGCCTTTTTCTCTCAGCTCTCTGGCAACCGGTCCGAAGATACGAGTTCCAACAGGGTTCTTATCTTCTTTATCTTTGATGATTACTGCAGCATTCTGGTCGAACTTAACATAGCTTCCGTCTGCTCTTCTGGCACCATGTTTGCTTCTAACCACTACAGCCTTCACAACATCGCCTTTCTTTACAACTCCACCCGGAGTAGCTTCTTTTACCGCACAAACGATAACATCGCCGATGTTAGCGTACTGGCGGCTTGTGCCTCCTAAGATACGGATGCAAAGAAGTTCTTTTGCTCCGGAATTGTCGGCAACTCTTAATCTGGTTTCTGTCTGAATCATGATCTGGTGCCTCCTTTATTTAACCTTTTCAATGATGTTAACAAGTCTCCATCTCTTATCCTTAGATAATGGTCTTGTTTCCATAATTCTTACTTTATCGCCGATCTGGCATTCGTTATTTTCATCGTGAACTTTGACTTTCTTGGTTCTCTTTACAGCTTTTCCGTAAAGGGAATGTCTTACGAAGTCTTCGATGGCAACAACTACAGTCTTATCCATTTTGTCTGATACAACAACACCGACTTTAGTCTTTCTTCTGTTTCTTTCAACTGTCATATTACATCCTCCTTCCTATTAGCCTTGAACCTTTGCCAGTTCTTTTTCTCTGATGATGGTCTTGACTCTTGCAATGTCCTTCTTGAGTTCTCTCATCTTAACAGGGTTTTCAAGCTGTCCTGTTGCGTGCTGGAATCTCAGGTTGAACAGTTCTTTTTTCATCTTGGACAGTTCTGTATTCAGTTCAATCTCTGTCATGTCTCTCATTTTCTTCAATTCCATTATGCTTCACCACCCTTTGCTTCTTGTTCCTTGATGGCAAACTTACATTTTACAGGCAGTTTGTGTGCAGCAAGTCTCATAGCTTCTCTTGCTTTCTCTTCTGAAACTCCTTCGATCTCAAACATAACTCTGCCTGGTTTAACTACTGCTACCCAGTACTCAGGAGCACCTTTACCGGAACCCATACGTACTTCTGCAGGTTTCTTTGTTACTGACTTGTGTGGGAAAATTTTAATATATACTTTACCACCTCTTTTGATTGATCTTGTCATAGCTACTCTGGCAGCCTCGATCTGGTTAGAGGTGATCCATCCACATTCCTGTGAAACTAATCCGTATGAACCATAGGTGATTGTATTACCTTTGGTTGCAACGCCCTTCATTCTTCCTCTGTGAACTCTTCTGCGTTTAACGCGCTTTGGCATTAACATGGCTAAAGTTCCTCCTTTCCAAAATCTTTATGCTTCGGTTGTCTCAACTGCTTCTGTTGCTTCAACCTGTGGTTCTTTTACTTGCGGCTCTGCTTTAGGAGCTTTTCTTACTCTTGGGTTTACAGCCTTAGGAGCTTCGGCTCTTTCATTTCTAGGGCCTCTGCCGTTTCCGCGTCTTTCGCCGTTATCTCTGCGGTTTCCGCGTCTTTCGCCGTCTCTCTTAGGTCTTCTTTCTCTCTTTTCGCGCTTTTCTTCGCGAACCGGGCTCTGTAATCCCTTGTCAAGAACTTCGCCATGGTTAATCCATACCTTTACACCGATTTTACCGTATGTGGTGTCTGCTTCTGCAAATCCGTAATCGATGTCAGCTCTTAAAGTGTGAAGAGGAACGTTGCCTTCGCTGTACTTTTCGCTTCTGGCGATTTCAGCTCCGCCAAGTCTGCCTGATACGGCAACCTTGATTCCCTTGGCACCGGCTTTCATTGTTCTGCCGATTACCTGCTTCATTGCTCTTCTGAAGGATACACGTCTTTCCAGTGACTGAGCAACGTTTTCAGCTGTGAGCTGTGCGTCAAGTTCTGCTCTTCTTACTTCTTCGATTGAAATTTCAACTTCCTTACCGGTCATCTTTACTAAGTCCTTCTTCAGAACTTCGATGCCGTCGCCGGATCTTCCGATTACCATTCCGGGCTTAGCTGTAAGAACGATAACTCTGATCTTGGTTTCAGATGCTCTCTCGATAAGAACTTTTGAAACGCCGGCTGCATATAATTTCTTCTTTACATAGTTTCTTACCTGATTATCTTCTGCAAGAAAATCCGCAAAGTTCTTTTTATCTCCATACCATTTGGAGTCCCAGTCTTTGATAACGCCCACTCTTAAGCCATGTGGACTAACTTTCTGACCCATTAATGAACCTCCTATCTTATTCCTTTTCTCTTAAAGTTACGCCAACGTGGCTTGATCTCTTCAGGATAATTGATGCTCTTCCCTGGGAACCTGCTCTCCATCTCTTCATTGTAGGTCCCTGGTGTGCATAAATTTCAGCAACATATAAATCGTCCGGATTCATATCGAAGTTGTTTTCTGCGTTTGCTGCAGCTGATTTAACAACTTTTTCTACGATCTGAGAACCTTTGCCCGGGGTGAACTTTAAAATGTTCAATGCCTCGTTTAAGTCCTTACCTCTTACTAAGTCTGTAACAGGTTTCAGCTTGATAGGAGACATTCTTACGTATTTTGCAACTGCTTTTGCTTCCATTGTTCATGTTCTCCTTTCTTATTTCTTAACCTTTGAAGACTTATCGGCTGCATGACCTCTGTAGTTTCTGGTCGGAGCAAATTCTCCGAGTCTGTGTCCTACCATGTCTTCAGTAATGTACACAGGCACATGCTTTTTGCCGTCGTGCACTGCGATGGTGTGTCCCACCATCTGCGGGAATATTGTTGATGGTCTTGACCATGTTTTAATGACTTTCTTTTCGTTAGCCGCGTTCATCTCATCGATGGCTTTAAGCAGCTTCGCGTTTACGAAAGGGCCTTTTTTAAGTGATCTACCCATTATTTATGCTCCTTCCTATTATTTTTCATTTCTTCTCTTTACGATATATTGATTTGAAGCTTTGTTTTTCTTTCTTGTCTTATATCCAAGTGCAGGCTTGCCCCAAGGAGTAACAGGACTCTTGCGTCCAACAGGAGCTCTTCCTTCACCACCGCCATGTGGGTGATCGTTAGGGTTCATTACGGAACCTCTAACTGTAGGTCTGATTCCCATGTGTCTCTTTCTTCCTGCTTTACCGATCTGGATATTAGCATGGTCTAAGTTTCCAACTTCGCCGATAGTGGCTCTGCATCTCATGCTTACTTTTCTTACTTCTCCGGATGGCAGTCTTACCTGAGCGTAGTCGCCTTCCTTTGCCATAAGCTGTGCTCCGTTACCGGCTGATCTTGCCAGCTGGCCACCCTTTCCGGGTTTGAGCTCAACGTTATGGATGATTGTACCTACCGGGATATTTGCGATTGGAAGAGCGTTTCCTATCACGATATCTGCTTCCGGTCCGGATACGATTGTCTGTCCTACCTGCAGTTTGTTAGGAGCGATGATATATCTCTTTTCTCCGTCTGCATAAGCAATCAGTGCGATATTTGCGCTTCTGTTCGGGTCATATTCGATTGTCTTTACGGTTCCCGGAACATTATCTTTATCTCTCTTGAAATCGATGATTCTGTATTTCGGTCTTGTGCCGCCGCCCTGGTGTCTTACCGTAATCTTACCTCTGTTGTTTCTTCCTGCATGCTTCTTAAGAGTTACAGTCAGGGATTTTTCAGGGGTGGTCGCGGTAATTTCTTCAAAAGTGGAGACTGTCATTCCTCTCAGACCAGGAGTAGTCGGATTGTATTTTCTAATTCCCATTTTTTGCTACCTCCTATATTATAGTCCCTGGAAGAATTCTATATCTTTACTCTGCGGTGTGAGAGTAACGATTGCTTTTTTGTAAGCAGCGGTTCTGCCTACGGTTCTTCCCATTCTTTTAACTTTTCCGTCATAGTTCATGATATTGACTCTGGCAACTTCCACTCCGAAGATTTCTTCAACGGCCAGCTTAACCTGGGTCTTATTAGCGTCAGTTGCAACCTTGAATGTGTACTTTTTGTCTTGAGCCACATCCATACTCTGTTCTGAAATAACCGGTTCCAGAATAATGTCGTATGCTGTCTTCATTACAGGTACACCTCCTCAATTTTCTTAACTGCTTCCTGAGTTACGATGAAGCTTTCGTGGTTGACGATTTCGTAAACGTTCATCGTATTTACCAGTGCTGTTCTCACTCCGGGAATGTTTGCTGCGGACTTGATTACATTGTCGTCCTTTTCAGCCATTACGATCAAAGCTTTCTTTCCGGCCTTGATGTTTTCCAGCACCTTTACCATTTCTTTTGTCTTAGGTGCTTCAAATTTTAATTCGTCTAAAACGATAATCTCTTTTTCTGCAACCTTTGAAGAAAGAACTGACTTCATAGCAAGTCTTCTTAACTTCTTAGGAAGTGTGTATCTATAGTCTCTTGGCTTTGGAGCAAATACGATACCGCCACCGATCTGCGAAGGGTCAGTTGAATGTCCCTGTCTGTGGCGACCGGTACCTTTCTGTCTGAAAGGCTTGCGTCCGCCTCCTCTGACTTCGCCTCTGGTCTTTGCGGACTGTGTGCCCTGTCTCTGATTAGCCAGATAGTTCTTTACTACTGCATGAACAGCGAATTCGTTTGGAGTGATTGCGAAGATTGCATCATTGAGTTCAATCTTACCAGCCTCAGCTCCAGCCATGTTAAGCATTGTTACTTTTGCCATTTTGCTTCCTCCTTTCCAAACTCATCCTCTATTTGCCCTGACCTTTAACCGCATACTGAATGCGAACCAGTCCACCCCTATTTCCAGGTACTGCGCCTTTAACCAGCATGAGGTTTCTGTCAGCAATAACTTTTACGAGAACTACGTTCTGAACGGTAACGGTTTCTCTACCCATTCTTCCCGGGCCTTTGTTGCCCTTGAATACTCTTGATGGGTAAGTACCTGCGGCCAGTGCGCCGGCAAGTCTCTTATGCTTGGAACCGTGAGTCATAGGGCCTCTGTGGTGTCCGTGTCTCTTGATGTTACCCTGTGTACCCTTACCTTTGGATACTCCTGTAATGTCAAGCTTCTTGCCTTCTTCGAATTCGGCAGCTGTAATCACCTGTCCTACTTCGTAGCTTTCGCCTTCTTCTACTCTGAATTCTGCCAGATATTTCTTTGTAACTACTCCGGCTTTTTCGAAGTGTCCTGTCAGCGGCTTGTTTACTCTCTGAGGTTTCTGATCCTCAAAACCTACCTGAACTGCGTTGTATCCGTCAGTCTCAACAGTTTTAACCTGAGTTACAACTTCCGGACCGGCTTCGATAACGGTTACAGGAACTACATTTCCTGCTTCGTCGAAGATCTGAGTCATGCCCAGCTTCTTGCCTAAAATTGCTTTCATATTTTTTCTCCTTTTCTTACATTGGAACGCTCTGGTGTATCTTGCCGTCTGCAGCACCGCATCTTGTGCCTGGGTTCTCACAGGTGAACCGTTGCAGCTTTTCCCTCTCATGCGTTCTTACTAAGGGAGTGTCCCTTACAGTTTGATTTCGATGTCTACGCCTGCAGGCAGATCAAGCTTTGTTAAAGCGTCTGTAGTCTTCAGTGTAGCATTTGTGATGTCGATAAGTCTCTTGTGAGTTCTCTGTTCGAACTGCTCTCTGCTGTCCTTATACTTGTGAACAGCTCTTAAGATTGTAACGACTTCTTTTTCCGTAGGAAGCGGAATAGGGCCTGAAACATCTGCGCCTGTCTTCTTAGCTGTCTCTACGATTTTGGCTGCCGACTGATCCAATAAAGCGTGGTCGTAAGCCTTCAGTTTGATTCTGATTTTCTGTAATTCGCTCATTTCTTCCTCCTAAAAATTTTTGTACTGTTTTCGCTATGCTTGTACAAGGGGTCCGTAATGCCTTGTTTTCAACGTGTACAGGAGTTTGCTTGTTTGGAAGACTTGCGCCTTCAACCTTATACACGCTGCCGTGTGTTTGCGAATTTTACTCACACAGCAAAAAACCGGCGAATCCCTCCGCCCTCATCGAGTGAGGACATGCTCGGCGGAAATTACCTGATAGCTCAGCAACTTCCCGCTTCATCGCCTTTTCACAAGCTATTTAAGTATATATTATATGTGAAAGTATTGCAAGCGATTTTTTTGTTTTTTTATATTTTTTTAAGTTAAAATTAAGCAATTTCAATGTCTCGAGGCCATTCATATTGCACACTTTTCCAAGCGTTTGTTATTCGTGTCGTTTTTTATCTTCAAACAACAAAAAATGCATCCCGGCACTTGCTCCATGCACAGGATGCATTATAATCAAAATATTTTTAGATGTTGCAGGCAATCTTTGCTCCAATATCTGCGTTATTGAGTACAAGTTTGATATTTGCCTCAAGGCTTTTTCCTTCTGTAAGGTCTTTCACTTTAGAAAGCAGGAACGGTGTGACTTCCTTGCCTTTTACTCCCTTTTCTTCTGCTTCTCTGATGGCCTCATCTATTACGGCATTTATTTCATCCGCAGGGATTTCGTCTGCTTCAGGAATAGGACATGTTACCAATATCCCGCCTTTTAACCCAAGCTTCTCTTTCATTGAAATAAGCGCGCCGATCTCCTCAGGTGTATCCAGTCTGCAGTTGGCCTTTTCGCCGCTCTTTCTGCTGTAGAAAGCAGGAATTTCATCGGTTCCGTAGGCTATTACCGGAACCCCTGCAGTCTCAAGATACTCCAGTGTTGCAGGTATATCAAGAATTGCTTTTGCCCCTGCGCATACAACGGTAACGTCTGTCATCTTAAGTTCTTCAAGGTCTGCTGAAATGTCAAAACTTTCTCCTGCTCCTCTGTGAACTCCACCTATTCCTCCTGTAACAAACAGCTTAATTCCTGCCATGTGAGCCGCAATCATTGTTCCGGCTACAGTAGTTGCGCCGTCCATTTTTTTGGATATAACCAGAGGGAAGTCCCTGCGGCTGACTTTGAGCACATTGTCTGCGTGAGCCATATATTCTATTTCATCTTTCGTCATTCCTATTTTGATTCTGCCTCCCAGAATTCCGATAGTTGCAGGCACCGCACCGTTCTCTCTCACCTTGGCTTCAACCGCCAGAGCTGTCTCCACATTCTGCGGATAAGGCATTCCGTGAGCTATGATTGTTGATTCCAGAGCCACTACAGCCTGTCCTTCTTCCAGAGCTTTTGCCACTTCAGGGTTTACGTCCAGAAAATTGTCATACATTTTTAAAATCTCCTTTCAATTTCGGCTTTGCTTATGGCTTTGTTTACGGCGCCGGGGCTTTCCATTGTCACCTGTGCCGCTGCCATACCAATTTTTGCTATTTCTTCAATATCGAGTCCCCGGACCATGCCTATCAGTATTGCTGCCGAAAAGCTGTCTCCTGCGCCTGTGGCGCTTACCGGAGAAATATCCTTCGGCCTGATGAAGCCTTCACGGTCTGGACTTCTGTAATATACACCCTCTTTGTTGAGTGTTATAAATACTTTTTTTACTCCTTGCTGTATAAACCATCCGCCTGCTGCTCTGAGTTCTTCTTCAGAAGTGATTTTCAGCCCGGACAGCGCTTCCGCCTCCATAACATTAGGTTTAATACACTCAAATTTTCCGATGATTTTCCGTGCTTTTACTGCTTTTGTCACCGATACCGGGTCCAGAAACAGAGGCGTTTTCTCAAGGATATCTGCAGCGTATTCCAGAGTTTCTTCTGACAGGTTTGTATCCAGGGCTACGGCTTTTGACCCCAGAAGCAGTTCTCTGTGTTTATCCAGAAATCGAGGAGTAATTACATTTACAATATCCATATCGCTTATTGCAAGCTCCATGTCCTTGTCTTCGTTTAGAATAGACAGATACATGGCTGAATTTCTGCCTGCCAGAATCTCCACACCGGAAACATCGACGCCCAGTTCCTGAAGTTCTTCTTTTGCGCCCCTTCCCATCTGATCTTCGCCTATGACCGAAACCATCGCCACATCTCCACCTATTCTCGCTATGTTCTCGGTTATATTCCTTCCCACTCCGCCGTAAGATAAAGAAATTCTTCCGGGGTTGGAGTCCTCCCTTCGAAGTTTGTTGAAGGGGCTGCCCTCTATATCTATATTTATTCCGCCGATAACGGTTATATCTGCCATTTCCTGCTCCTCTTGTCTTTTTTCGTTTTCTAATCTACAAACACGCTGCCGCCTATAAATTCTCTGAGAATTGAGTTATTCACAATAGCTGAATCGTCTTCAACTGTTTTGAAAAAGCGCAGAAAATTCAGCATTCTGACTGCATCTCCGTATTCCGGTTCCTCCGGAGTAATGGCTTCCAGAAGAGGCACGGCATATTTTTTCAGTACACATATCTCATAAAGGTGGACGGAATTAAACAGCACATCTGCCTCGTTACTGAAAGGAAAGATGTTCTTGTCCTCTCCTGCCCTCACTTTAGGCCAGCTTGATATGGTGCTCTGAGCGCTGTGACCCCTGTACTTGTAGTCACGCACCATGCGCCTTATCATTCTATGATCAGTAGTCACAATTCTGTTGTGGCTGTCTATATTCAGCTGAGTCAGCGGACTTATGTAAATCTTGAACTTTTCTTCCTCTGGAAGTTCCGAGGTAAGGGCTTCGTTCAGCGCATGTATTCCTTCTATTACAATAGGCTGACTGGATTTTATGGATGTAATCCGCTTGCCGTATTCCTTTTTTCCGGTAATGAAGTTAAATGTAGGAAGATCCACAGTTTTTCCTGCCAGAAGGTCATTCATATTGCTGTTAAAAAGCTGAATGTCTACTGCGTCCAGATCTTCATAGTTCTTTTCTCCATATTCATCCAGAGGCGTGTGTTCTCTTTCCACGAAATAGTCATCTGTTCCCATATAAAGCGGTTCCAGACCGTTGACTCTGAGTTGTATGCACAGTCTGCGCGCAAAAGTGGTCTTTCCTGATGATGACGGTCCTGCAATAAGAATTATACGTTTATGACCCTTGGTTATCATATCGGCTATTTCCACTATGCGTCTTTCGTGAAGTGCTTCGGAAAGTTGTATAAGATCCGTGAATTTTCCCTCATCTATCTTGCGATTCAGATCCGACACATAGTCGATACCCATAAGTTTTCCCCATCGGTTCTGCTCTCCGAAAGTCTTGTACAGCAGTTTTTCGTCAACATATTCCGGTATCTTATCGGGCTGAGACGGCTGCGGGAAACGCATGAGCACACCGCGTCTGTATTTGCGGAGTTCAAAATGTCTGATGTATCCGGTAGATGGCGCCATGAGACCATAGAAGAAATCTCTGTATCCGGCCAGTGAATAGAAAGGTACTTTCTTCATGCGAGGGTTTTCACCCAGCAGCGCGATTTTTTCCGGGCAGCCCATTTCTTCAAACCTGGCTATGGCTTCTTCTTTTGTGAGTTCTTCGCGTACAAAAGGAATATCCTCCTCCACGATGTGGTGCATACGCTGTTCTATCTCTTTTACCTGTTTTGCCGTTACCGGCTCTGCAGCCTTTATTTCTGTGTAAAGGCCTTTGTTAAGAGCATTTTCAATATCCACATCTGCCTTGCCCAGTATGTCCTCTATGGCTTTCAAATATATCAGTATAAGGCTGTTCTGATATATCAGATTCGCAGCCTGCGTCCTCATATCTAAAAACTCCACACGGCATTCTCTGCTCAGCCTGTGGTCAAGTCCCTCAATTTTGTTGTCTACTTTAGCAGCCAGAACCGTGTAAGGCAGCTGCTTTGCATACTGCTTATAAAGTTCCTCGATTGTGGTGCCTCTGGCAATGGCTGCCACAGTCTCTTCACTGCGCAGCTCTTTCACTAATCTTATATTCATTTTACATCCCCCCTGCTTATTTTGGCTGTGCTTTTATATAATAACATAAAAAAATGATTTTGGGGCAAAATACCTTTCGAAAGGAGTGATTACTTTGAAAAAACTGATTCTCATCCTTATGATAATCGGCGGTATCAACTGGGGCCTCATCGGTTTCTTTAATTTTAACCTTGTTTCATGGATTTTCGGAGGAAACCTGGCGGTAGTTTCCAGAATAATATATGCCGTGGTAGGCCTGGCATCTCTGTACGGAATTTCTTTTCTTTTCGACAGCAGGCACCGAGCATAAACTATGGGGAACTTAACAAGTTCCCCATAATTATCTTTCTGTTTTGTTATGATTTTTCGATATATAGCTGCTGATCAGGTCTGCAAGAGCGGCTGCCTCAGTCATATGCAGAGTCACTCCCCTGCTCATATGCTCATGATTTGCGTCCCAGTCTCTGATATCCAGCTTGGCGTTGTTTCCATTCCACTCTACCAGATTAAGTTCTTTTTTCCAGCCTGTGGGATATTCCCCCAGAATGCCCAGATGTTCTTTGATTTCAAAAGAAAAATCATCGTTTCTGCTCATAATATCTCCTTCCCTGATATCCCTTTGCAAGACGATTTTAACATTGCTGGAAAAATATGTCAATTGTTTATCGTTTTTTATTCTCTTTATTTATCCGCTTCTTCAATGGCTTTCTTGATTACAGCGGGAAGTCTCCGGCATACGTCTTCCGGAACAGAGGCTCCTGATACCCTCACGCCTTTGGCCAGAGGAACCACAAAAACTCCCTCTTTCTCCAGCCGGGCGCTTACTGCATCCGGGTTTTTGCATGGTATGGACATGAAAAATCCCGATCTGTACGGAAGAGTTTTTAACCCCACCTTTTCAGCTTCTTCCTTAAAGGCTTTGCCTCTCCTTATGAGCATATCCCTGTATTCTTTGCGTTCATCCATTACTTTTTTCAGGAGCTGTGGATCAGCATATATTCTGGACAGGATCACCTGCGGAGCCCTGGTGCAGTTTGACCACGAGGCTCTTGATGAAAACTCGCATACACGCCTGAATTCCTCTGCGATTTCCTTGTGTCCCGTCATGCATATCATAGCTCCGCAGCGCTGACCGTAGAGAGTGTAAGCCTTTGAAAGACTGTGGGCTATAATTACAAGTACATTTTCATCGAGCTTTTCCAGTATAGGGAAAAAGCTTCTGCTGTCTCCTTCATCTCCGGCAAAATCAGCGTATGCCGCATCCACCAGCAGCGTGATTTTTTTGCCTGAGGATTCTCTGTTCAGAATTTCTGACACCCGGAGCCATTCCTCGTCAGTAAGTGCATAACCCGTAGGATTATGAGACGGTGTGTTGAGTATTATGATAAGCCTCTCCTGATTTTCAAGGAGCTTTTTTACTTTTTCCGAGAAGGATTCCATGTTGAAGCTGCCGGACTCGTTAAAAAGCTCAAAGGTATCCAGTTTTCTGCCCTGTTCCTGAGCTATGGTGTTGTATGGAGCCCAGTACCAGTCTGATGTGAGCACATAGTCGCCATATTCTGAGTAATTTGAAATTGTGTTTCTGATAGCTCCCGTACCTCCCGGAGTCGCAACTGCCTCGGTATACGTCTTTGGGATAAAATCCCTGAAAAGGTCCTTTTTTACGGCTTCTTTGAATTCAGGTATTCCGCCTATAGGTGCATATTGCGCATATTCGGCGGGCGACAGCGCCTTGAAAACCTCATCTACTGATGAAAGTACGATCAGTCTGCCATTATCATCCAGCAGGGCACCGATGGTGGCATTTACCACCTTGCTTTCTCCTTCTTTAGCAATCATCGCTTTTGCACGATTGCTGATGCCGAATATTTTGTCTTCTTTTGAAATGGTTCTTCCGTTTTGCGAAGCAAAAATCATTTGTGTCATAGCTCGCAGTGCCTCCTTCTTATTTTATCAGTTTCCCAGATATTCAATTATATTATGAACTTGCAATTATTACAAGTTGCATTTTGTATGAAATCTTTCTTTTTGGCAAAGACTATTTATAACTGGAGGTGAAAACATGCGACAAGCTCAAAAGAAAAAAGAGAAAGATAAAGTTGCAATTGTATTGATGCTCGCTTTCTGTATCATCGCTCTTACTTCAATTTTTACTGTTAAAGCAAACATAGATAAAGTAAATAAAACTAAAGATGTTCCTGTATCAGAAAACGCCGGAACAGAAGAACCTTCTGACTCCGGCTCTCAGAAATCCGATGCGGCTTCCCAGGTGTCGGGTAAAGTTCCTACGGTAGACAGCATTGACTCAGAGCCGGCGGTTTCGAATTTTCAATTTCCGGTGAAACACGAGAATGCGCAGGTTACCAATCCTTATTCCATGGACAAATTAATATACTCGGTAACTTTGGATCAGTACATGACTCACTGTGGTGTTGACATAGAAGCTCCTGAGGATGCCCAGGTTGTGGCCGTTGCCGACGGAACCGTTACAGCCGTGTACGAAGACGACCGCTACGGAACTTCCATAGAAATAACTCATCCCGGCGACATCGTGTCTGTGTACTCCAATCTTTCTACTGCGGAGATGGTTGAAACCGGAGATGTGGTAAGTGGAGGTCAAATCATCGGAGGCGTGGGCTCAACGGGCCTCTTTGAATCTCTGGAACCTGCTCATCTGCACTTTGAAATGCTCAAGGGCGGTGCATACGTTAATCCCGGAGATTTCATAAAATTCTGAAAAGAAATACTGAAAAAAGGCCGTTGCCCGCAGATGCAGGATCGGCCTTTTGCTTTATAAATCTCTATTAAGTTATCTCATTTTTCTGAGGGCTCATCTGAATTTGACAAAATTTATATTTTTCCCTGCATCTTTAAAGCGTTCCTCATATTCGGTAGTTATTTCTGCTGCAGAAAAACCGCTTTTGTGAAGGTCTCTCGTCTGCTGAAGAATTTCGAAACCCCCTTCTTCCAGTTCTTCCATCGTAAAATCAAAAAGTCCGTCATTGTCAGTTTTAAATTCCACAGTTCCTTCATCTGATAATACCTTCCGGTAATTTTCCAGCCTGTTTCTGTGGGTAAGGCGTCTTTTGGCATGACGGGCCTTTGGCCAGGGATCGCTGAAGTTAAGATATATTCCATCAAGCTCTCCTTCTGTGAAATAGTCCTGCAGATCATGCACATAATCTATAAATATTCTGAGATTTGCCAGCCGGCCTTCCTGAGCTTTTTCCAATGCCCTCAGTGCAACATTGCTCTGGCCTTCGATGGCTATATAGTTTCTGTCGGGATTATCTTGGGCCATCCTGCTTATAAATTTTCCTTTACCGCAGCCCAGTTCAAGATAAATGGGATTATCATTTCCAAACAGCTCTGCCCATCTGCCTTTCACGGTTTCGGGCTCTCTTACTAAAAAGCCGGAATTCTGTTCCAGCTTTTCCTGCAAATTCTTTATATTTCTCTGCCTCATTATTAAAACACCTTTGACTGAATTATTATCACCGCACCGAAAACCGCCAGCAGAGTCACAGCTACATAATCACTCTTTTTAAACTTCATTTCATTCATTCTGGTGCGGTTTTCGCCTCCGCGGTAACACCTGGCCTCCATTGCCATGGCCAGATCCTGGGCGATTCTGAAGGCGCTGACAAACAGCGGAACCAGAATGGGAATAAGGCTCTTTGCTCTCTGCATAAGATTTCCTGTCTCAAAATCCGCACCCCTGGCCTGCTGCGCCTTCATTATTTTATCTGCTTCTTCCAGAAGTGTGGGTATAAATCGAAGCGCTATGGTCATCATCATTGCGATGTCGTGGGCAGGCAATCCAAAACGCTTGAAAGGAGAAAGAAGTCTTTCTATGCCGTCAGTCAGTGCAATAGGCCTTGTGCAAAGAGTAAGCATGGACGATCCCATGATCAGAAGTATAAGTCTGATGGCCATAAAGACAGCAAGCTCAAGGCCTTCCTGAGTTATTTTGAGAAATTTCCACTGCCACAATATACGTCCGTCCACCATAAACATATTCAGCGCAAAGGTGAATGCCAGTATGAGAAGTATGGGCTTCAGGCCGCGCAATATGTAGCTGAGCGGAACTTTGGACAGCGCAATAACAGCACCCAGTGCTATAGCCGCTATTAAAAATCCTATAAAATTATCAACAATAAAAAGCTCAATAATAAAAAGCAGCGTAGCTATTATTTTGAGACGTGGGTCCAGCTTATGAACGGGAGAACTTCCCGGGAAATACTGGCCCAGAGTTATATCTCTTAACATTCAGCCTTTCCTCCGGCTTTCAAGTATTCTGCAATTTCATCCGCAGCATCTTCTACGGACAGTATGGTTTCTCTGATTTTAAATCCTCTTTCTCTGAGTGCCTCTGTAAGGCATGTTATCGGGGGCAGATCCAGTCCCACAGAGCTGAGTTCATCGCGTTTGGAGAAAACTTCTTCCGGTGTTCCCATGGTAACTACTCTGCCGCTGTCTATAACAAGCACTTTATCTGACAGATTGGCTATATCTGCCATGTTATGTGATACCAGCACCGTTATATTTCCGGTTTTTCCATGTACGTCCTCAATCATTTTGAGAACATCCTTATGTGCTTTTGGGTCAAGGCCTGCCGTGGGCTCATCCAGTATGAGAACCTCCGGACGCATGGCTATAACTCCGGCAATAGCAACCCTTCTCTTCTGACCTCCGGAAAGTTCAAAAGGGGAGCGGTCTTTCATATCTTCATAATCCAGCCCTACAAGCTCCAGCGCCTCCCTAACCCTTTCTTCGATTTCGCTGTCAGCAAGCCCAAGGTTGCGCGGTCCGAAAGCAACATCTTTGGCCACGGTTTCCTCAAAAAGCTGATACTCGGGGTATTGGAACACCAGCCCTATTCTCTTTCTGATTTCAACCATGGAAACACCAGGGGCCGTGATATCCACGCCTCCGATTACTATTGTACCTTCATCAGGCTTCAGAAGACCGTTGAGATGCTGCAGGAGCGTTGATTTACCGGAGCCTGTATGTCCTATTATCCCCAGAAGTTCTCCATCCTCAACTTCAAAACTCACACCCTCCAAAGCTACAGATTCTGTAGGCATTCCTTTTTCGTATATATGTTTAAGGTTTTTTACTTGTATTGACATAGATATTCAACCATTTCTTCCGTTCCTATTATTTTTTCGGGAACTTCTATGCCCCTTTGCCGCAGGGCCCGGGCCAGTTCCACCGCCATAGGCACATCCAGATTTACTGATTTGACTTTTTCGCCCTGACCGAAAACTTCTGCCGGCGTTCCGTCCATGAAGATTTCGCCCTGATGCATTATAATTACTCTGTCTGCATTAACAGCCTCATCCATAAAGTGTGTAATAAGCACAACTGTAATCCCTTCCTCATGGAGTTCCTTTATTATGCTCATTATCTCCTTTCGGCCTTTGGGATCCAGCATGGCTGTAGGCTCATCGAAGATTATGCACCGAGGCTTCATGGCCACAACACCTGCTATGGCAATTCTTTGTTTCTGCCCTCCGGAAAGGAGATGGGGTGACTTTCCCTTGAATGGCCCCATGTTTACATCTTCCAGAGCCTTGTCAACTCTTCTTCGTATTTCCGCCGGTTCAATTCCGAGGTTCTCCGGTCCAAAAGCCACGTCGTCTTCCACTATTGCTGATACCAGCTGGTTGTCAGGATTCTGGAATACCATGCCTGCAGACTGGCGAACGTCCCATATATGCTCTTCGTCAGCAGTATTATACCCATTTACGTAAACAGTTCCTCCTGTTGGCAGAAGCAGCCCGTTAAGATTCTTGGCAAGGGTTGATTTTCCGGAACCGTTTTTTCCGAGAATGGCAGTAAAACTACCTTTTTCAACCTCAAGGCTTATATTGTTTATTGCCTTTACAGGCTGTTCCTCTTCTTCTTTGCGATATTCAAATATTAAATTTTCGATTTTTATTATCGAATCCATCATTATTTTCCTTTGTAATAGGTATCTAAATATCTGCACATATCTCGTGCACTCAGTTCTCCGGCTTCCCCCGGCGTGCTTCCGCATGCATAGGTCATAACAGAGCCGAAATCTCCTGCACATATTCTGCTGGCCTGGCCCTCATCACCCATGGCAACAGCTATTATCGGCTTGTGATTTTTCAGCTGCGTATAGGCGCCGGCCGCTTCAAGCATGGAATAAGTATCTGTCTCCTTTTTGGCAAGGCAAGCTATCTTCAGTATATTTCCTCCGCTTTTTTCCATTCTGACAAATTGAGTCGCTATATCTTCTTTTGACGGCATTCCTTCAAAGTCATAATAGGATATTATTGTTCCGGTTCTTTTTCGTCTTGCGGCCCTGATGATCTCCTTCAGGTGTGTGTCAGATATATCTACATCAATCATATCCGCTGTTCCCAGAGCCCATTTTTGTATTCTTGCTGTGGTTTCCTCATCACCTTTGTAGTTTACAATAAGTTTCTTGCCGCGGCACAGAGCTTTAACCTCTTTAAGTTTTTTTGTAAATTCTTCTTTTGTGTAATATGCGGAGCCTGAAATCCTGTCCACCTTCCATTCCACCGCCTGACAATACCCGCGGTTCTTCAGAATTTCCTCTTCCAGCTGATCCATTGTCCTGCATCCCAGTGAAAGGCATATTTCAGGTCTTTCAGGTGCAGTTTTCTTTTTTCCCTTAAAGATTTTCACGTTTCGGTTCCCCTTTTTTAAATATTCTTCCCAAAAGCATATACATTAAATAAATTACATTAAGCACCACCGCAGCAAATGCCGCATATGACAGAAGATATCCCATCTCGCCAAAAGCAGGACCAAAGATCTGCCACAATATCACCAGAGGCGATCCCTCGGAAGCTGCATTGAGAAACATATAATTGGTTCCCCATGCCTTGTTTATGAGGCAGACAGGTACCGCACACGCATATATTATGGCCAGGGACTTCCACAGTCCTTTGTATGTCAGTTCCACTTCTCCGCTTCTGTACTGCATTACAAAATATATGATTATCCAGCCGTGAAAGACAAAGCTGTGTATTGTCATAAAATGAAAGAAAGGATAACATGTCCAGTTACAGAAAAGCAGTGCAGCGGCGGCTCCCGGCGCAAAAGCAAAAGCAAACATCTGCTTTATGAGAGGCTTTTTTCTTCCAAAGGCGTCCAGAAGCATAGCAAAAATTGCAAAGCTGCATAAATGCAGCGGCAGATAGTTTATAATCGGCGCTTTAATTATCAGTATTACAATATCTTTATATATTTCTGACAGCAATATTGCTACTGCGAAAAATTTTTTAACTTTATCTCTTTTGCCTTGAGACAGCTTTTTGTAATGACTGCTGTATATGATAACAGCTGCTGTTATGGCTGCCAGCCACGCAAGATGTCCGACTCCATATAGTTCAAAACCTATGTCAAGATTTCTCTCAATCAGGGTATCCTCATGCAGAAAAAAATACTCAAAATTCATGTCATTCCCCCGAACTTATGTCGTATTAAGCTAAAATACGCTGTCTTATATTTTACCACTGAGAAGCGATGAGAGCAAGAGGTGTTTTGGCCGCAGGGCTTCATGAAAGGCAA
>DCJK01000015.1 GCA_002320005.1 Firmicutes bacterium UBA1702
ATATCTTTGCCATTTTAGCCACTGTACTTCCATTTTTCCAACATCATGATCCCTCCCTTACGTTCATACTTCTATGATACAATCTACTATTAAACAAAACATATCTAAAAATCTAAACATTTCCTAAATGAATTACCCTGCTGCTCTTTTCACATCTGCTAAAATCTATCTTCCAAACGGTTCCTATTTCTTCCTGTGCCAGCATGACTGCCGCCTTTAAAATATATCTGCAATCATTTTCATAATTTCCTGCCTGCTGCAGATATTCTTTATGCAATTTTTTTATACATTCCAGCCCGCTGCCTCTTCCTCTTTTCTGAACCGGTTGTTTTAGCGACTCCTGTAACATATATAAAAACCTTCTATGAAGTTCTTTCTCATATCTGCAATGCTCCCTTAAATTTCCTTTGAATATTCCATTATGCGGGAATGTAAAGGCATCTGCTATATAATGCATAAGTTTTCCAAAATGATAATATTCCCTGACTCCCCAGTGTCTTTTCCCACGCAGGGAACCAAAAAGTTTCTCCATTACTGGCAAAATATTTTCATAGTTATGCCCATGAAATTTTACTCCTCTTACCAATCCATGCAAATATGTAAACAGATTTTTATCTGGTTCGATATTTCCCAAAATAAATGCTTTAATATAAATAGCTGACAGTTCCTGCCCTATTTCTGATACAAGAAATTCAGCAAGCCTTTTGTGATCCCTCGTCTGCATACGATACACTTCCTTTCATCTTTCAGCACAGCCTGAATCAGCTATAACCATTGATCCGCTAACTGCTGCATTTTATAGTCTGCCGTTGTCACCAGTTCCGCACATTGCTTCAACTGCTTCTGCATACTCTCAATGCGATTTCTGTTCTTTTTATACCGAAGCTGATGTTCAAGGGTAGCCCAAAATTCCATTGCGATTGTCCTAAGTTGGATTTCTACCGGAACATTGCATTTATGATCCGAGAAATATACTGTGACCATTACAATCAAATGCAGACTTCTGTATCCATTTTCTTTCGGATTCTTGATATAGTCCTTAATCTGGATTTCCTCAATATCCTCCTGCTTTAACAGAAATTCCGCAATGTAATACACATCGGATATAAATGGACAGACCACGCGAATCCCTGCAATATCCATAATGTTTTTTACCATGCTGCTGATAGTAAGAGGAAAACCTCTTCTTTCCATCTTCCCTTTGATACTTTCCGGCGACTTCACTCTGGTTTCTATATTTTCAATTGGATTGCGGTTTTTACACGCCTGAAACTCCTGTTTCAAGATTTCCAATTTTGATGTCAACTGGCAGATTCCTGCCTCATAGAAAAAAATAATCTGATTATACTGCTCTGCTATATTTAAGGCATCACTCGCCATAGGAAGGAATATCGTTTCTTCCTCCTCAGGATTGAGCTGTTCCACTTCTACGATTTCAGAATTACCGACTTTACGGTTTACGATATTTTTTAAAATATTCTTCATCTAACTGCATTACCTCCAATCTTAAAAAAATATCAAATATTCTGTTCTTTTTCAGATAATAAGTCTAAGTGCTAGTGTTAAATTGACAAGATAAATTATCTAAACAATTCCTAAACATTTTTCCGTCCCATTCCAAAAACAGGAGATTTAATATCTTATCACAAGAAATTTCACATCGTTTAATCAGGGATAAAACTTCCGTAAGATAGATATATAAATTCTTGATAGGTGGTGATCTTATGTATGAGAAAAAAGAAGTTTTTGACTTTATGCCTATAGGAAAGGCTATTAAAAAAGCCCGTAAAGCCAAAAAGATAACCAGAGAACAGTTGGCAGAAATCATCGACTGCTCTGCAAGACATATTCAATCCATAGAAAACGAAGGGCAGTATCCCCGTTTTGAATTGTTTCTCCGTCTTGTTTGGCTGTTTGATATTTCCGTTGACGAATATATCTTCCCAACCAAAAAAACAAACAAAAGTTCCATTCGCAGACATGTAGATTCCTTACTTGACCAATTAAACGATACAGAACTTTATGTTATTGAAGCAACAATCAATGGACTCTGCAAAGCAAAAGAACCAGAGGAAAATTAATTCCTCCGGTTTTTCATTTTCTAATATCGGGGCACACCTTATGTAGAGAAAGTAATTATGAAAAGAAAGCAGAGAAATAGCCGTTAGAATGCAGCGTTCTCTGCTTTCGATACATATATTTCTTTACATAATTATTGTTGCTTCCCAAAAGATTTCAGCCATTCTAAAGTATCCGTATCTGTTGCCCAAGACGGTGTGCTTGGTGCCGTCACAATCGAATGCTTCTCCAGAGCCGCCCGCTGTGTTTCTATGCTTGCTTTGGCATACACTTCCGTAGTGGATATATCCTCATGCCCAAGGAAATCCTTGATATAAAAAAGGTTTACTCCTGCTTCAAGCAAGTGCATGGCTTTGGTATGGCGGAGGGTATGGGGTGAAACATGTGTTTCCACGTTTGCGGCTGCGGCATATTTTTTCAGTATGTAAGCAGCTCCCGCACGGGTTAATGGCCTGCCCTGATGGTTCTGGAATAAATTCCTGTCTAACTTTACGGGCATGTCCAGATGATTTTCTGAAATGTACCGTTTCAAATGCTCTGCCGTATTGGAAAGTATCGGGACTTCCCGCAGTTTCCGCCCTTTCCCAAACAGGATTACTTTGGCGGGATTTTCCAGGCGGACATCCCGCACCCTGACAGACAGGATTTCTGACACCCTTGCGCCTGTATCATACAGCAGGCTTAAAAAGCAGAGGTCACGCCTGCCGTAAGCCGTTGACTGGTCTGGCTGTCTTAGGATTTCGCCCATCTCTTCAACGGACAGGTAATTCATGACAGGCTTTTCACGTTTTGAAAAAGGTATCTGTATGATTTTTTGGCACAGCAGCATATTTTCAGGGCTTTCCACCTCCGCATATCTGAAAAAAGCCCGTATTGCCGCCAGCCTTTGGTTTCGCGTGGAGATGCTGTTTCCCCGTTCATTTTTCAGCCATGAAAGGAAATCCTGTATCATATCGGGCGAAAAGTCAGATATGCCCAGGCTCTCTGCTTTTAACCCGTAAACATCACGGCAGAATGTGAGCAGAAGGCGGAACGTGTCACAGTATGAAGAAACTGTGTTCCTTGTCACATTCCGCAGTGAAGGCAGGTAAGTTGTTAAGTAGTCTGCTAAGATTCTTGAAAAGTCGGTTGGTTTTTTCATTCTTCCTCCATTCTAGGGACGATTTCCCCAAAAGACGATTCTACGGCAGTTATTACATGAGGGAACATATCTGCTGTAAACTGTAGGTATGTTTGTGTGGACGATGTGTTTTTATGGCCGAGATACTGGCAGAGCAGCGGCATTACTGCCATGATATTTTCACCATGCAGGACAAGTTTGCGGAGTGACTTTACTGCGAATGTGTGCCTGAAATCATGCACCCTTGGCCCTTTCCCTGCGCCTCCATGGGAGATTCCCGCTTTCCAGAGCGCTTTGCGGAATGTCACATATACTTCGTGTTCTGAATACGCCTGTCCGTGCCCGGCAGGAAAGACCGCCGTGCTGTCTGGAAAAAGAAGGGCGGTTTCTTGAAGGTATTCTTTGAATTGGGCTGTCATTTCTTCGGCCAGTGGTATTTTTCTCTCTTTATTGAATTTAGCTTCCCTTATGGAGATTACGGCATGGCCATTGTAAAAAGATATATCGCTTTTTTCCAGATTCAACGCTTCCCCAAGCCGCATCCCCGTACATATGAGCAGAGAAAAAAGCATATAGAAAACTTTCCGCCTTTTTTCAGAGCGTTCCATTTCACGGGCTGCATCAAGAAATTTCCGTAATTCCTCATTTGTAAATATGTGCGGGCGGTATGTCCTGTCTGTCCTTAACCGTGCCATAGCGGGCGGCACATAAGCGTCCCCGCCAGACCTTACAATGTACTGGCAGAGCTGTCTGAAAGTATTCCGCCGGTTTTCGCAGGTTTTATCCCTTTCATAAATACGTTTGGAAGTCCATGCTTCAAATATTTCTTTTGTAATGGTATTTTCCTGAAAGCCGTTCTCTTTCACAAACTTGTCAAAGTGCCATAAATTCCGCATCTCGCATATGTATTTGTTTCCAAGCCCCTGCTTTTCACGGATAAAGCCTGTGAGTTCCTGCGCAAACTGGCTTTCAAAGCACAGCTTTCCGATATATTCATTCATGTGCCGTCACCTCCTGAAGTTCCAATGCACATTTAAGCAGCCCGTCAAGGTCTATATGGGTGTAGGCGTCCGTTGAGCCGATTCCAGAGTGCCCGAGGATTGCCGATACCGTGCTGTATGCTTCCCCTTGCCGCACCAGCTCACTCGCCAGTGTGTGGCGGAGTATATGCAGCCCATGGCTGACGTTTTTTCCCACGCTGATGCCTGCGTTGCTGATACATACAGACATGACACAATAAAAAGACACAGCTTTTTCAAACGGGGCTTTATGCTTGACAAACACATAGCTGCTGTCAGTCTGCGGCCTGCCATATTTAAGGTAGTCAACCAACGCATCGCCTACTGCTGGCAGTAATGGGAGCTTTACCATGCGGCTGGTCTTTTTTTGAAAAAATGTAATGCAGTTTTTCTCCCAGTCCAGATTGGAAAAGGTAAGGTTCGTGATGTCGCTGTCACGCATTCCGAGCAGCGCCGCCATTAAGAGGATTGCGTAATTCCTTTTCCCAATCGGGTTCCCCCTGTCGATGGAAGCAAGGAGTTTCCTGACATCATCTTCACTGAGGATATGCGGTATTTTTTCGCCAGTCGCGCCATGAAGCCGTGGCACAAAGGGGGAAACATCTGCCTTAACATATCCTTTTTCATAAAGAAAGCGGAAGAAAAAGCGCAGCCCTGCCAAATGGACGGTTGCAGTGGCTTTTGAGTAGCCGCTTAGTCCAGCGGCGTACTCTGATATGGTTTTAGCATCGATTTTTTCAACTTTTACCTGTTTGTCAATAAGGACAACCTGCATAAAACGGCTTGCAGCATACATCCGTGATTTTACAGTTGACCTGCTGTTCAGGTTTTCCTGGCAGAAAACTTCAAACTCTTCCCGCAGGCTTTCTGTTTCGCTGTCCCATATGATACGCCTGCGTGGAAGGGCTGAAGGGATTGCGCCGTTTTCCTGATATTCGTTAAGGAAACGGATGGCTCTGATGAAATCCCGTTCGTCATGCGTAAGGGTTCTTTCAAGGACTTCTGGATAATTGATTTTGTAATGCAGGTAATCCAGACCGTTTACTGGCGCATAGGATGCAATCCCTTTTGAGGAAAGATATTCGGAAAGCTCCCTCCATATTTTCCCATGCACGCAGAGGGACGTTGAGCTGTATCCTGTGTCTTTCAGGTTCTGTTTTGTTTGGTTAATTAGTTCCTCAAGGTTCGTGATTTTTTTATTTTCCATTTTGAACACCTCCTGTGCCAAGTATATCGTCAGGAGATGAACAGCCTATGTGTTATGTAAAGTTTTGATATATAAAAATGGGTAAATCTCTCGGTATTATGAAAGATTTACCCATTCTCTTTACATAAGTGCTTTCTCTACATAAGGAGTTTTATGTGACTAATCACATAAGCATCCATACCCATATATTCTGCCATCCCCGATAGCATAGCTACGCCTTGCCACTTTATCTCCGCTGTTTCCCTCTACGGTATTTACAATTCCTCCGCTAACGCTTTCTACAATTCCCACATGATCTACGCCTCCGTCATTTCCCCAATCGAAGAATATAATATCCCCCGCCGCCGGAACATAACTACCATCCTGAAACTGTCCTCTGGCACTGAACCAGTCTACACCGTCCGAACAAAGAGAGAATCTCGGTATCACACCACTGTCAATATAGCCGCACTGATCAGCGCACCATGACACAAAGCAGGCACACCATTCAACCCGGCTGTTAAATCCATACCAGCTCCAGTAGGTATCTCCTCCATTACTTTCCTGTGTCAGTGCCACCGCTACAATTGCGCCACCGCCTGTTCCCGTTGGGATTCTTCCAAAGGCATAATAACGTAACACATGGGGAACATACTGTTTATCTCCATAACCACTCCAGCCCATGCGTGCCGCCATCATATCGGAAAACTCTGCTGCATTTGCGGCAGTGTAGCCGCCATAGTTGCTTCTTGCCCACGAGATATATCCGTTTCCAAAGTTATAGCCCTGCAATGCCAGTTTGATATTCTGCATATCTATGGGATTCTCCACCCCGGCGCTCACAAGGCAGCTTTTTAATTCCTGCACCCCGCACTGGATGGAATACTCCGGATCCGTGATTCCATTGGGTTGCCTCGGATAACGTGTGTTAAAACCGCCCTCGGAACTCTGCATAGGATCAAGTCCTCTGCCGCCGCTCTCCTGCATCATGACCGCTTTAATCAGTTCTACATATTCTCCAATCCCATATTGGTTCGCATACTGACGGATCAGCGGCTCATACGCCTCTACCTCCGCACTGACGGGACTCACACTGTTGGAATTATCGCCACCTACCATGCAAAGAATCCCTCCAAACAGTATGACAATTACCAGAATCAATACTGCAATCCACCCGCCTGCACCAATTGCCACAAGTAAAGACTTTGTGGCTGCGATGATCGCCCGGACAGCGGCTATGGTTGTCCGGACGGTTGCTTTCGCTGCCTGCTGTGCTGTCCGTGCCGCCTGTCTTGCCGCCTGCGCCGCTTTCTGCGCTGTCTTTGCGGACGCTTTCGCCGCCTGTTGTGCTGCTTTTGCTGTCTGTTCAGTTGTTTTGAAGGTGGTTCGTGCTGTCCGTTCTGCGGTTTTCACTGTCCTGCCGGAGACTTTAATCGTTCCTTTCCCGGAACCCTTAATCGCCTGTCCTGCCTGATGGGTAGTCTTGATGGTCTTTTCGCCCCGGTCTGCGGTCTTAATGGTCTGCTTTGAAAGTTCCCGCATCTGTGACGCCTTTTTCTCCGCCGCCCTCTCCCCGGCTTGTTTCTGTGCCGCTTTTCTTCCTGCCTCCTGCCTTGCGGTTTTTGATAATTGCTCTTTCGGCTGGTAAACTTTTTCTTCGCTATGCGAAGAAAAAGAGGGACGCTCCCTCTCTGTGGTTCTGCGTTCCTCTTTCATTCCCGACATTCCCTGTTTTACGGAATCCGAAGTCTGTTTTTTCTCTTTCACATGGTCAATCGCTCTGCCGCCCTGCTTTGTGATTTGATGGACAGTTTCATGGGCAGCGGTATCTGCTCCATGCGTGATTTTATCCTGGGCATATTCCTCCGGCGTATCATAATGCTGTACCTGTGTCTGTTCCGCACTGTCCTTTGTACGGACATAAGCACGTTTTACCCGTTCCATACCTGTGACCGTCTTATCCAGTGCTTTTATATCCTTATGGATTTGGCGTGTCTTAATCTCCTTACTCATGCCTGCCCTCCTTTTCGGATATGAAATTTCCCTTATTCCTCCACGATTTTCTTTGCCACTACTACAAGCCGTCCATTCGTTCTTGAATACTCACAAGTGGAAAGGGTAATCAGCTTGTCCCCATACTCTGCGGTCGCGCCCGTATCATACAACGCAAGGGATTTACACTGTTCTACATACTCGGTAAATTCTTCCGACTTTTCTGCATTGGAAAATAGATAATACTTATATCCCGCATCATCATATACAGTAGTCTTAAATACCATAACGATTTCATATTCTGCGGTTTCCGTCAGCGTATCAAAGCGGATTGTCTTATGGTTCTTGTAAAATTCTTTGCTTTCATACTCCATCAGCCCTGTAAACATGGAACCATTCTTCATGTGGTGTCCGTAAATGATAACATTGTCGCTCGGTTCTATCGGATCGCAATGCTCCGCAATATAAGGCACACCATAATCGCTATATGCTTTTTCAAAGTTATGCTTCAAATAAAAATCGGGATTGTCCGGCGTATACATGACCGGATAGTTGATCTGCGTCCCATCAACGGTAATCCACCCCGCCATATCATTGTTTAAGTTGAATAATTCCCGGTATTGCTCCAAAGGGGACTGTTCCTCTGTCTCTCCGGTTTTGTCCGTATCTTCTTCCGGCATATCCTTCGCCTGCTCTACCATCTCCGCTAACTGTGTAAATTCCTCCTCCGCTTTGTTTGCATTTGCATAGTGGCTGATGATCTGGAATACAGAAACAGAAAAAAGCAGGAGACAGATTACCGCTCCTGCAAGATACAGTTTCTTTTTTGTGCTGAGATTCTTCAGATTCAATTTTAAGTTCAGATTCTTCAAAGTTTCCTCCATTCCTGCGGACATTTCACGTCCACGCTGTTTTGATAATGATTAACTGTCTATGGTTCCAACTGTTGCGTGTTACCGCCCCTGCTCTTTCTGCGGCACTGGAAGTTTTGGGACAGACGCTTTCTCACTTTTCAGTTTCTTTAATTCTTCTTTTACGGACGGTTTTTTCCCCCGCTCCATAAACTTCTCCAGTTTCTTCATCGCCCGGTCTGTCCCCTGCTCCATGCGCTCAAAGCCTCTGCCACATGCAAGATAGGCTTTTTCAATCCGTGCGGTAATCCCCTTGTCCATGTTCTGCGGCTCCATCTCTTTTGCCGCTTTTCCCATGAGAATCCTGCCTGCGTTCTTTGCATGGCTCTTTGCCTCATGAATCTCACTGCTGATAACCGCCATCTGATCCGCACGGTCATTCATGCTCTCTTTCCCACTGCGAAACGCCTCCTTCAACCGGGAGAGGGCGGACGGAATTTTCATTGCCTCTACCACTTTCTGTAAGGCTCCCACACCCTTTTCCTTAAATATCTGCACTGCCTGTTTTGCCGACTTCACAATATTTTCCCGGACGGTCTTTAACTGGCTGCCGATTTCCCCGATCTTGTTCTCTGCCCCCTCCATAAGACAGGTAGCAGATGATTTCACACCTTTATCCTGTATCTGTGTAAGCTGCCCTTTCACTTCTTTTAATTCCTTCAGCACCTCTCCAAACTGACTTTCCATGTTGTCAAGGTAATTCACAAGAGATTCCACCTCCTGACGCTCTTTCATCAGCCTGTTCTGCTCCAGTACCCGGAGCAGATCAATAATCTCCGGCTGTTCACTCAATTTTGCCTGTGCTGCACCCATATTTTAAAGCCTCCTTTTCCTATCTTTCTTTCCCTGCACTTTTCTCTTTCACTGGCGGCAGTTCCCGGCAATATTCCGGGTATCTCTGCCGGATCGCCTCATAAAAATACGGGGCATATCCGCAATCAAATATCTCATAAGGCGTTGACATCCGCTCATCTCCCGGCTCCGTATATCCATTCCATAGGTTAAAGGCTAAACGTGTAAGCCTTACTGTGCCGCCTGTCTGCCAGCCCTCGTGAAGTCCCTCCGGTTTGATCTGATGTTTTTCAAAATCAAACAGCCTGCCCACATTTCTCCTCGCTGTATCAGAAATACCGACGCAATAGAAAAATGCACGATGATAACTGTCGTGATTATCACACTTTTTCAGCATAGAAAAGAAAAAATTCTCATGCTCCTTTGACGCAAATCGAAATTCTGCCATAGATACCTCCCTTCAAAAAGGCAGCCTGCCAGCGCTCACGCCGCTGGCCAGACTGCCTATCACATTCGGTTTTATTGTTTCTGCATTTTATATAGATGCAGCATTACGTCCGGTTCCGGTTCATGCTGTCCTCCCCCGGCTTGGTTGTCATCAGTTTATACAGCCTCGTATTCTTCGGAAATTTATTGATAAAAGGCACAAGGGAACTTCCGTACTTAATTAAGCCACACCCTGCGTCCGCATTTGTGATATAACTCATCTGCTCGTTGGAGATATTCAGTAACTCCGCAAGTTTCTGTCGGTCTGATGCCGCCTGATTCAGCATGACGATATATTCACTGTTGGATAACATAGTACTGGCAAGCACAGAATCCAGAAGATACTCCACATTCTGCGTGATGGCGTTCGGAAAGGCATTTCTCTTTCTGAACCGTCTCCATGCGGAATTGAAAAATGCACCGGAATACTCATTCTCGAATACCACATGAAACTCGTCTAAGAAAATATGGGTACGCTTGCCCTTTTTCCAGTTCTCCGTCACACGGTTTAACATAGCGTCCGTGATAACCAGAAGTCCCATTGTTTTCAACTGCTTTCCTAAATCCATGATGTCATACACCACCATACGGTTATTCACGTCCACATTGCTCTCATGGGCGAAAGCGTCCAGACTTCCGCTTGTGAACAGTTCCAATGCCAGCGCAAGGTCTTTTGCCTCCCGTTCCGGCTGCGCCAGCATTTTTTCACGAAGAACACATAAGGTCGGTACTGCGCCGCCCTTCCGGTAATCTTCATATACGTCCCCGGTACAGCGGTCAATGATGGATTTCTCTTTTGCACTGACACCTTTTTTATCTAACTGCTCAAATAAAGACAGCACGAACTCGGACTTATCAATGACCGGATTTCCTCCATCTCCATAGCCCTCTACCATATCCATCGCATTGATATGGTCACGGCTTCCCGCCGCAATCCGTATCACTTCGCCGCCCATCGCCTCGATCAGTGACGCATACTCTCGCTCCGGATCACAGATCAGAATATCATCTCCGGTAGCCAGCGCCAGGAACACGATCAGCATTTTCGCGCTGAAGGACTTCCCGCTTCCCGGTACGCCAAGCAGGAAAGAGTTTGGATTCAACAGTTTTTCTTTATTACACATAATCAGATTATGGGAGATAGCATTTTCCCCGCAATAGATACCGCCCTCGTCCATAATCTCCTGCACCCGAAAAGGCATAAGAACCGCAAGGCTTTCCGTTGTCAGGGTACGGAGCGCATTGATCTTCCGGTGTCCAATCGGCAACACGGTATTCAGTCCATCCATCTGCTGATATTTCAATACCGCCATCTGGCACAAATGCTTTCTTGCGATGGTCAGCAGCGTATCCGTATCAGTGTCAAGCTGCTCTTTGGTGTCGGCTGTATGCACCACGGTCAGCACCGCAAACATCATTCTCTGGTCACGGGTGGTCAGATCGTCCAGAAACTCCTTGCTCTCTTTCCTCTGTTGCTCCATATCGTAGGGAACCACTGCGGAGAAGTTATTGTTTGCGTTCTGCCGCCTCTGCCAGTTCGTGATATTGGTTTCCACACCTAATAAGCGGTTTTCCACTTCTCTCACAGCTTCATCCGTTGGAATCGGGATAATATCAATGCTCATCATCAGGTTGCGGTTTAAGTCTGTCAATTCTGCAATCATGTTGTCCTTGATATAAGACGCATACTCCCGCAAAAACAGCACACGCCCGTATCGGTTCCCCATACGGAAATGGTCTTTTTCAAACTCCAGCGAATCCGGGCAGATAAAATCTTTAAAACTATGCCCTTTCTTCATAGTCTTAGATAAATCAAAATAGAATCCCGTCTCCTCTCCAGTACGGTAAAAATCATGCAGCGCCCTTAACTTATCCGTTGCGTCCATTTCCGTACATTTGGAACCGAGCCGCATAAAGTGGGCAGTTAAGTCCGTACCCACACGGGCAAAATACGTCCTCGCCTCCTCAATGCTCTTTTTATAGACGGATACCGTCACATATTTTTCCTGCACCATGCTGTTCGCCCCGGTTACTTTTTCAAGCAGCATGGCATTGTATTCTTTCCGGTATAAATCCAGTCCGTCCTCCTGCATGGGAATCAAAATTGCTTTTTCAAAGTCCTGACGGTTCAGCCTCCGGTTGTTGATCGTGATTTTTGTGGTTGCCCCACTGTCAAAGGAATTTAAGAGTTCGCTGTATTCCAGAAACATCGCCTCCTTATCCTCCCGGCTTGCTACCGCATAGTTGATGTCCACGAATTTATACGTCCGGGCAAATTTGTTCTTCCCAATCTGGAAAATCCCGTCTCCCCAAATCGCCTGAATCGGAATCGCCTGCTGGACGCTTTTTGGTACTGCGAATTTCTCTTTATCCTGCTTAAAAATATTGTTCAAGGTCTTAATCATGCCGCTTTAATTCCTCCTTTTCATGGACTTCAATCGTTGGTTTCAGAATCTCATAATAGAGATTCTCCGGGGCAAACAGCAGGCGTTTAGGTATCAAAAACTCTGACTTGATCCACGCCATAATAAACTGCTCTGCGTTCATTCCGTGATACTTCACAAATCCCATCGCCGCAAAGGGGGCAGCCCCCAAAATGCACACCCAGCTTACCGTCTCCGTTCCCAAATGCGGACGGAGCAAAAAATAAAGCCCGACAGCAACGCCGCAGGCTAAAATCGAAAAAATGAACTGCCGCATGGACAATCCAAAAAACATGGATTCCGTATAATTACGGATTTCCCGGTTAATTTTTACTTCCAATTCATAACACCTCCTACAATCCCATCATCTCACGCACAACCCTATCTGCCATTTTGACTGTACCAACCAAAACAAGCATATTGAAGATTAACTCTCCGATATAACTCCATACCATTGTGACTGCCGCAGCGTCCGGGTCTACCACGGGCGGGGATGCTGCAAATACGGAAAAGATGATACACGCCAGTACAATGATCGCACCCTCAAGGCACACTGACGCATAAGATTTGAGAAAACTCTTGCCCACGTTCTGGCTCGGCTCCCCGGCAAACGATGATAAAGGGATTGGAGCGATAGCGGTATACAGATACAGGCGGAAAAAACGCCCATACACACTCATAATCATAATGAAAGACAGTACCGTAATAAACAGCCCGCCAATCAATGTGACCGCCCATAACGGGATACTCTCAAAAAAGCCACAATCCTCCACCGCCTCCACAATCTCCGTCGGAAGAACGGTCTGCTGTGCGCTCCCAAAGCCTGCGGTATTCATAATCGTACTGATCGTTCCCTGCACGATATTGAACAGTGCCATCATCAGTTCCAGTCCATAAGTGATCACGCCTTTCGCAAGGGCAAAGCGGATAAAAAGTTTCAATGCGTGTTCTGGTTTCTTCACTTCCACAAAGGAACCGCACGTCTTGACTACGCCAACCACAAAAAACAAAACCAACAGCGCATACCCGATTGCCAGCAATGCCCCGTGTATATTCACAATCACGTTCCAGATACTCCCACCCTTAAAGGTTTCCGGGGACTGCGTAAGTATCTGCCAGATTTCCGCTAGTTTTTCATTCCATGTGTCAAGCGCATTTTGAAGATTCTGCACTACCCAGTTATCAGACACACTCGTTACACCTCCTCTGCCGGGACAGACAAAACGCCTACCCCGGTTTCTTAATTTCTGCTGTCTTAAAAGTTACGGTATCAGCCTGTGATCAAAGTCAAGATTTCTTTTGCAAAGGTAATGATAATGCCGCCTGCCAGTGTCAAAAATCCGTTTGCCCTCTGGCTCGGATCGTGAGATTTTAATGACAAGCCTACCTGTACAATACCAAATCCCAACAGAATCATACCGATAGCACGGATCAGCCCGAAAATAAAGTCGGACAGGTTATTGACTACCGTCAGCGGATCTCCTGCCGCAAATACGGTTCCCGTACCAAGCGTCAGCATAAGCACCATTGCGGCATAAACTGCCATCGCCCTTTTTGCCCTGCGGCTCATGGGAAGTTTACGTATTTCCTTTTTTCTCTCATTTCTGTTTCTCATTGCTCTAGTCCTCCTTGTTTTGAGATTGGTTAAATATCACTTCCAAGTCCTCATCGGACAGAAGTTCATACTGTTGTGCGTCCGGCAGGCTTTCTGTAACCTCGCCTTCCAGACTATCCCCAAGCGATATGCCAGCCACTGCCTCCGTCACTTCCCCGTGACGGTATGGCTTGCCTTTCCCGTCTGCGGAAAGCGCCACGTTAGGGTGTTTTAAAATGTCAAATTTTTCATCCATGACCGGGCGCTCCCCACGGATAAAAAGAAGTGCATAGCGGTTATCCAGCATACGCACCTCATCCGGCGTCATCAGCTCGCGCCCCGATAATTGATAATTGGTGGAATAATTTCCAGAATGCCCGGTGGACTTTCCATAGGTGTTCATGTCTATGGTTGCTTTTCCAAGCAGCTCACTGACGTACTTATGCGTCCCCTGCTCATTGCCGCCAAGATATAAAAATTCGTCATGAGGTAAGGTTCAGCTCATCCTTTGCAGGACTTGCGTCCCCTCCCTCCCAAACCGCACGTACACCTCTCGATGTATACGG
>DCJK01000033.1 GCA_002320005.1 Firmicutes bacterium UBA1702
TCCACATCGGCGTAGTATTCTGCCACATCCATATCTGCCGTTCTGCCTGCTCTTGCAAGACCTATAACAGGCCATTCAGTTCCGAAGGTTTCGTTTCCTTTCAGGAGTTCTGCCAGATAGTCGCCTGTGGTCTTGTATATTTCATCAAAGCTTTCAGCTGCGGTGACCTCAATTTCAAGATCTGCAATCTGCATTGCATACCTGTCAATATGCGCAGGAAACCAGTTTTTGGTGTAATCAATATCAATGTTTCCCCCACTTATTCTGTATGTCCCTGCAGGTGTATTCCTTGGTATTTTAAATGTAACTTTTTTAAGTACTCCGCTGTTAGGCTTGTCACTTGTATAAAGTTCTGATTTTATCACGCTACATCCCGGAATGGACGTATAAAATGTTGTTGCGGCTGTATTGATAGAAACAGGATTTCCATTATCCGTCACATTCATTGCTTCAGAGACTTTTAAATCATTAAGCTCAATTGTAACTGTATCTCCTGCTTTTACCCTATTGCCTCCCTTAATCTCAGGAAACAGCTTGGTGTCCAGAGAGAAGGCTTCATTTGCTTGAACTTCAAACTCAATGTCAGGAATTACAGAAAACAAAGCTTCTCCGACAGGCGCCGTTCCACCTGTGTTTCCTTGTGTGGATTCTGAGTACAACGGACTACCAAACCATTTTTCTGTAATTTCACCATTAGTCAGCTTCACAGTTCCAGAACCGGTTAAAAGGAATTTTAAATCACCTATGGTGTATTGTGTTCCTTCTCCTACAACCTGTCCGAGACCCGGCAGATTCGTGCTGTATTGAATTGCCGGTCCTACGGGATTATATATCCTTAAAATCTTATGTACCGGAACTTCAATGCCTGTAAAGTGTATCCTTACAGTATCTCCCTGTCTCAGTTCCTTCCCTGGTCTGGACTCATTGCTGATAGAATAGTCAATTATTTTGCCTTTTAAACCATAAACCTGAGTAACTGTTTTTCCGTTTAGTTCAGCTGTAACCTCTATTGGATTATATCCATCCTTAAGGAGAACTGTTACCGTGCCGTCGCTATTTACCGTATAATTCTGTTTTGTTCCATCTATAGGATATGTGAGAACATTTACGACCGCGTTTTTTCCGTTGACCTTAAAAGTAAACGGAGCTCCTTCGGTTCCCTTGAAATAATACCATGTGTCATATTTTCTTGTTTTTTCAATTAAGTTGATATTTGTAAGCTTGTTTTCCAGATCGTTAATTGAAGTTTCTTCTTCATTGTTAACATGGATTATGATTTCAGGAATCTGACCGTAGTATTTTCCGGTTTCATCTGTAAGAGTGACCTTCATCGTTGTAGTTCCCGGATTTTTAGGGATCAGATAATACAGAAGGTTCTCGTGACCCTGGTTTCCTCCTCCCAGCCCCATATCTGTGTAGCTTGACAGCACCTCTTTCATCTCTACGATATTTTCATCAGCAATGGTATACTCGATTCTGCCTGGGGTATTCCAAGGCAGACAGGCTTCTCCGTCGCGCTTTGCAGAACTAATTACATCCCTGAAGGATACAGGATATGCAGTATCTTCTTTGCCCAAGGTAAGATTATACGCATTTCCGGAAATCATAAAATAATCCACATAGTCTGTAGGTTTATTTATTGTTGACTCATCAGAACCTGCAATTTCATACTTGTTAATCAGATCATATGCTGTGTTCAGTGTTGCATTATCCTGCTTATATTCTTGTTCAAAGGCTTCTTTAATCCAGCCGCTGAGCCCGTTACGTATTGCCTCGGCTTTTTTGATAGCATCGCCATATTTTTCGTAGTATTCCTGCGTAACAGTCAAATCCGATGTTACTGTATCTTTGAATTGGGCAATCACATCAACCAGGCTCTGAATTATCTGTTCACCCTCCGTTTTCTGTGCAGAAACCTCATCTGCAAGTTCCTGAAGTTTTTCTCTCTTTTCAGCCGGAATCTGTTCCTTTTGCTCTTCGGAAAGCAATGCAAGCTTTTTCTGCAGAGCGACAATCATCGAGCCATCTTCACTGTAGCTTATATATTCTTTTTCAGGTAACTCATCAATGCCGGCTATGATGTCCGCAATCTGCTCTTCAGGAGTCAGAACCTTCCTTATAAAGTTTATATTATATACATATTTTTCTTTGGATGTCTTATGTATTGCTTCAATAGTAAACAGGAAGCTGTCACTCTGAGGGACAGAAAATCCCTTATTACGCAATTGTAAGAACGCCGGAGTCAGTGCAACTGTGTTACTCTGTATTGTTTCTCCGTCTATCTTTATTGATCCGGAATGGGTAGTACAGGCCAACATTCCGATCTTCAGCTTTGTTTCCTCTCTGATATAAACATTATAATTAAATACTGTTCTGTCAAATCCCGTATCCCCTGTTTCTTCACCATTCTCATCAAGCTGGAAGATTGTTCCCTCCGGCTGACCGTTTATATCTCCTTCAAATTCCGGCACTCCAATAAATTGCAGTTTTTCCAGCGCTGGAAGCGTAGAAGATTTATTTATTGTGAAGCTATAAGTCTCCACGACACCGGTCAAATATTCCACTTTAATAAGGTAGGTGTATTTACCAGGCTTAATAAAAGTTCCCTTTAGAAGAAGTTCTCCATTCTGATCAAAATACCATTTTTCTCCGTTTTCAGACACCAAAGACAGTTTTGTTCCTTCCGGGAGCCTGTTAACTGCTTCATCTGATATATTGAATGATATATCAGAAACATTTTTTTCCTTCTCCTGACTGTAATCAGGTAGAGTCATAGAGTAAACACGCAGATTCGTCTTTTCATCTATTCTCTCTGTTACTGCCCCCGGCTCATGCTTCTCCCCGGTCTGATAGTACAGCTCGGCGCTGACTTCACCGGCATTAAGAGCCTTCTGCTCTTTTACTGCGTGAATTGTATATATTTCCTGTTCTTCACTTTCAACATTTTGGACGACTACTTCTATATTAGTATTGCCATTTACAGGTATTCTGCTGCCCGAATTGTATTCTACACCATCGGCAATGGCAACAGTCTTAAATCTCTTGTTTGAGGCCTCAAATTCAATGCGGATACCATACCCACTTTCCAAATTCACAAAATACTCATGGCTTTCCTTGCTGAAGTTTTTAATTATTTCACCGGTTATGCCCGTACCGCTTTCCATATCATATTTTATGGCAGACAACCTGCTGAGAGACAACTCGGCATTATTGAATCCACCACCTATATCTTCTCCCAAGTCTGTGGTATATTCAATGGAAATTACATCTCCTGCATTGAGTTTGCCATTTTCTACTGTATAGTTCTGAAAGCCCTCATTGGTAAACCAGTTGTTAAGGGTGCCCATCCATCCGCTGTCTTTACCGCGGTCAAATTCTGCACGTCCATCAATGGATGTGATGTAGCCTTTTTCAGCACCTTCAATAGAAATCCCTTTTATTTTGCATGCTCTTGCTACCGCAGTCATCATCGAATCTGACGGATAAATCGGGAAGCTTCCGCTTAATATAGTTCCCATTGGGCCCGGATCTTCTATGGGCTGCATCATACCATCAACAAGATCTTCTCTGTAAGGGACTGTGTCCTTTATGGTTATGTCAACGCTTCCAATGGATTCCTCTCCTCTTATGTCTCCATAACCTTTATTTTCTCCACTAATTATGGTTCTTGCCGCAATAGACGACTTTATGGAAGACGAACCAGCGTCTGTAGTTTTTGTTATCTCCACAAAGTAATATGTAGTTCCTTCTATTGTAGTGGCGTTTGGCATATATGAGTTCCTGGTAGCGCCTTCAACAGGAACTGCATCATCGTAGCTCTTTATATCGTTGCTGAACCATTGATATGTAATCGTTCCTTCATCCTGTTTACATTGGACAAAGAACATTTTTGATTGCTCTGCCGGTAAATCATATGTGATATCTTCCACGTCGATTTCCAAAACAGGTGCAGTCACTTCCCCTCCTTCCGCAAAAGCCATGCCCGGTATCATGGTCATGAGCATCGCCAGCGAAAGCAGCAGACACAGAAGTTTTTTACTTGTCTTTGTTTTTTTCATTTCCTTCTCCTTTCTTAAATTACTTAACCCTATTCCCCTTTCGTTTGTTCCGGTGCTTTCGCCTTTAAAATCTTGCGGTCTTTTAAAGTAAAACAAAAGCACCC
>DCJK01000046.1:0-168 GCA_002320005.1 Firmicutes bacterium UBA1702
GGAGTTGACGCAACTGTTATTATGGTGTATGCAGATGGAGTGAAAGTAGCGGTAGTTCTTTTACCGTATAATCCAGAAACAGGTAATAGTTCAGCAACCACTACACCTCCAGACACTAAGGAAAAGGTAGATCATATAGAACTGATTGGCGCACCTGACAAATATAAA
>DCJK01000046.1:302-81175 GCA_002320005.1 Firmicutes bacterium UBA1702
AGCAACCCTAAATACTATTTCGTAGCAGTAACTGTTATGGCTGATGCAGGATATGAATTAGCAGATGATATGACAGCAACAGTTAACGGAGTTGACGCAACTGTTATTATGTTTTATGCAGATGGAGTGAAAGGAGCGGTAGTTCTTTTACCGTATGATTCGGAGACAGGGAAGCTTGTGACAAACCCAGATCTTCCAATCAACCCAAATCAGCCAACTGGATCAATTGACCCAACAGACCCAACAACACCAGATAATACATCTAAGCCAGAAGTCGACAAGGACGCGGATAAACTTCCTCAGACTGGAGACGATTCTAACATGATGATTTGGTTCGTACTGATGGTTCTGGCAGCAGTAACAGGAACTGTTGTATATAAGAGAAAAAGAGTTTAAATTTAATGGTAAAGCTCCTGGTATGATAGTTAACTATTGAGGAAACAAGCCCAAGAGTCTAATGCATTCTTGGGCTTTCGTGATACCATTTTGGTACCAAAAAAACTGGTAAATTCCCCAGAGCTACTGTATAAAATCAGTAGAAGATGAAAAAGAAAATCCGAGGTTAAACAAATTTGTTTAACTTGACGGTATAGTTCTCGAGTTCGAATAATCAAAAGTGGTGAGTAGCCATGGGCAGTTTTCAATTACAAACTCACTACTAACATTGACAATGCAAAACCCGCTAATTTCAACGGTTACCAGCTATCAAAGCGTTAATCTCGATTACCAAAGAGATAGTCTTTCGACTTTCAAAAAGATTCAAAACCCTTGCAATTGCAGGGGTTTTTCTTTTTTCGCATATGGTGCTATAATACGGCACAAAGAGAAAAGACAAGATGAATATAAAGGAGAATGAAGCATATGAAATTTGTCATGTCATACAGCTGCGGCAAAGACAGTACTCTGGCACTTCATAAGATGATAAGTTCAGGGCATGAACCGGTGGCACTGATTGTCATGTTCAATGAAGAAGCCGGACGATCCTTCTTTCACGGTGCAGATGAGGAAATGCTGCAGGCATATTCACGTGCTCTGGACTTGCCGTTTCTGGTTGTACCCACTAGAGGAGAAGAATACCATCTTGCTATGGAAGAAAGCCTGAAAAAAGCAGCATCCATGGGAGCAGAAGCCGCGTGCTTCGGAGATATCGATATAGAAGGAAATCGCCGGTGGAGTGAGGAACGATGTTTGGCCGCGGGGGTAAAGGCGATTTTTCCTTTGTGGCACAGAAGCCGAGAAGAAAACGTGCGTGAAATAATAAGCCTTGGATACAAGTGTATAATAAAATCCATCAACAACACATTGCTGCCAAAGTCAATTCTGGGCAGGGTCATTGATGAAAAAATCCTTGAAGAAATGAAAGAATGCGGCATTGATGTATGCGGAGAAAATGGTGAATATCATACTTTGACTGTAGACGGGCCGGTTTTTAAAAAACCTCTCTCCTGCAGGATAGGAGAGTTTCTGGACTTTGGTGATTACTCCGTAGCTGATATCAATATTATTGCGTAATTCAGTTATTATCACATCCCCCTCTTGTCAGAACGCAGGCAGCTGAACTGCCGAAAACATACTGCCTATGATATTGTGTCCTTTTCAGCTGCGTATTTGAATAGGCGGCGTCTGATGAAATGTAAGAAAAGATACCCTGCAAAACGTCTGTTTATGGTATAATATTCTAAAAATGGTATATAAAGGAGCTTAATGATGAATTATAAATACCCTGATAAAGATGACAGACTTACGATAGAGCTCATTAACACGGAATATGACGGCCCGTACTGGGAGAAAAGCGAAGCTGCAGTACTTGAGAAGGCAGGGGAAGCCATAAAGGCATTACCGGAAAAAGACGACAGGAAAAGACTCCTGGATCTGGGATGCGGCAAAGGACGCCTTATCGGAACATTTGCCCGGTGGGTTGACGAGATTGTTGCAGTGGAACCCGACAGCAGCAGATTCTCAGAGGCGGCAGAGGCAGGTGCGCTGGCAGATAAGCTGACAGGCAAAGAAATAGATGTGCGCAACGGAGACATCACCTGCGTTGAAGAGGGAAGCATGTTTGATGTTGTCTTATCAAGTCATGTGATTCAGCATATAACCAGAGACATGGCCAGAAGCATGATAGAGCAGATAGCAGCAAAGCTGGAAGAAGGAGGGCTCCTTATTCTTACAACCACTCACACAGCAGGCTGCGAAGACGAGTTTTTCAGAGAAGAGTCCAAGGACGGAAAAAGGGTTTCAACGTCTATCACAGGGGAAGAATTTGATGCTCTCTTTGGAACTGAAGGGGTTCTGCCGGTAAGGATATACAGCGAAGACAGTGTTATATCCATGGCAGAAGAAGCCGGATTTAAGGCGGAAGACATTCTCTGCTATCATTTTAAAGGACATAGCTCTGCGGCAGAGGATGAGGAAGCATGTGAAGCAGGACGGAAGGAAGAAGCCAGAGACGTGCTGTATATTTTCAGAAAAAAAGAGACGCTTATAGATGCATCCATAGGATATCATTTCAGTTTCAGCATATTTGACGATGAGATAGGGCTTCGTACCGATGACGAGAGCGAACTTCGTAGCAGCATATCAAGAAATTTCAAAGACGTGGTCTTTTATGATTCACCTGAAAGCAGTAACGAGCAGGTTTTCAGAGATCTGAAAACAGGTGAGGACTTTCTGCATGGAAACGGCCTTCCCTTCCAATGCTTCAGAGCCTTGATTAAAGATTACAGTTTTAAGATGAACGGCTTTGAAATCGTTGATTCGGCCGTCATGGTAACTGTTTTTTCCCAGACAGATACAGTGCAGTTGGGTGTAAGTCTCAGCGTCAGAAATGCTACGGTGGACGAACTTGTTTATCTGCGACAGGTTCTGGGAAACGGCAAACAAAGACGGAAGAGAAATATCTGTCCAGGAGCTATTCAAAGAGATCAGCGCAGGACTGAACAGAAAAATTACAGATAAAGAAGACACGTATCTTATTGAAATAAAAAAATACGGAAATCAGGAAGATGTGGACACAATAATACGCCGAGACAGCTGTAAGATATACGGAATGATGTGCGGAGACGAAGGGTGGAGACATGTGCCCCCGGAACTGGCCGAAGAGCGTATGGTTAATCAGTGGGGAAGCCGTGAATTTGTAAGGCTGATTTCTTTCGGAACAAATTCCGTACTTTTTAATCTCGGTGAGTCTGCAGCTGCTCGGGTATATCGCCGCAACAGAAAGAATTACGACGCACGATTTTATGGAGAAATGAATCCGTACTTTCTCATGGACAGCAGCTTTGCGGGCATAAACCACGGGGTGTTTTTCTCTATGGAACTGGTTATGGTAATAAAAACCATATGCAACAGGATTCTAAGCCGTCAGGCCGGCTTTTATAACCGCAGACGCAAAAATAATGTAAGCAGAGATATTGAAAAAACCAAAGAATACAGAGGTGAACTGCTGGCAACTCTCAACAAGGTGGAAAATCTGGAAATTTCAGAAATAGGAGAGATGGAGAAAGTCCTCCTGGAAAGCCAGCAGATAAATCCTATCATAGAAAAAATAAAATATCTTCTTGATCTGGTGGAATCAGAGCTGGATCTGCTGTATCAGAACAGCACCAACAGGCTGATAAATATCCTGACGGTTCTGGGACTTATTTTATCTGTCGCAGGGGTAGTGACTCAGGTAATACCGCTGGTACGGTAATCCGCAGTAAAAGATAGGAGGGGGAGAAAAATGGATTTGGACAAATTACTCAAGAACCAGAAAGAATTTTTTAAAAGCGGCAAAACGCTTTCTGTGGAATTTCGCATCAATATGCTGAAAAAACTTTATTCTTCTGTGAAAAACCATGAGGAAGAAATAGAAGCTGCTCTTAAAACCGACCTCGGCAAGAGCGACTTTGAGGGATTTATGTGCGAAACAGGCCTGGTTCTCAGTGAAATCAGCTATATGATTCGGCATACAAAAAAATTTGCAGCGGCGAGAAGAGTTCACACACCTCTTGCTCAGTTTTCCTCTGTGAGCTTCAAAAAGCCTTGTCCTTATGGAAATACTCTTATAATGAGCCCATGGAATTATCCTTTTCTGCTGACGATTGATCCTCTGGCAGACGCAATAGCAGCCGGGAATACAGCCATAATCAAGCCGAGCGCATATTCGCCGGCGACAGGGGATGTTATAGAAAAGATAATAGGCGAGTGTTTTGAGCCGGAATATGTTGCTGTAGTAAGAGGAGGAAGGGAGGAAAACGCATCCCTTCTTGAAAAGAAGTTCGACTTTATTTTTTTTACAGGAAGTCAGAGCGTAGGAAAGGAAGTTTTAGTCCATGCGGCACGGCATCTTACACCGGCGGTCCTGGAGCTGGGCGGTAAAAGCCCGTGCATAGTGGATGAGACTGCGAAGATTGAGCTGGCAGCCCGCAGAATAGTTTTCGGAAAGTATCTTAACTGCGGACAGACCTGCGTGGCGCCTGACTATATACTTTGCCAGAAAAGCATTAAGGAGAAACTTGTAAGAGAGATATGCCGCCAGATTACAATCCAGTACGGGGAAGAACCTCTAAATAATGCCGACTATGGGAAAATAATAAACGATAAACATTTTAACAGAATATGCAGCCTTATTGACAGCGAAAAAGTTGTTGCCGGCGGAAGAAGCAACCGGGAGGTTCTTAAAATAGAGCCGACGGTTATGGATGGAGTGACCTGGGATGATGCCGTCATGCAGGAAGAAATTTTCGGGCCGCTTCTTCCGATACTCACTTACGACGAATTTGATGAGGTATATTCGCTTCTGGCAGACAGACCAAGGCCACTGGCGCTTTATCTTTTTTCTGAAGATCGCCGCCACATACGGAATGTGACGGAAAGGTGCTCGTATGGCGGCGGCTGTATCAATGACACCATAATCCATCTTGCCACCAGCGAGATGGGATTCGGCGGTGTAGGGGAAAGCGGAATGGGAGCCTACCATGGAAGAGCTGGATTTGAAGCCTTTTCCCACACAAAAAGCATAGTGGATAAAAAAACATGGATAGATCTGCCTATGCGTTATCAGCCCTATGACAGAAAAAACAGCGGTAAATTGCTGAGAATTTTTTTAAGGTAAAAAAAGAAAATAGTACAAAAAGTCAGTTTTGTACTAAAACTGGGCATAAATGCGTTTTTGAATATGTATATTACCCTTTAAAAAAATGTAAAATATAGAACAAATTGTAAAGGGGGAGAAAATATGGCAGTAAATATAGCACATGCAGCAGAACGAAAAGCATTCGAGCTGGCGCTTAATTCAATAATCACAAAAGGCAGAGAGAGCGGCGATATTTCAAAGGAAATTTTATCCCTGGTAGACAAGATAGAAAAAATACTAGGAGATTCCTGGCAGGCATCTTCATATGATATGCTGAGAGATCTGGCGAACAATCCTGAAGGAAAATGGGCAAGATACACTAACAGACTCCTGCAAGATGTTGATCCTTACATACTTAAGACGTTCCTGCTTAATGCAGCCTATGAGGGCGGCTTCCGCGGATATAAGACTTCCCTTAAGATGAAGGAAAAATACGGATGCAACATTCCATGGATAATACTTATGGATCCGACTACAGCCTGCAATCTTCACTGTACAGGATGCTGGGCGGCAGAATACGGCAACAAGATGAACCTTTCTTTTGAAGATATGGATAAGGTTATAACAGAAGGAAAGAAACTGGGAATTTACGCATACCTGTTTACCGGCGGAGAACCTCTCGTAAGAAAATCCGACATAATAAAGCTTTGTGAGAAGCACAGAGATGTGGCTTTCCATGCATTCACCAACGGAACTCTCATTGATCAGGAATTCTGTGATGACCTTCTCAGAGTAGGAAACTTTTTCGTTTCCGTCAGCATTGAGGGATTCGAAGAAAGCAATGACGGCAGGAGAGGTGCAGGGCATTACAAGAAGGCTCTGGCCGCTATGGATCTCATGCACATGAATCACATTCCTTTTGGTGTGTCTATCTGCTATACCAGCAAGAATTACCTTTCTGTAACCAGCGATGAATTTCTGGATATGCTCATTGACAAGGGCTGTGTATTCGCATGGTATTTCCACTACATGCCTGTAGGAGTAAATGCAGACACAAGCCTTCTACTCAATCCTGAACAGCGTGAGTATATGTATCATAAGATAAGAGACATAAGAGGCCTGGAAGGCGGCAAAGAGCTCTTTGCAATAGACTTCCAGAATGACGGAGAATTTGTAAATGGATGTATCGCAGGCGGTGAAAGATACTGCCACATAAATGCCAACGGAGACGTTGAGCCTTGCGTTTTCATTCATTATTCAGGAGCGAACATAAAAGAGAAGTCACTTCTTGAATGTCTGCAGCAGCCTTTATTCCTTGCATATAAAGACGGACAGCCGTTCAACGATAATCTGCTCAAGCCATGCCCGATGCTGGAAAATCCTGAGAGACTTCAGGAAATGATAAAAGCTACCGGCGCCAAATCCACCGACCTGGAAGCTCCGGAAAGCTGTGAGCATCTATGCGGCAAATGTACAGATTACGCGAAAGAATGGGCACCTATGGCAGAAAAACTGTGGGCCGAAACCCATGGCGAAGAATAAAGCAAACATCACAGAAACAGACCCGGCCGGACTCACCAGTGCCGGGTTTTTAATTGAGCCATCAGTGCTATTGACAAAAGGCAGGTGTTAGCCTATACTAACTGTTGGAAATAAAGAGGAAAAAGAGGAACAGAAATGAATCTCAAAGATCTGGAGATAGGAAAAACCGCAATAATTAAAACTGTTGGAGGTAAAGGATCGCTTCGCCAGCACTTTCTTGATATGGGAGTGATCCCCGGGGCAGAAGTTACACTTATGAAGTATGCTCCCATGGGTGACCCCATGGAACTGAGGATTCACGGCTATGAATTGACATTGCGCCTTGCAGATGCGGAAAAGATAGAGATAGAACCGTTAACAGCAACTTCTGAAGAAAAAAACTCCCGTTCCGCAGAAAAGAGCCGGAGATACAGTTACGGAAGAGCCAGGAGAGAGCACCCGGGATTGGGAGAGGAAGGCAGATATCATGTAAAGGCAGATGAGCATCCGTTGCCTAAGGGAGTGAAGCTTACCTTTGCATTGGCCGGAAATCAGAATTGCGGAAAAACCACCCTTTTTAACCAGCTGACAGGTGCAAATCAGCATGTCGGAAATTTCCCCGGGGTTACGGTGGATCAGAAAAGCGGTGAAATAAGGGATCACGGTGATACATTGGTCACAGACCTTCCGGGAATATATTCTCTTTCTCCGTACACCAGCGAAGAAATAGTTTCGAGACAGTTTATACTTGATCAGAAACCAAAAGGAATCATAAATATTGTGGACGCCACCAACATAGAAAGAAATCTGTATCTCACCATGCAGCTTCTGGAACTGGATATCCCCATGGTTCTGGCATTGAATATGATGGACGAGGTGAGAGGAAACGGTGGTACAATAGACATAAACGAGATGGAGGACATGCTGGGGATTCCGGTGGTTCCTATCTCAGCTGCCAAAAATGAAGGTATTGATGAACTTGTAAGGCACGCAATACATATCGCACAGTACCAGGAGAGACCGGGCAGAACTGACTTCTGCGACAAGGATGAGGATGGCGGCGCTGTGCACAGATGCCTGCACAGCATAATGCACCTTATTGAGGATCATGCGGCAGCCGCAGAGATACCGGTCAGATTCGCAGCCAGCAAACTGGTTGAGGGGGATGAGATAGTCATCGGAGCGCTTAAGCTGACGGCACACGAAAAAGAAATGCTGGAGCATATTATAAGCCAGATGGAAGACGAAAGAGGCCTTGACAGAGCGGCAGCCATGGCAGATATGCGCTTTGACTTTATTCAGAAACTTTGTGATGCTGCGGTTGTAAAACCAAGAGAAAGCAAGGAACACGAAAGAAGTCGCAAGATAGACAGCGTTCTTACAGGTAAATATACTGCCATACCTGCATTTGTTGCAATTATGGGCCTTGTCTTCTGGCTGACTTTTAACGTGATAGGGGCATGGCTGCAGGGCATGCTGGAAGCAGGAATAGACAACCTTACGAGACTGGTGGATGCATGGCTTATATATATGAATGTAAATCCTGTTCTTCATTCTCTTGTAATTGACGGAATTTTCAGCGGTGTAGGAAGCGTTCTCAGCTTTATACCGATTATCGTGACACTGTTCTTCTTCCTATCGCTGCTGGAAGACAGCGGTTATATGGCCAGAATTGCTTTTGTGATGGATAAGCTTTTGAGAAAGATAGGCCTTTCCGGAAGAAGCATAGTGCCCATGCTTATAGGATTCGGATGCACGGTTCCGGGCGTCATGGCCAGCAGAACTCTTCCTTCTGCCAGAGACCGTAAGATGACCATAATGCTTACGCCGTTTATGAGCTGCACGGCTAAACTTCCTATATATGGATTTTTTACGGCGGCATTTTTCCCGGGAAAAGGCGGTATCATCATGGTAGGCCTCTACTTTACAGGAATCATTGTGGGCATTATCGTGGCTCTTATATCAAAAAACTTCATGTTCAAAGGCGAAGCAGTGCCTTTTGTTATGGAACTTCCAAACTACAGAATGCCGGGCATGAAGAATGTCGGCCATCTGCTTTGGGATAAAGCCAGAGATTTTCTTCAGCGGGCTTTTACCGTAATATTTATAGCATCAATAATAGTGTGGTTCCTGCAGACCTTTAATTTCAGGCTGGATATAGTCCGGGATTCTCAGACAAGTATGCTGGCGGTAATAGCCGGGGTCATCGCGCCGCTGTTCACACCGCTGGGATTTGGAGACTGGAGAATTTCCACAGCACTCATTGCAGGATTCATGGCAAAGGAAAGCGTAGTGTCAACTTTGTCAGTGCTCTTGGGATCAACAGGTTCTATAGTATCTGTGATAACTCCGCTGGGCGCAGTTTCGCTGCTGGTATTCTGCCTGCTTTATACACCATGCGTAGCTGCCGTTGCGTCGATAAAGAGAGAACTGGGAGTGAAATGGGCTATGATAATAGTAGCAGGCCAGTGTGTAATCGCATGGATAAGTGCCTTCGCAGTAACCATAATAGGAAGCATTATGGGAATGTATATACCATGGCCATAATAAAAAAATTACTTGATTGTTAAAAACGCCGGCAAAGCAGCTATACTGAACCGACCTCCAAAAGTCAGACCGGAAATCTGACGGTTGGGTGGTCGGTTTTTTATAGCCGTCAGAAGATATACAATGCGCCCGTGAAAACGCGGCAATACAAAAACAGTTATAATTACGGAGCTGATAATGTATATTTTTTGCATAATGAATTTTAGGGGTCATAAGGCAGGAAAGAAAGATGAAAATCTCCGCAAAAGGCGTGCCGAGGTATAGGAACTCTGTAATTTTCAGTCTTTTGGACCATGCCGGGAGAAGGCGGAGGAATGTATACAGAATCCAGAAAACCGCTGAATTCCAACGTCTTTACGCTATTGCGATAAAGCGATAAAGCAAAGAGGGCGCATCGACGCATTTTTTTCGTTAAAAATACATGAAAGAGTTATTTTTTTAACTTAAAAACCATAGAAAGTCTGACCAAAAACCTTTATAATATTAAATGGATAAATGCACATAAAAAAATGCATAAATATTCTATTGAAAGTATAAAAATAATCAAATATAAAAGAAATGGAGAGTTGAGCATGGCAGTAATCATAAACGGACATGACCTCACTATTGAGGAAGTTATCAGCGTATGTCGCAATAACGAACAGGTTGAACTTGCCCCTGAGGCAGTAACAGCCGTAAAAAAGGCCAGAGCCTACATTGAGAAAAAGCTTGATGAGAAAGCGGTGATCTACGGACTCACTACAGGATTTGGCAAATTTGCCAATGTGGTAATATCCAACGAGCAGACAGAAGAACTCCAGCGCAACCTGATTATAAGCCATACCTGCGCAATGGGAGAAGCTTATCCCAGACATTATGTGCGGGCGGCAATGCTTCTCAGGTGCAACGCCCTTTCAAGGGGCAATTCCGGAATAAGACTGGAGACTTTGCAGACTCTTATTGATATGCTGAACAATGGAGTGCACCCTGTTATACCCGAAAAAGGCTCCCTGGGAGCTTCCGGTGACCTGGCACCTCTGTCACATATAGCCCTGGCTCTCATAGGTGAGGGGAAAGTTGAGTATAAAGGAGAAATTGTTGATGCCGCTGCGGCAATGAAGGAAGCCGGAATTAATCCGGTGGTGCTTGCGGCAAAAGAAGGCCTTGCACTGAACAACGGTACACAGATGATGACGGCAGTAGGTCTCAATGTTTTATGGGATGCCATGAGTCTGCAGAAAGTGGCAGATATTGCCTGCGCAATGACAGGAGAGGCTCTTCATGCCATAAAGAAAGCATACGATTACAAGATTCATGATTTGAGAGGACATAACGGTCAGAAAGAAGCGGCAGAAAATCTTCTTGCGCTTCTGGAGGGTTCATCAAATGCACTTCCGCTGCAGGAAACGAAAGTGCAGGACCCTTATACTCTCAGATGTGCCCCTCAGATTCACGGAGCTTCAAGAGATGCCATCAGATATGCTTATGATATGGTATCGAGAGAAATCAATGCGGTTACAGATAACCCGATAGTTTTCCCTGACGAAGATGAGGTCATAAGCGGCGGCAACTTCCATGGACAGCCTATGGCGCTGACCTTTGATTTCCTTAAAATTGCCATCTCCGAGCTGGCAAATGTATCTGAAAGAAGGACTGAAAGGCTTGTAAATCCGGCACTGTCAGAAGGCCTTCCTGCCTTCCTCACAAAGGACGGAGGAGTATGTTCGGGATTTATGATTGCACAATATGCAGCCGCCTCCATGGTATCAGAAAACAAGGTGTACGACCACCCGGCCTGTGTGGATTCCATTCCTTCATCAGCCAATCAGGAAGACCATGTATCTATGGGAACCACTTCGGCACGTACTGCAGCCATGGTTCTGGATAACGCACAGAAGGTAATCGGCATAGAGATAGCTGCCGCAGCTCAGGGAATATGGCTCAGACAGGAGCAGGGACAAAAGGGCATAGAAAACCTGGCACCTGCAACAAGAGCTGCCTATGAGTATATAAGAACGGTTTCGGATCCGATAGAAAGAGACGTGATAATGCATGACGAACTGGTCAAGTTCGACGAAATGATAAAGAACGGTAAGCTTCTTGCAGCCGTAGAAAAAACAGTAAAGCTAAAATAATTCACACAGACTTCAGGAGGAGGAAAATATGTTGGACAATAAAACAATAAATGAAGCGATGACAATAAAGCTGGATAATGAGTATCCGGATTACCCGGAATTTCAGAAAGGAATAAGAAGAGCTCCGGACAGAGGCTTCAGGCTCACTAAAGCTCAGACAAAAATAGCATTGAAAAATGCCCTGCGTTATGTTCCTGAAGAACTTCATGAAAAACTTGCACCTGAATTCATGGAGGAGCTTACCACAAGAGGCAGGATCTACGCTTACAGATACAGACCCGAAGGTCGTATATACGGAAAGCCTATAAATGAATATAAGGGAAAATGTCTGGCAGGAAAGGCATTCCAGGTCATGATTGAAAACAACCTTGACTTCGAAGTGGCTCTTTATCCTTATGAGCTGGTTACATATGGAGAAACAGGCCAGGTGTGTCAGAACTGGCTTCAGTACAGGCTCATAAAGAAATATCTTGAGGAACTGACAGAGGATCAGACTCTGGTAGTTGAATCCGGGCACCCGCTGGGACTTTTCCCTTCTAAGCCTACGGCACCGAGAGTAATAATCACCAATTCAATGATGATCGGAATGTACGACAATCTGGATGACTGGGAAATTGCCGAGGAAATGGGCGTTGCTAACTACGGACAGATGACTGCCGGAGGATGGATGTACATAGGCCCTCAGGGAATCGTTCACGGAACTTTCAATACTATTCTAAATGCCGGCAGAAAGTATCTGGGGGTACCTGAACAGGGAGACCTTACAGGGCATACTTTTGTTTCTTCAGGTCTCGGCGGCATGAGCGGCGCTCAGCCTAAGGCTGCAAATATTGCAAGAGCAGTGGGAATTTTTGCAGAAGTTGACCGCTCCAGAATAGAAACGAGATACAGCCAGGGCTGGGTTGATGTGGTAATGGAAGACCTTGACGAAGTCTTTAAACTTGCAAAAGAAAAGCTTGCAGCAAAAGAAAGCATTTCCATTGCATATCACGGAAATATCGTAGACCTCCTGGAGGCAGCTGTTGATAAGAATTTCAAAATAGACCTGCTTTCAGACCAGACATCCTGCCACAATGTATATAACGGAGGATATTGCCCTGTAGGAATGACCTTTGAAGAAAGAACGAAACTGCTCCACGAAGACAGAGAACTTTTCTGCAAGAGAGTTGACGAAACGCTCCACAGACATTACAAGGCAATCAAGGCTCTTACAGAAAAGGGCACGTACTTCTTTGACTACGGAAATTCCTTCATGAAGGCCATGTATGACGCCGGAATCAAAGAGATATCCAAGAACGGATATGATGACAAAGATGGATTTATCTGGCCGTCATATGTCGAAGATATTATGGGACCGGTACTATTTGATTACGGATACGGACCTTTCAGATGGGTATGCCTGTCCGGAAAGCCTGAAGACCTTGACGCTACAGACAAAGCCGCAATGGACTGCATCGATCCGGAAAGAAGAGCACAGGATAGAGACAACTGGGTATGGATAAGAGATGCCAAGGCCAATAAGCTGGTTGTAGGAACCCAGGCAAGAATTCTCTACCAGGATGCCGAAGGAAGAACCCGGATAGCTCTCAAGTTTAATGAAATGGTAAGAGAAGGAAAAATCGGACCTGTTATGATGGGAAGAGATCATCATGATGTATCAGGAACGGATTCTCCGTTTAGGGAGACTTCCAACATAAAAGACGGATCAAATGTAATGGCGGATATGGCAGTTCAGTGCTTTGCCGGAAATGCAGCAAGAGGAATGTCATTGTGTGCTCTTCATAACGGTGGCGGTGTAGGAATAGGAAAAGCCATAAACGGAGGCTTCGGACTGCTGCTGGATGGAAGCGAAAGAACCGATGAGATAATAAAATCCGCCATGATGTGGGATGTAATGGGCGGTGTTGCCAGAAGAAACTGGGCAAGAAATGAAAATGCCCTCTCCACATCAGTTGAATACAACAGAAATTATGCCGGAAAGGGTCATATAACCATACCTTATCTTGCAGACGAGAATCTGGTAGATGAAACTGTTGATAAATTCGTAAAATAGTATACAGGAGAACTTTAATGGCAACATTACTGATAAAAAATATAGGAACACTGCAGACACCTGTCGGAAGTTTCAGCCATAAAGGCAAGGAGCAAGGCCAAAACCTTAAACTTCATGATGCGGCAGTGCTGATAAAGGATGGAATCATAGAAGCCGTCACATGCGGCGGACAGCTGCCTTGCAGCGAAATCCAGGTCGACGAGATTATAGACGCGCAAGGAAATCTGGTGACGCCGGGCCTGGTTGAAGGCCATACTCATCTGGTCTTCGGTGGTTACAGACAGAACGAGATTCCGCTTAAACTGAAAGGAGCCGGATATCTGGATATCCTCAGGACAGGAGGCGGAATCATGGATACCGTCAGAAAGACAAGAGAGGCATCCTTTGAGGAACTGTACAGCAAAACCAAAGGCTTCCTGGATGAAATGATGAGCCTGGGAGTTACTACCTGCGAGGCAAAGAGCGGCTACGGACTTGAGCTGAAAACGGAAGTCAAGATGCTGGAGGTTATGAAAAAACTAAATGAGACCCACCCTATGGACGTGGTTTCAACTTTCATGCCTGCTCATGCGGTTGAAGAGCAGTGGAAGGGCCGCGAAGAAGAATATATTCAGCTTTGCTGCAGCGAAATGATGCCTTATGTAAAAGAACATCAGCTGGCTGAGTTCTGCGATATATTTACAGAGGATTCTGTTTTTAATGTTGAGCAGAGCAGGGTATATATGGAAGCAGCAAAAAAACTCGGGTTTGATCTGAAAATACATGCAGATGAAATAGAGGCCATAGGAGGATCTGTTTTAGCCGGACAAATGAAAGCAAAATCGGCGGAGCATCTCATTGTGATAGATGACAAGGGAATGAAAGCTCTGGCAGAGGGAGACACTACCGCCATGTGCCTTCCGGCCACGTCTTTTTATCTGGGAGCGACTTTCGCTCCGGTGAGGAGAATGATAGACGAATTTGAGATTCCTGTTGCCATAGCTTCGGATTTCAATCCCGGCTCATGTCCGTCCCTCAACCTTCAATTTGTTATGAATTTAGGATATCTGAAATACAGGATGACACCGGAGGAGGTTCTGACAGCAGTGACTATAAATCCGGCCTGCGCTATAAACAGAGGCAACATAACAGGCACCATAGAAGAAGGCAAGCAAGGCGATCTGGTGATATGGAATGCTCAGGATATGGAGATGCTGTGCTATCGCTTTGGATCAAATCAGGTAATGAAAACAATAAAGAAAGGAATTCCGGTGTAAAAAATGAAATTAGTTGATATGACCATAAAAAACTACCTCGACGTGCTGGGGTCTGATGCTCCGGCTCCGGGCGGCGGATCTGTAAGTGCTCTTTCGGCAGCACAAGGGGCAGCGCTTACGGCAATGGTATGTGATCTTACAATCCCCAAAGAAAAATATGCTCAGCACAGAGAACTGTGTGAAGAAGTAAAGGGAGCAAGCCTTAAGGTATATGAAAAACTTGTTGAAGGAATAGACAAGGACACGGAAGCTTTCAACAAAGTCTCTGCAGCCTTCAAGCTCCCTAAGGAAAACGATCAGCAGAAGGCTGAAAGAAGCAGAGCAATACAGGAAGCAACAGTGACTGCAACAGAGGTACCTTATGAAACCATGGAACTATGTATGAAAGGTCTGGCTGAGACAGCCAGAATTGTAGGGAAATCCAACCCAAATGCCTCTTCGGACCTGGGGGTTGCAGCATTGAATTACGCAGCAGGCATCAGAGGTGCATATCTCAATGTCATGATAAACCTTCCGGGAATAAAGGACCAGGCGGTGAAAGAACGCTTCGGAAAAGCTGAGGATATGGTACGTGAGGCAGAAAAGCTGGCAGAAGAGATATACGGGGAAGTCCTGTCTTCACTATTATAATATATAGGTTTTTATAACAAATCACAAAAAATATGATATAATTCTAAATAAAGGAGAAACAAAATGGCACAGATTATCGAAAGCATCCCTAATATTTCAGAAGGGAGAAATCAGGAAGTTATAGAAGCCTGCGTGGATCAGATAAGAACCACTGCCGGCTGTACGCTCTTGAATTATTCGTCAGATCCTAACCATAACAGAACAGTTATAACATATATCGGAGATGCAAAGGGTGTCGAGGAAGCCAGCGTGAAACTGGCAAAAAAGGCTGTTGAACTTATTGACCTGACCAGACACACAGGTGAACATCCGAGAATGGGATGTGTGGATGTAATGCCTTTTGTTCCGATTAAGGATGCAACCAACGAAGAATGCATAGAACTCTCTAAAACAGTAGGAAGAAGGATTGCAGAGGAGGCAGATCTGCCCGTATTCCTCTACGAAATGTCTGCACAGAAGCCGGTCAGAAAAAACCTGGCTACAATAAGAAAAGGTCAGTTTGAGGGCATGTCCGAAAAAGTGAAAGATCCGGAATGGGAGCCTGATTTCGGCGGCGCAAGGATACACCCTACCGGTGGAGTTGTTGCAGTTGGAGCCAGACCTCCTCTTGTTGCTTATAACCTTAATCTCAATACTTCCGATGTACAGATAGCAAAGAACATTGCCAAGGTTATAAGAGAGAAAGACGGAGGACTTGCCAATGTAAAGGCTATGGGCTTTATGCTTGAGGACAGAAACATTGCTCAGGTGTCCATAAATATGACCGACTATAGAGTTACTCCGCTTTACCGAGTAACAGAGCTGGTAAAAACCGAAGCAAAAAGATATGGCGTAAAGGTAATCGGAAGTGAAGTTATCGGACTCTGCCCGATGAAAGCACTTATTGACAGTGCTGAATACTACCTTCAGATAGAAGATTTTGATTTCGAAGGGCAGGTTCTTGAAAACTATATCATATAAGGGGTGATAGAAATGACTGAAAAGAAGCCTTCCAAGAAAAAAGGTATATATACCGTACTTATGCTGATATGCATTGCAGTTTTCCTGGTTGCACTGTACAAAATTATAGACATTTACATGGGCTACAAGGAAATAGATGATTTTTATAATCAGGCCAATGATGATTATGTAATACAGAATGATGACGGCAGCATCAGCTATGTGGATCTGGACAGACTTGTGAAAGAAAACGGAGACATAAAAGGATGGATATATATCGAAGGCACGGATATCAGTTATCCTCTCTTGCAGGGTCCCGACAACGATTACTACCTGTACAGAACCTACAAAAAAGAATATCTCTTTGCAGGAAGCATATTCATCGACGCAGCAAATGCTCCGGATCTCAGCGACCAGCATACCATAATTTACGGACATAACATGAAAAATGATTCTATGTTCGGAACTCTGGGTAAATTCAAGCAGCAGGATTACAGAGATCAGCACAGATATGTTTATATACTTATGCCGGGTCAAGACTGGAATAAATACGAAATATTTTCAGCATATACAGCCGACATAGACGATGGAACTTTCAGAATTTTCCGCGAAAACAGTCAAGAATATGAAAAGTATATTTCATTGGTAACCAGCAAAAATATGTATACCGGAATGGAGACACCGTCTTCCGGAGAAAAAATCATTACTCTTTCAACTTGCACATCAGATCTTGATGAACAGAAAAGATTTGTTCTGCAGGCCATACTTGTTGGAACTGTGGAGAGCATAGAGTAGAAAAATTAAAATACAAAAAAGTAAAAGCGCCTCCATATGAGGCGCTTTTACTGAAAGTGTGTGTGTATTCAATAAAAGAAGGAAAGTTTGCTAAATGATTTTTACATACGGATTCTATCACGAAAAAGTTGTAAAGTCAACAAATTCCCAGGAAATTTCATCTCCCTCCTCTAAAACTTCATCTTTTGCACTCTTGTTGCCCATCTCTCCGTTAAGAAGGAAAATCCAGCCTGTGGTATCCTCCAGATCTTTTTCTTTGAGGCCGTTGAGGGAAGAAATGTAATCACCTGAAGGACCAACTGTAAAATCTATATCGTTGGCAATGCAGAATAACTGCGTTGCATCCAGCACATTGGTGCCTTCTTCAACGATGAATTCCGTTTTTTCCACAGATTTAAAACCATCTACAGTCAACTGATCTTTTGAACTGTCGCTGATGGAGATGCTGACGTTTACAGGATTTATAATGTCATCAGCAGAGACAGGCTCTTTTTTTGCTCCGCAAGAAGCCATGGATATACAAAGAATCAAAATCATAATCGCAGAAAAAATTTTTTTCATCGTTAACCTCCCATAATAAATCATATGATCTTTCCATTAAAAATTGTCATTGATACAGGTTGACAAAGAAGCTCTTCAGGACTCATTTTAAAAGGATCTCTGTCAAAGACAGCCATATCGGCAAATTTGCCTTTGCGGATAGTACCGATGAATTGTTCCGTTCCGGTCAAGGCAGCTGCCTCTGCGGTAAGGAGATCTATCAGTTCTTCCGAGGTCATAGATGAGATGTCTGAAAAAGAAGGCAGTTTTGCAGCACTTTCCCAATGCACAAACTCGTTAGCCAGGCTATCGGATTTGTGAGTAGATCGTATTGCCACAAGCCCCTGACAGCCTTTGCTGCGTATATATTCAACCGCGCTATAAGCCATAAGATAATCATCCATGCCTGCAGCGGAAATAAATATATCGAATCCTTTATCAGAAACCCGTGTCATGATTGAATTAAGGGCATCCTGAGAAAAGTCAAGAGGACAGGCTTCCCCGTTGAGTTCTATGTAAAGAGCATTAGCATTGATGTAGTCACCTATTTCGTTGCACTGTGTCTTACGCGCCATGAGTCTGTGAACCAGGCCGTCCGGCATCAGAGGACGATTCATCAGGTACGAACCGAAAAATCTCTGGTGGAGTACTTCTTCGTTATAAAAACTTATAAGAGAGTCTATATAAAGATCCTCGAAATAGTCAGGAACTCCAAGGTCAAGGGAGGCAGTAAAGCCATGGCGGTTCATTTTTTCAATCTGTGACCGGACATCCTGCTCAAGAGCTTCAAAATCGAAAGGTATCATCAGGTTAAGGATGTACGGGACTGTTATATACTGGACCATTTCCTCTTCTGCGGTTTCTTTTACCGTGTCAGAGGCCGCTGTGTTAAGAAGACATGAAACGGTGTTTTCACAGAGGAGAATCACCGGTCTGTCAGGACATGCCTCGTCCAGCATTTTCATGATCTTTCGCATGAGTTCCTCGTTCCTAATGGCTTCCTGATAATCGCTGTTTGCTTCAAGAAGAAGTTTTTCGCTGTAGCCGTAGCCGAAAATTACTTCACAATCCGGGTTCTCATCTGCAAAAAGCTTTACATGTGAATATAGGGACTGCAGGTCGCCGCAGCGAGACAAATCGGCGTATCTGTCTTTAAATACCTCCGTTACAGGGGATGAAAAGATGTCGACAAAGCCCGGAAGGACAAATTTCCCTTGCAGATCCACGGTTAATGTTTCTTCGTCTATAAGTTCTTCCATGTCTTCGTAGCTTCCTGCAGAAACTATTTTTCCGTCTGCGCATGCTACAGCGGTTATGTCATCAGAGTCGGATTCCTGTGTGATAAATTTTCCGTTATACAAAACAAGATCAGCTGCTGCAGCCTTTTTAAAGAAACCAAATGCCATATTTACCTCGCCTCAATTATATATTGTTTCTGTTTTAATTTATTTTACCATAAAAAAATATAATATGATATACTTAAATGTACACGGAGGAGGAAAAGAGATGTATACCACAGAAAAGTACAGCAGCGATATAAGCATTGACGAATATATAGATAAATATGTAAATGTGGCCGAATTTCTTGAATACTGCAAGGCGTGCCCCAACTACGGCAATGTATGGTCATGTCCGCCTTATGATTTTAACCCTGACGATTTCTGGCACAGGTTTTCACGGCTTCACATTGAGGCTGTAAAGATAAACTTTGATCCTGATACTACAGCAGATGAGAGCATGACCATAATGGCAGAGGTTAAGGAGCAGATGAGCAGAGAGCTATATGAGTTGGAAAAGCAACACGAAGACTCAGTGTCTCTCAGCGCCGGAAGCTGTAGCCTGTGTAGAGAAACTGGGTGCACAAGGGCCTCGGGAGAAAGATGCAGACACCCGGAACTTATGAGATATTCCATTGAATCTATCGGAGGCAATGTCGGTCTTACCGTGAGCAAGTTGCTGGGAATACAGCTGGAGTGGCTTAAAGAGGGACAGGTACCGGGATATTTTGTCCTTGTGGGAGGACTGCTCACAAAATGAAAGAAAAGATAAAAAAGCTGCTTGCCGAAAAGCAGCAGGTAGTAGTGGCAATAGACGGAATGGCCGCATCTGGGAAAACCACAGCAGCAGAACAGCTGACCGAGCAGCTGGGAGGAGAAGTGATTCATATGGATGACTTCTTTCTGCCTCCGGAGATGAGAACTGAAGAAAGACTGTCTCAGCCGGGAGGCAATGTTCATTATGAGCGTTTCATGACGGAAGTGGCCGGAAATCTGTCAGAAGGAGAACCTCTGACTTATGGTGTGTTTGATTGCTCCTCCATGAGAATTGTTAAAAAAGAACATATTGAATGTAGAGGGCTTGTTATCGTGGAGGGGGCTTATGCTCTGCGCCCGGAATTCAGACATCTGTATGATTACAAGGTGTTTATGAAAACGGATGCTGAAACTCAGATGCAACGCATACTGCAGCGAGGCGGACCATTGAAGGCACAGGCTTTTGAGGAAAAGTGGATACCTCTTGAGGAGGCATATTTCCGGGAAATGGCGCCGGCAGAGACTGCTGATGAGATAATATTCACATAGATATATAGGCATAATGGCCTGCGGATAAACGCTTTGTATTCATAAGGCAGTTGACAGTTACGATGGCTGGTTCCTCTGTAGCCGCTGGTATATTTTTGCTGTGATGCTATAATATTGAAACGAATAAAAATACAAATAGGAATTTTGCCATCAGAAGAAAGGACATAAAATAGATAATGTCATCCCATTCAACCCAGATTTAATCATTTGGTGGCATGGAATATAACTCCTGTCAGCAAAATTCCGGGTGAATTGCCCCAAGGTGCAGCTGTAGATGAGCCGATTCATGTTGAGCAGGGTATTGCTTATGGCAGACATTGCTATCGAGGCCCAAAACCGCCATTTAACTGGAAGCACAGATATAGGTTCACTGTTTACGCATTGAAAAAAATCAGCTGAGCTCCGAAAGAAAAAAATGATTTGCTCAATGCAATGGATGGCTATGTACTGGCAAAAGGTGAGTTAATTGGAAAGTATCAAAGAAAGCATAAAAAATGATTTTTTCTTTTGAAAATCCGACCGAATCCAATTTATCACAGATAAAAGAGCAAACATCTATACGAAGCAGCCTCCATTATCTGCTTTGAGAGGCTACTTAATTGGAAAATATTCTGCAACAGGGGCTTATCTTTCCTGCCCATTGAAATTACAAAAGGCGTGACCAAAAAAGTCACGCCTTATATATTCTGCTGTATTACCAACGACGCCCAAATTGCAGAGCCTTTTTATATGATTTATTATTTAACGTAAACCTTAGGAAGTCTCTGTCCGAAAGCGCATACAATTTCGTAATTGATGGTACCGGTAGCCTTGGCTATATCGTCAGCCAGGATTGTATTCTTTCCGTCTGTACCCATGATGATGACTTCGTCTCCGACTTTTACATCGGGAACATCGGTGACATCCACCATGCATTGATCCATGCAGATGTTTCCTGCAAGAGGAGCCACACATCCGTTAACCAGAACTTTACCAAACGGAGAGTAAGGACGAGGATAACCGTCAGCATAGCCGAGAGCCAGAGTGGCGATTTTGCTCGGTCTTTCTGATATGAATTTTCTTCCGTAACCTACGGAGAAGTTTTCAGGAACGTCTTTAAGGTGAACGATGTTGGCCTTTACTGACATAACAGGTTTTATTGCCAGCTGGTTTACATCGACCTCGTCTGAAGGATAGCATCCGTAAAGGATGATTCCCGGGCGGCATGCATCAAAGTGAACTGAAGGCAGTTCCATGATGGATGCGCTGTTGGCAAGGGTTCTGAAAGGAATATCAATTCCTGCAGCGGTAAGTGCCTCGTAGAATTTATTATACTTTTCTTCCTGCTGATGAGAATATGTCTTGTCAGCAGCATCAGCTGTAGACATGTGGGAGAACATTCCCTTGATTTTGAAATTATCCAGAGCCTGAATCTTCTTTACATCTTCGATGGCGTAATCCGTTTCATCTGCAAGATATCCGATACGGCCCATGCCGGTGTCCACGGCCAGCAGACCTTTTATGGTTTTGCCTGCTGCTTTTGCTGCGGCGTCAAAAGCAGCAGCATTTTCGGAATTACATACTACAGGAGTGATATCATAGTCTACGATGGTTGAAGCATACATATCCGGAGTAAGTCCCAGAATTATTATTTCTTCCTTTGCACCTGCTTCGCGAAGAGTAACTGCTTCGTGAAGCGTTGCAACAGCAAATGTTTTACAGCCGTTCGCTCTTAAAACTTCAGCAACCTTAACGCTGCCGTGACCGTATGCATCAGCTTTGATAACACCGATCATTTCTCTGTCGCCTATCTTGGCTTTGATGTTCTTGATGTTGAAGTCCAGGTTGTTGAGATTGATTTCAACCCAGGCAGGTCTTAAAGCGTTCTTATACATATAAAAAGCATCTCCTTTTACTCAGTTTTTATATTGATTTTGTATACAACATGTCTATTATAGTCCCGACTGCATTAAATTTCAAGGAAGAAGCAGGAAAATCTACGCATTTTGTTGAAAATTTATCAAAAATAAAGTATCCTATATGAAAATACAATTCAGGAGGAGTAAATGGAAAGAGACAGTTTCAGAACCAGAAGCGGTTTTATAATTGCTTGCATAGGATCCGCTGTGGGAATGGGAAATATATGGCTTTTTCCGGCCAGAGTTTCAGCGCTGGGAGGAGCGGCTTTTCTGATTCCCTATTTTATATGCGTGATAATAATAGGATTTACGGGAGTTGTCGGAGAGATGGCTTTCGGCAGATCTATGGGTGCCGGACCCATGGGAGCTTTCGGTAAAGCAACAGAGAAAGCAGGCAGGGGAAGAACCTTGGGAGAAGCCTTTGCGCTGATACCGGTACTGGGAAGCCTGGCCCTCGCCATAGGATACTCCGTAGTTGTGGGCTGGATACTTAAATATTTTGTAGGCTCGGTTACAGGAAGCGTATTTGAAGCCCGCAGTGTTGAAGAATATGCCGGGGCCTTTGGCGAAACTGCAAGCTCCTTCGGAAATGTGGGATGGCACATTGCTGCACTGATAATAACCTTTGCTATAATGATATATGGTATTTCATCCGGGATAGAGCGAGCAAACAAGGTAATGATGCCTCTTTTCTTTGCTATGTTTGTGGGAATGGCCATATATATTTCAACTTTGCCGGGTGCATCAGAAGGATACAGGTATCTGACCAATCCTGACTGGTCTCTTCTTGCCAGCGGCAAGACGTGGGTCTATGCTCTGGGACAGGCGTTTTTCTCCTTGTCTCTGGCAGGTTCGGGAACGCTTGTGTATGGATCATATCTCAAAAAAGATGCAGATATACCTCATAGCGCCAGAACCGTGTCTTTCTGGGATACCATGGCGGCACTGGTAGCAGCGTTGACAATTATTCCGGCCATGGCAACAGCAGGTCAGGAACTGACAGGCGGTGGCCCGGGGCTGATGTTTATATATCTTCCTAATGTATTTGCCGGAATGCCAGGAGGGAGAGCAGTGATAATTATCTTCTTCCTTGCGGTGGGATTTGCAGGCTTTACATCACTGGTAAATCTCTTTGAGACTCCTGTGGAGGCGCTCCAGACAAAGTTCGGATTCAGCAGAAAGAAGGCAGTGGCTGTTATAGCAGTCGTGGGAGGAATCATATCCATATGCATAGAGGGAATAGTTTCCGGATGGATGGATGTGTGCTCCATATACCTTTGCCCGATAGGAGCTCTGCTGGCCGCAATAATGTTTTTCTGGGTATGCGGCAAAGACTTTGTCAGAAAGCAGGTAGATATGGGTGCAAAAAAGAAGCTGGGAGGCTGGTACGAATATGCCGGCAGATATGTTTTTTGCGGTCTCACACTTCTTGTGCTTGTTCTCGGTGCAATAATGGGAGGAATCGGATGACCGCCGTTCAATAAACAAAATCAAACAAGACTGAAGCAAACAGGGCTTTTCGCATTACTGCGAAAAGCCCTGTGAATTTCTGACGTAATATTAAAGCTGTTCAAAGCCGGTGCTGACATCATGCTTAACACGGTCGTGCTCTTCGGCATATTTGGCATCGTTCCACTGATCCATTGTACCTACCAGGTAGCCGGTAATACGGCGTATTCTCTCAAAAGGAACATGCTCAAATTCGTAATGCAGGTCGGCAAATTCATCATCTAGGGTTATGTCCAGAGATTTTAATTTTCTGTTATATTTCTTTTCCAAATAGTCCACATAAGCCTGCTGCTCCGCTGCAGGAGCGTTTCCTGTAATCTGTATCATGATTGCCCTCCTATGTAATCTTTAGTCTGCAAAGTAATGAACTAAATCTATTATACCGCATATTTAGTATATTTAAACCTTTTTAGTAAAAAAAAACACAAGAAATGGATATAAAGATGTCATATGTTTACGATTACCGGAATAGCCGGAGGCTGTAGGGCATAGAATTATGCGGGAGGCGATATCCATGAATACACAGCAACTGGCATATGCACTGGGTCAGCTTTTAAAAAACAGGAAGGGTATTTTTTCTTCAGACGAGACCGGCAGCAGCTGGCACAGAGAGACAGATGTGGAACTTCTGAAAAAATTCTGCATTGAAGGATACGCCATGGCCAGAAAATACGGTCATTTCATTGTCGGAGTATCTCAAAAGGGAAATTATATAGGTATACCCGGCAGATTCATGTTGGAAGAACAGCCGGCAGGAGGAAAGACGGGATTCACACTCTGGCAACCTTTGAGAGGCGGAGAGGAAATGTACTCGGGGCTCAGTGATATGGATGAAAAAACGGCAGAGCTGGTATACGGATATTGGATTGCAGCAATAGATTCATCTACGCTTAAAACATCGGAGGCATAACAGAGGGCGCCGCAGTATATATATTCGGGCAGCAGTGTTCTTTGTATGCAAAATGCAGTTGAATTCAAGGCGGAAATATGATATTATCATATAATGTATGGAAAAGTTTATGAAGGAAGCCCTGAAGGAAGCCGAGAAAGCCGCAGCAATGGGAGAAGTCCCCATTGGAGCTGTAGTGGTAAAAGACGGCATCATCATAGGCAGAGGCCATAATAAAACTGAAACTGCAAAGGACCCGACTGCCCATGCCGAGATGGAAGCCATAAGAGCAGCTTCTGCAGTCCTCGGAGGATGGCGCCTTTTGGGGTGCGATATGTATGTAACGGCAGAGCCCTGCAGCATGTGTGCAGGAGCTATCGTTTGGTCGCGAATCGAAAACCTGTATATCGGTACAATGGACCCTAAGGCAGGAGCTTGCGGGTCAGTATTCAATATCGTACAGGAAGACAAGCTCAATCATCAGGTCAATGTAACTACAGGCATACTGCAGGAGGAATGCAGCCGTTTGTTAAAGGACTTTTTCAGGAGCTTGAGAAGAACCAGAGATCAGAAACCGGAGGAAGAGAAAAAATGAAAAAATTAGGTGCGATTTTAAGCATTGCAGCACTTCTGATAACAATGTCTGCTTCGATCTGCTTTGCAGACAGTCTTACTATTGTAGAGACATACCCAAAGGACGGCTCTACGGGAGCATCCATAGAAAACCTGGGCGTAAAAGTTTATTTCAGCAATGATATGACTGAAGATATTGCCGGAAAAGTCAACAAAGACGCTTTTCAGCTTTATGATGAAGAAGGAGACAAGCTTCCTACAAGAGTTCTCTACAATGACCAAGAAGAAGGCGTTGTACTTGTTCTTCTGGACACAACCTCAGATAAAAAAGTGACTGCAAAGGGAAATACTGAATATACGCTTAAAATATCCGGAGATCTGCAGGACGATCAGGGGAACACTCTCGGCAAAGATACCGAGATTTCTTTTAAAACTCTTAACCAGAAAACCAACACCATGATAAGTATGGGAATGATGGTTCTTATGTTCGGAGGTATGATTATCGTTACTACCAAATCGGCCGCCAAGAAAGCAACCGAGGATCAGAAAAAGAAAGAAGAAAAAGTAAACCCATATAAAGAAGCCAAGAAAACAGGAAAGTCCGTAGAAGAAATCGTTGCAAAAGACGAAAAGAGAAAAGCAAAACAGGCTGAAAAAGAAGCCAGAGAAGCTTTAAAGGATGACGATGACGACTATGAAGATGACGATGTAAACAAATACAGAGTAAAACGCAGACATTCTGCTTCTGAGGCAGGAAGCAGATATGTTGCAGCAAAAAAAGAGGCAGCAGAAAAAGCCAGAGCCCAGAAAGCCAAAAATAAAACTGCTTCAAAAGGAAAGAAGAAAAAGAAATAGCTAAATAGACAGATGAGAGGCTGGTCCCTCTCATTTTTCTCAGGAGGCGTCATGAACAATATAAAGATAAAGGCCTACGGTAAAGTGAACCTTTCTCTTGATGTGACCGGAGTAAGGAATGATGGCTACCATGTAATCAGAACGGTGATGCAGAAAATTTCTCTTCATGATGATGTTGACGTGACATGGACACCTTCAAAGACGGATAAGATAGAAATCAGCCTGGATTGCAATCGGCCATATCTTCCGAAAGATTCGAGGAATCTGGCATATCAGGCAGCGGTCATTATGGGTGACAGTTTTGGAGAGAAAGCAGGCGGAGGAAAAATCCAAATCAATATCGAGAAACGTCTGCCGGTAGCTGCGGGCCTTGCAGGCGGCAGTGGAAACGGAGCTGCAGTGATAATAGCCCTGAATAAATTATGGAAGCTGGGACTTAATACAAGGCAGTTGTGCCGGATCTCTTCAGATATTGGTGCCGATGTTCCCTTCTGCATTCTTACGCAGAACACCAGATACGGATGTGCTTTGTGCGAAGGTACGGGAACAGAACTGACACCGCTGAGAAGTAAAATGAGAAAAGGCATACTGCTGGTAAAACCATCTTTTGGAGTATCCACCAGAGAAGTCTATAAAGGAATAGATAAATGTATCATTTCACAGAGGCCGGACACGGAAGCTCTGGTGAAAGGGCTGAAAGAAATAAACGAACAGCTCATATATGAAAACATGGTTAATGTGCTTGAAGAATATACTTTGGATAAGTATGATGAAGTCAAGTGTTTAAAAGAAAAAATAAAAACAGAAACCAACGCAGAGAAAGTGTTGATGACAGGCAGCGGGCCAACTGTCTTTGGTCTTTTTGCCGGTGTCAGTGAAGCGCAGAAAGCCTGTGCGGCAATGCGGGCCGGCGGATATGAAGCCTACTGGGCGACAACGCTGTAATAGTCATCGGATTAAACGGAGGGAAACAAATGTTAAACTTGGACTTGCAAAATCACAGACCCCTGAGAGAAATCGTGTACGAAGAACTTAAAAGACAGATTCTGGTGGGAGAGATTGCACCCGGAACACGTATGATGGAGGTCGAACTGGCTGAAGATATGGGAGTAAGCCGTACGCCTGTAAGAGAAGCCATAAGAAAGCTGGAAAAAGAAGGACTTGTTACCATAGAGCCGAGGAGAGGCGCCTATGCATCAGACATTTCCATAAAAGATATGGTAGATGTGCTGGAAGTTCGCCAGATGCTTGAAGGAATGGCTGCTTCTATGGCTGCTCAGAAAGTTACGGAAGAAGAAAAGCTTGACTTTGTTGAAGCAAATTCTGCTTACAAGAATGCAGTAAAAAAAGGAAATATCGAGGAAATTATCAGATACGACGAGCTTTTCCATCAGCTTATCGTAAGTTACAGCGGCAATAAAACTCTGAATCAGCTGCTTTCCCAGGTTCAGGAACTGGCACTCAGATTCAGATATATCTATTATGATGACTTCTCCAGATATGAAAACATGCCTGTCGAGCATGAGGAGATAGAGGAAGCCATAATCAGCGGCGATACTCAGAAGGCAAAGGTAGTTGCCGAGGAGCATGTGGAAAGGCTGAAGAAATTTGTCATCGATGAGGGAAAGAACCTTTTCCAGAACACAAAGGAAAATGAAGCTATTTAAAAAGATTGGAGTTCTGATACTCATATTAGCGGCTTTTTCTGCAGGTGTCATGTCTTACAGAGCATACGATATGTATCAGGATGCTCTGGAAGGGATGCCGCTCAGCAGCAAAGTCGAAGAAATCAGAGCTATAGAAAATTACACAACATACGACGAGCTTCCTGAAACTTATATCAATGCGGTCATAGCTGTAGAAGACAAGCGCTTTGATAAGCATAACGGAGTTGATATCATATCAACCTGCAGAGCGATTCTGCTGAACCTTAAAGCAGGAGAACTACAGCAGGGAGGAAGCACCATAACGCAACAGCTGGCGCGCAATATGTATTTTGAACAGGATAAAGACATATGCCGCAAGTTGGCTGAAATTTTTGTGGCTCTGAACATAGAAAAGAAATACAGCAAGGAAGAAATCCTCGAGCTCTATGTGAACACCATATATTTTGGATCGGGATATTATAATATCTATGATGCGGCTATGGGATATTTTGAAAAATCCCCATCAGAACTCAACGACTATGAGTGCACTATGCTGGCGGGAATACCACAGGCACCTTCGGTATATTCTCTTGACGCCAACCCCGATCTGGCTGAACAGCGCAGACAGCAGGTGATAGACTGCATGACAGCAGAAGGGTATATAGAAGAAGGTGAGATAAATTAACATTCTGAAGAACACCACAGAACTGGCTTTACATATGTGCCGGGCTTATGCTGACCCTAAAGGGACGGCGGTGGACTGTACATGCGGAAGAGGAAAGGATACATTATGGCTGGCAAGACATTGCGGCCGAGTGTATTCTTTTGATATTCAGGAGGAAGCTTTAAAATCGACAGAAGAGCTTCTTGATGCCAACGAGATTGACTGCCGTGAAAGAAGCGGCAGCCAAAAGGTAATACTTATAAAGGACAGTCACAAAAACATAAAAAAATACGTGAAAGACAGACCCTGCCTGATTCTTTTTAATCTGGGATATCTTCCGGGCGGGGATAAACAAATAACTACAGTGGCAGAGACCACAATAAGAGCTCTTAAAGATGCGCTGGATCTGCTGGCACAGGACGGACTGATAAGCATAATCATGTATCCGGGTCACTGTTCGGGAGCTTTGGAAAAAGAGGCTGTTCTCAAGTGGTCGAGGACTCTTGACCCCGGCATATACCACTGTGTTTATGCGGATATGATAAACCAGAAAAAAGATGCACCGCAGATTTTATGGATAACAAAAAAAGCATAGCTGATGTATACCCGTAATGCATATCATATTAGAGAGGTGATATGTATGATTGTAAACGGATATGCTTACCCAAGTATTATGCCTGAAGTACTTCAGTGGTGGCTGCCGCGGCTCAGCTGGCTTTCATGTTTCAGCTACGGATTTACAGCTGAAGGAGAGCTGATAAACCTGGAAGATGAGAACCTGATACAGGCCGCCGGAGGCTACGGAGTAAGGCCCATGATGGTTCTCACACCTATGGATGAAAACGGGGCTTTTAATGATGAGGTGGCTTCTGCTGTTTTTGAAAATCCTGAGGCAGAAGCAAACCTGATTGATAACATAGAAGAAAACATAATATCCAAAGGCATGGGCGGCGTGGATTTTGACTTTGAGTACATAAGAGGAAGATATGCCGGTAATTATGTGGAACTGGTGGCAAGGACGCGAGACAGGCTGTCCCCTCAGGGATATCTTACAACTGTTGCCCTGGCGCCCAAGACAAGCGCTGATCAGCCTGGGCTCCTTTATCAGGGGCACGACTACAGCGGGATGGGTGAGGCTGCAGACTATTGCCTTCTTATGACTTATGAATGGGGATACACCTACGGGGAGCCCATGGCTGTATCGCCTATAAACAATGTGCGAAGAGTAGTGGAATATGGTATTACAGAGATACCGGCGGAGAAAATACTTCTGGGCATGAGCAATTACGGGTACGACTGGACGCTCCCTTTCGTCCGGGGTGAAAGCAGGGCCGAAAAGCTCAGCAATTATCAGGCAGAAGCGAGAGCTGCATATTACGGAGTTTCACCGGAATTTGATCAGGAGGCGGCATCGCCTTTTTTCAGATATACCGACGAGGCGGGTCGGCAGCACATAGTGTGGTTTGAGAATCTTGCAAGCTGGCAGGCTAGGCTTTCTCTGGTTGAAGAATATGGGCTTGCAGGGATAAGCATATGGAATATAATGAGCATATTTTACGGAGGAATATAAACACGGAATGGAGATAAAACCTGATAACAAATTCAAACAAAATCTGTTACTTGTGGTGATTGGAGTATGCCTACTGGTGGGTCTCATGAATTTCGGCAAAGTGCAGCATGCCTTAAGTGTGGTTATAGGTCTTTTCATGCCGCTGCTGGTCGGAGGAGCAATTGCGTTTATACTCAATGTGCCCATGCATTTTTTTGAAAAGCAGTTTGATAAGCTGCAGCAGCATTCCGGCGGCAGGGCCATTGCCAAAGCAAAAACACCGCTGTGTATGATAGTGACACTGCTGGCATTCATATTGGTTATTATTTTTATAGGCAATGTCATATTTCCAAACCTGGTGGAATCGGTAAAAAGTATTGTAGACATCGTGCAGAGATCTTATCCGGGGTGGATAGAAACTCTGGAATCTCACGGAATAAACACGCAGTTCATGCAGAAATATTTTCCTGAGCTGAACAGCGAGAAAATAATTTCTACCCTTAAAGATGGCGGGCTTGCACTTCTGAATACCGCGAGTCAGGCTGCAACCAGTGTTTTCAGCGCTTTAACCAACTTTGTATTCGGATTGTTCTTTGCCCTTTATATACTGGCAAGCAAAAAGAGGCTGGGAAAACAAGCAAAGCAGATAGCATATGCTTATCTGAAAAAATCGTGGGCAGATGAGGTATGCGAGATTGCTTCACTGTCATATAAGACCTTTGCAAATTTCCTGTCGGGACAGTGTCTTGAAGCTGTAATACTGGGATTCATGTTCTTTATTGTGCTTTTGATAGGGGGCTTTCCTTATGCAGGAACTATAGCGGTGATAATAGGCTCCATGGCAATAATCCCATATATAGGAGCATTCATCGGTCTTGCTCTGGGAGCCCTGCTGATAGCAATGGTGAACTTGAAAAAAATGGTGTGGTTTGTAATAGTGTTCTTTATTGTGCAGCAGATAGAGGGGCAGATAATATATCCTAGAGTTGTGGGAGGTTCTGTAGGTCTTCCTGCATTGTGGACACTGCTGGCAGTGATAGTGGGAGGAAACGTTTCCGGCATACTGGGAATTGTGGTTTTCATACCGCTGTTTTCGGTTATTTATGCTCTTCTCAGAAGAAATGTTTACAGAAGATTGGATAAAAAGAAAATTTCTCTTGAAATTTAGTCTGAAATGGTGTATAGTAAGAAAGTCGAGTAAAGCAGATGCTTTAGACATAAGTTATATACCTTGCGGATATGGCGGAATTGGCAGACGCGCACGGTTCAGGTCCGTGTGAAGGTTCCTTCATGAAGGTTCGAATCCTTTTATCCGCACCACCACAGAATGACGCTCAAAGGAGCGTCATTTTTATTTCTCAGAGACATTTTTTGCACAGGAAAAGCTTCCCGGAGTTCCGTACATTACACTTTTTTCACATATGCCGCCACCTTTGTATTGCCAAAAAAACCAAGGTATATTAAAATAAAACCACAGAACCTTAAAGGAGCAGAAAGATGACTCAGAACAAAAAAGAGGTCAAAGTCATGCCGGCCGGACTGCCTATACTTGCAGCCGGCATCTTATGGTTTGTGCTGGCGATGATACTGCCTATATATAAGGCAGTTGTCATCATAATAGTATCTGCAGCGGCAATAGCTGTCATGATGATTATGTTCAGCATGCGAAAGAAGCAGCTGGCTATGCAGCCGCCGGCTCCTGCTGTCAAAGTCAGAGCCGAGGAACTTGCCCGAAAGATAGATACATGCTGCCGTAAGCTTGAAGGCTATGCCGGGCAGATAAAGGATCGTATCGTAGCGGCGTCAGTGACAAACATTGCCGGAACCATGGAAAAAATTGCAGACGATGTGGAGAAAGATCCCAAGGACAGAAACAAGGTCAGAAAGCTTGCCAATCATTATACGTCCATGATAGAGGAACTGGTTGAAAAGTATATAAATCTTGAAAGCCAGGGTCAGGGCGGGGAAAACATTTCATCTGCCATGGATGAAATAAAAAAGGGCCTTGAAACTGTTGAAAATGCAGTAAAATCGCTTTTAGACGATTTATTTTCTGATGATGCCATGGAAGTGTCTGCAGACATTTCGGTGCTGGAGCAGCTGTTCAAGACCGAAGGTGCAGAAAACCGCATGGACTTTGACAGTGCAGAAAAAGAATGATAACTATAATGAGACGGAGGAAATTATTATGACAGATGAATTAAAGATGGAAGTCCCTACATTGACACTGGAACCTGAAAAGGCAGAAGCGGAAGTTCCTGCTGAGGAAATAGTTCCCGTAAATATTGAAGACAAGATTCAGCTCAGCGACGAAGAAATGAAAGTTGTAGACAACTTTGTGAAGCAGATTGATATCAGCAACACAACTCATGTTCTTCAGTATGGCGCAGATGCCCAGAAAAAAATGGCTGATTTTTCTGATATGGCTCTGGAGAAAGTCAGAACCAAAGACCTTGGAACTGTTGGTGACACCCTTTCAGAACTAATTGTAGAGTTAAAGGGCTTTTCAGCCCTGGAAGAAGAAAACAAAGGCATCAAGGGTCTTTTCAGAAAAGCAGCAAATCCTGTGGTTAAACTCAAGGCAAAATATGACAAAGCTGAGGTAAATGTTGAAAAGGTTGTAGATGTGCTGGAAGGACATCAGGTTACGCTGACAAAGGATATAGCAGTTCTTGATGAGATGTTTGCAGCCAATAACACAAATTTCAAGCAGCTTTCAATGTATATAGTGGCCGGAAAGAAAAAGCTGGAAGAAGCTCAGAACGTGACACTCCCTCAGCTCAAGGCAAAAGCTGAGGCCAGCGGTGAGGCGGCAGATGCGCAGGCAGCCAATGATTTTGCCAGCATGTGCAACCGTTTTGAAAAGAAACTTCATGACCTGGATCTTACCAGAACCGTGTCACTGCAGATGGCACCGCAGATTCGCATGGTGCAGAACAATGATGCTCTTATGGTGGAAAAAATCCAGACAACACTGGTAAATACAATCCCTCTCTGGAAGAGCCAGATGGTTCTTGCACTGGGTCTTGCCAATAATGAGGCGGCTGTTGAAGCTCAGAAGGCCGTTTCTGACACAACCAACGAGCTTCTCAAGAAGAATGCGGAAGTTCTCAAGAAGACAACTGTTGATGTGGCAAGAGAATCCGAAAGAGGAATTGTGGATATAGAGACCTTGAAAAACACCAACAGACAGCTTATAGAAACCATTGATGAAGTGATGAAAATTCAGCAGGAAGGTAGAGAAAAGCGTAAGGCCGCCGAAGTTGAACTGGCAAAGATTGAGCTGGAGCTGAAGAACAAACTTCTTGAAACAAGAGGATAAAACCTTATGAAAATACTTGAAAACAAAGCCATATGCATTGTACTGGCTCTGGCTCTGGTTATAGCCGGTTTTATCATCGGCGGATGCAGGTCGCTTAATTCTCTGTACAGCTCCAAGGTGGAGAAAGTTTTCATGACCGGTGAAGACGGAGACGGAATATGCATTGAAAACGATCTCGCCGAAAGAGAAACAGCCGCGGTGAATCTGTGTACAATTGCTTCAAAATATGACGGTACCAAAAAGCAGGCAGATGGGGTCAGGGAAGCTGCAGCAGAGCTCTCATCAGCATCATCTGTTGCTGACAAGCTGGAGGCAAACAAAAATCTGGATACGGCAGTCGAATCGCTGTTTAACGATTTATTAGGACAGCAGCTTTCCGCATCAGACGAGAAGTATGCAAGAAGCCTTTATACAGATTTTAATTCCAGAAACGATACCATAAGCCATGATCCGTACAACAGGTATGCTGCCCAATACAATGAGATAATTGCCGGATTTCCGGCGAGTCTTCTGCCGGTGAAAGAAGCGGTAATCTTCTACTAGAAAGGTCGGAAAATGAAAAAGATCCTGAAAATATGGGCACTGCTGGTGATGATAATATCCATGGCGGTGCCGACAGCCTTTGCCGGCATTCCGGAGAAATCACAATCATTTTACGTTGCCGATTATGCCAATGTCATCAGTCAGGAAACAGAGAACTACATAGTAGAGAAAAACGGTCAGCTGGAAAACCTCTGCGGCGGGCAGATAGTTGTTGTAGCTGTAGATTTTCTTGATGGAATGGATATTGAAGACTATGCCTATAAAGTGTTTAAAGAGTGGCAGATAGGCTCTGCCGAAAAAAATAACGGGGTGTTGCTGCTCTTAGCAATAGGAGAAGATAATTACTGGTGCATTCAGGGAAAAGGACTGGAATCTGAAATTTCTTCAGGCGAGATTGATGACATGCTCTGGGAATATCTTGAAGAAGATTTCGCATCGGCAGATTACGATGCAGGGGTCAGAAAGTTTTTTGACAAGATGTTTGTGGCGGTCAGTGAAGTATATTCAGAAGGTGACGTCACAGAAACGAAGTCTGCCGATACAGGCAGCGTTCTCAGGATAATTTTGCTGCTGATAAAAATCCTCGTGGTTGTGATTATAATAGTAGTGATTATCAAGGGAACAAGAAAAAATCGTTATGACACGGGAGGCACCGCTGAAAGGCGCACAGATGCCGGCAGAACTAACAGACCATCGGCACGGTCTGTAATAATGCCTCGCCCGTCAAGAACGAGAAGCCGGGGAACATACAGAACAACAAGACCGACTTCCGGGTCTTCCTCCGGAAGGACATCCGTAAGCAGACCTTCAGGCCGCGGCGGAGGGGGAATAAGCCGCGGCGGAGGTGCAGGAAGAAGAGGAAGATAATATGCAAAGAAAAACGAGCAGCTCAGCTGCTCGTTTTTAGTTAAAATCTATTTATCCTGTGAGAATTTCTCGGCATGCTTTCTGATGGCATCAAAAGTCTCATCGCTGATTATATGCTCCATGCGGCAAGCGTCCTCTGCAGCTGTCTTGCTGTTGACTCCCAGGCGCATCAGGAACTCTGTAAGCATTGTGTGCCGCTGATATATCTTTTGTGCTATCTCAAGACCTGCATCAGTAAGCGACAGATAGCCTTCTGCGCTGACGGAAACATAGCCGCCGTTTTTAAGAATACTCATTGCACGACTTACGCTGGGTTTCGAATATCCCATATATTCCCCTACATCTATGGAGCGGACTGTAGCGTTTTCTTTTGAAAGTATATAAATGGTTTCCAGATACATTTCGCCGGATTCCTGAAGATGCATAGCATACACTCCCTTTCCGGGTCTGCTCATGCGCTGATGCAGCAAACCGATTCTGTTTCAAACAGCATACCACAAAACAAAAAGTAAATCAATATCGTGCAGTTATGTAATGGCATGAGGTATGGTTTCCGCAGAAGAATTTTTTAAATGTAAAAAAATGATATTTTTTTGCCGAAATGTATTGACAAACCGGCGGTAAACAAATATAATACATTACGGTTAGCGAAAGCTAACTTAAAAAATGGCAGGAAGTTAGCCGATGCTAACATAATGAAATGCATATATTTTTAAAAGAGGGTGAGAAAATGATGCCGCTTACATTGGCTGAGGTAGGGGAAGAAAACATCATTAAAAAAATCGGAGGCAGACAGGAGGTTAGGAGCCACCTGGAAAATCTGGGGTTTATTGCAGGAGGAGCAGTTACTGTGATAAATACCATAGGTGGCAATGTCATAGTAAACGTTAAAGAATCCAGAATTGCCATAAGCAAGGAAATGGCGCAGAAAATAATGATATAAAAACCGAGCATGGCGGTAATTAAATTTCAGGAGGAAAATAAAAATGAAAACACTCAGGCAGGCTAAAGTGGGCGACACCTCAAAGGTGGTAAAGCTCCACGGCGAAGGAGCGGTTAAGAGGCGAATTATGGATATGGGCATTACCAAAGGTACCGAAGTGCATATAAGAAAAGTTGCACCTTTAGGTGATCCGGTGGAAGTCACAGTAAGAGGGTATGAGCTTTCCATAAGAAAAGCTGATGCAGAAATGATAGAAATTGAATGATGAGTTATATGGGGCATGCGCCCTATATTATTTGGAATTAAGTTAGCTTGAGCTAACTTAATTCGGAATGTAAAAAAACAGAAAGCGAGGAAATATAAATGGGACTGCGAATAGCTCTGGCGGGAAATCCCAACAGCGGCAAAACAACTCTGTTTAATGCATTGACCGGCTCCAACCAGTTTGTTGGGAACTGGCCGGGAGTAACGGTGGAAAAGAAAGAAGGAAAACTGAAAAAGCAGGAGGGAGTGGTTGTTACCGACCTTCCGGGAATCTACTCTCTTTCACCTTACACACTGGAAGAAGTAGTGGCGAGGAATTATCTGATAAATGAAAGACCTGATGCTATTCTCAACATCATAGACGGCACAAACCTGGAAAGAAACCTGTATCTGACAACTCAGCTGACAGAATTGGGGATTCCGGTGGTTGTTGCTATAAATATGATGGATGTTGTCAGAAAAAACGGAGACAAGATAAATACCGAAGAGCTGTCAAGAGCCCTGGGATGCAAGATAGTTGAGATATCTGCTCTCAAGGGTGAAGGAATAAATGAGGCAGCGCAGGCGGCAGTAGATGCGGCAAAGAACGGAAAAACCGTTCCTATGCATACCTTTTCCGGGACAGTAGAGCATGCAATAGCCCATATAGAAGAAGCGGCCGTTCATGACATGCCGGAAGAACAGCAGAGATGGTATGCAATCAAAATCTTTGAGAGGGACGACAAGGTTCTTCAGCAGCTGCAGCTGGACAGTGCTGTGCTGGCGCACATAGAGAAAGATATAAAAACGGTGGAAGAAGAAATGGATGATGATGCGGAATCCATTATAACCAATGACAGATATGTTTACATAGGAGAGATAATCAAGGGATGCTATAAAAAGAAATCAGCAGGCAAGCTTTCCACTTCCGACAAGATAGACAAGGTGGTCACAAACCGGTTCCTTGCGCTGCCTATCTTTGCAGTGGTAATGTTTCTTGTATACTACATTTCGGTATCAACTGTGGGAAGCATTGCCACAGACTGGGCTAATGACGGGGTCTTTGGTGACGGCTGGCACCTTTTCGGAATCGGCACATCTCAGTATGAGGAAGCAATAAATACATATGCTAAAGAAAATGTATGGACGGATGAGATGATTGCTGCGGTCAATGCGGCTGAGGAAAGAGGCGTAGTCGGAGCGGAAGACATCAAGTCCGCCATTGAAGAGGAGGATTTCAGTGCCTTTGATGAGGCTTACGGATCTTTTGCTGATTCGCTGGCAAAAGAAGGATATGACATTTCAGGCATATATGAGGCAGCTCTGGGAGATGAAGCAGAAGGGGTTCCTGACACATCAGAGTACGGAGTATGGGTTCCGGGAATTCCGGTGCTGGTGGAAAGCGGTCTTGATTCCATCAACAGTCCGGAATGGCTCAGCAGCTTGCTGCTGGATGGCATTGTAGGCGGAGTGGGGGCTGTCCTGGGCTTTGTGCCGCAAATGCTGGTGCTTTTCATACTTCTGGCATTCCTTGAAGCCTGTGGGTACATGGCGCGTATTGCCTTCGTATTGGACCGTGTATTCCGTAAATTCGGCCTTTCAGGCAAATCTTTTATTCCTATGCTTATCGGAACAGGCTGCGGAGTACCTGGAATAATGGCTTCTCGTACCATAGAAAACGAAAGGGATCGCCGAATGACCATCATGACTACCACGTTTATACCATGCGGTGCAAAACTCCCGATTATTGCCCTTATTGCCAGTGCGCTTTTCGGAGGCGCGTGGTGGGTAGCTCCAAGTGCATATTTTGTAGGAATAGCAGCTATAATAATTTCCGGAATCATGCTTAAAAAGACAAGAATGTTTGCGGGAGATCCGGCGCCTTTCGTTATGGAACTTCCGGCGTATCACTGGCCTACAGTTGGAAATGTTCTGCGATCCATGTGGGAAAGAGCGTGGTCCTTTATCAAAAAGGCAGGAACAATAATATTGCTGGCTTCGATAGTAATCTGGGCAGGCTCATGCTTCGGCAGGGTGGATGGAGCCTTTACTTTCAGCACAGAGATGGAGCTGGAAAACAGCATCCTGGGAATGGTCGGAGGAGCCCTTTGCTGGATATTCAAGCCGCTGGGCTTCGGAAACATCAAGGCTACCGTGGCAACTATAATGGGGCTGGTTGCCAAGGAGGAAGTTGTAGGTGTATTCGGAGTTCTGGACTTCGAAGGAATGACAAAACTGGCAGCCTACTCCTTCCTGGTGTTCAATCTTCTGTGTGCACCTTGCTTTGCGGCCATCGGTGCCATAAAGAGAGAAATGAACTCGGCAAAATGGACATGGTTTGCCATAGGATATCAGTGCCTTTTCGCCTATGCGGTTTCGCTGATGATATATCAGATCGGATCAATCTTTGCGGGAGGAATGAATTTTATAGGACTGATTGCAGCTCTTGCTGTGCTGGCAGCTATGCTATATATGCTGTTTAAACCGTATAAGGAAGCAACAAAGCTGACCAAAAATGTAGATACTGCAAAGTAAGAGTTATAATAATGATAGGAGGAGACAATGCTTACATGGATTTGTAAAAATATAGGCGTGATTATAATATGTGCGGTTCTCATTGCCATAGTTGCCGCCATAATCATAAGCATGATAAGAAATAAAAAGAAAGGCAGATCCTCCTGCGGCTGCGGCTGCTCATGCTGCCCTATGGAGGAAACCTGTCACACAGACAAAATATAAAAAATAAAAGGCCGTTTACCCGGCCTATTATTTTAAACGCTGGTTAGCGTGTGATAACTAATCGGGAGGAGGAATTGAAATGAGCATAGTTATAGTAGGGGGAAATGAATGCATGACTCACAAATATAAAGAACTATGCAGCGAATACAGCTGCAAAGCCAAGGTGTATCCAAAGATGGCCAGAGGAATTCAGAATATGGGAAAGCCTGACCTGCTGGTATTGTTCACCAATACGGTGTCACATAAAATGATAAAGTGTGCTTTAAGCGAGAGCAGAGGTAACGAGACAAGAGTTGTCAGATCGCATTCAAGCTCAATGCAGGCGCTGAAAAACATATTGGAGAAATATACTGCAGGCAATATGTAAAAGGAGAAGAAATGTCTGAAGAAATGCTTATTCGTCATTGTTCGCCTACATTAGCCGGCATAAAAACAGCTAACATGTTTACCTGCTGTTTTGAAAATCCGGAAGATATAAAAAGGGATATCCGGAAGCTTAACAGCATGCTTGTTAAAAATGGACTCAAAGCTCTTCCTCTCAGGTTCAGCGGAAATAGAGCCCTTATATATGTTTACCGACCGACAAGGCTTACAGAAGATCTAAAAAACCGTACAGCCGGCTGCATCCTTTCCGGGCTGGGATATGAAGGAAAAACTACCCGGCAGTGTATTGTACATCTGAAAAGAAGAATATGCCAGCAAGCAGAGTTCCCACATGAGATAGGTCTGTTTCTGGGATATCCGCCCGAAGATGTGAAAGGCTTCATGGAAAAAGGAGCACACGAATGTAAATGCACAGGCATGTGGAAGGTGTACGGAAACGTTGAAGAGGCGCAGCGGCTATTCAAACAATATAAGAAATGTGTGGATATATATCTGACATTATTTTCTGAAGGCAGGGAAGTAAAACGACTCATTGTTGCTTCGTAGCTTCCCGAAGGTTATCGCAAAATGTATCTGCCTTTGGTAATGAAACAGTAAATTGACAACTGCGGCTCTCTGCGCAATAATGTACATAAGCAGAGGAGGACCGGATAATGTACAGATTTTTTGCGGAAAATGCAGGAACCATATTTGTTGCGGCTCTGGTAGCCGCAGCAGTTATATTAATAATACGAAAAATGTTACATGACAGAAAAAACGGCAGAACTTCCTGCGGATGCAGCTGTGGCTGTGCCGGCTGCCCTTCCGCGGTCAACTGCCGCAAAAATAAATGACCTCTTATTTGCAAATTTAAGTACAACATGTGACAGCAAAAAACTCCGCCCATGTGAGAGCGGAGTTTTTGCTTATTCTTTTACAAGTTCCTTCACTGATGCGGCAAGACCTGCAAGACCTTGTATTTCAGAAGGTATTATTATCTTTGTCGCCTGTCCGTCGGCAGCCTTCTGGAATGCTTCAAGACTCTTGAGACGGATAACAGCATCATCGGCACCGGCTTCCTTTATCATTTTAAGACCGTCGGCAGTTGCTTTGTTTATCATAAGAATTGCTTCGGACTGACCTTCAGCCTCTTTGATTGCAGTCTGTTTCTTGGCCTCTGCCTGAAGAATTGCAGCCTCTTTCTGGCCTTCAGCGATAAGCACCTGGGACTTCTTTTCACCTTCTGCAATGAGGATGGCTTCACGTCTTTCACGTTCTGCTCTCATCTGCTTTTCCATGGCTACCTGAATGTCCTTTGGAGGAGTGATGTTTTTTACCTCAACACGGTTTATTTTGATACCCCATGGATCAGTTGCCTCATCCAGAACCATTCTTATCTTTGTATTTATATGCTCACGGCTGGTAAGAGATTCATCCAGTTCAAGTTCACCGATTATATTTCTCAGCGTAGTTGCGGTAAGATTTTCGATGGCGTCCATAGGACTTTCCACACCGTAAGTATAGAGCTTAGGGTCTGTAATCTGGAAGTACACAACAGTATCGATTTCCATAGTTACATTGTCTTTCGTTATAACAGGCTGAGGCGGGAAGTCAATAACCTTTTCTTTTAAAGAAACTTTCCTGGAGATCTTGTCGATTAGAGGAATTTTAAAGTGCAGACCTACCTGCCATGTTCCATGGTATGCACCAAGTCTTTCTACGACATAGGCTCTTGCCTGCGGCACAATTCGAATGTTGGATACCAGCAGCCATATTATAAAGCCGATGGCAATGAATACAATTACAAGTTTAAAAATTTCCATAAATTCTCAATCCTTTCCTTTTATCGTTTTACTTGGGTATTACAATCAGCTTTACCCCTTCAATGGCGATAACTTTTACGAGACGATCTTTTTCGATTGTTTCATCGTCTTTTCCCAGTGCAGACCATACCTGACCGTTGATCTTGACTTGTCCGACTGTCAATGGTCTGATTTCTTCCGTTACAATTCCTGTTTCCCCTATGAGCGCATCAACATTGGTGCTTTCGCTGCCTGTTCTGAGTTTTTCTACGAAAATTTTCCGTGTAAAAACAAGAAGACAGCAGGAAACTGCAAGGAAAATTACAACCTGGGCGAGAACCGGGACATTGAGCAGAGAGAGCACGAAGGCTGCGAAAGCGCCTGCGGCAAACCATATTGTTGCAAGTCCGACGGTGATTGCCTCAATGATGAGGAAAATTACTGCCAGAGCCAGCCATATGACGGCCATGCTGACAGAAATTCCGAAAATAGTCATGATTTCCCCTTTCTGATTTTTTTACATAATTATATCATTTTTATTTACAGCAGGCTACTCTTATATTTTGCCGGAGCACAAGTATCCTGTATTATTTGCTTTTTGTGTAGCTGTTGTCGATTTCCACAACGCTGCAGAATGCAGGGTTGTATCCGGCTATTCTTTCCTGAAGAATCTGTCTTATCTTCTCAGGAGATTCTTTACACTCTGACGATACAACCACATCGAAGATCACATTGGTGTGGGTGCTTCCCGGAACGATGCGGAGGTCGTGAAAACTCAGAACTCCGGGGATTTCTGAGATGGCCTCTTTTATTATATTTGACAGAGGCTCGCGGTTGGGATCATGAGTATTGACCGGATCCATATGAGCTGTCAGAAGTAAATGCAAGTCGTGGCTTATCTGCTTTTCTATGTTGTCGACCAGATCGTGGCTGAGCATAACATCCACATCTGAATCGACTTCAATGTGAACAGAAGCAAATATCTTGCCGGGACCGTAATTGTGCACCACCAGATCATGAATTCCCAGAACTCCGTCAAAATTCATGGTCTGTTTTTCGATGTTGTTTACAAGATCGGGATCGGGAGCTTCACCGAGAAGAGGGCTGACCGTTTCCTTTACCAGACTGATTCCGGACCACAAAATGAAGAGAGCAACAGCAAGGCCCAGATATCCGTCTATCTGCACATTGAGAAAGTGACCCATGAGGACTCCTGCCAGAACTACGGAAGTGGATATGACATCGTTTCTGCTGTCGGTGCCGGTAGCAATCAGCGCAAGCGAGTTGATCTTTTTTCCGGCAGAAATATTAAATAATGACTGCCAGACCTTTATTGCAATGGCAAGAAGAAGAACAATGACAACGGTCCAGCTGAATTCCAGCGGCGATGGATGCAGGATTTTTTCGATGGAGCTTTTTCCCAGTTCAACCCCTACGATAATTATCATCACGGAAACAGCCATACCGGCAAGATACTCCATACGGGCGTGACCATATGGATGTTCATCGTCTTCCGGCATTGAGGCCAGCTTAAAGCCCACCAGAGTAATTAAGGATGAAGATGCGTCAGCAAGATTGTTGACAGCATCGGCTACAATGGCAATACTGCCTGAAAGGAAGCCTATCAGCATTTTCATCACACAGAGGAGGCTGTTAGAAAGGATCCCCACAATTCCGGCCAGCTTTCCATAAGCATCTCGCACTGCCGGGTCTGCAACCTGGTCATAATTTTTTATAAATTTTCTGAATAAAAAATCTCCCATCTTTATACCTCACATATGTCTATTCTGACATGGCCTCCCGGATAGCTATGGACAGCTGATCAGGACAGGAGGTTCCCTTCAGCCCGCATTTGATTCCGGAGAGCCTGTTTACAACATCTTCCCACGGCATCCCTTCCACCAGGGAGGCTATTCCCTTGAGGTTACCGTTACAGCCGCCTGTAAAATGCACTTTTTTCACAATACCTTCATCTATCTCAAATTGTATCTGGCTTGAACAAACTTTTTTTGGTGCATATGAATAGAACATGATAAATCTCCTTTTAAAATTTATATTGTTTGTGTTAAAATAAATATCTCAAGATAAATTAGTATAGCATAAATCTCAAAAAGAAGCCACCTGATTATATGTATAAGGATAATAAATTATTAGTAAATATATTAGAGGACAAGTACAGGCAGTTCCGGAAATTTTATTCCATAGTGTCCACGGATTTCCTGGACAGCACCGAGGCTTCTGCTGCTGCATCTTTCGTCAGAACCCACAGCGCAGAAGGGGTTTTGTTTTACGGGGGATATGAGGATGCAGAAAGAAGACAGGTAATTTTTGTCCCGGACTATATTCCTGTTGCCGGCGAAGAGGACATTATACGGTATTTCAGGGAAAACCCTGATGACTGTCCGATGGTGATTCTCAATGCGGAAATCAGGCAGAAAGGTGCAAGCCTCAGGCATTCAGACTATCTGGGCTCACTTATGGCCCTGGGTATCAAGAGAGAGAAGATAGGAGATATCATTGTCAGCGAAAAGGGCGCTCAGATTTTTGTGTGCAGGGAGATTGCGCCTTATATGGCCGAAAACTATTTCAAAGCAGGGAATATTTCGCTAACCGCTAAGATTCTGCCTGTTTCTCAGCAGATAATTGCCAAAGCAGATATAAAAAAGTTAAAATCAGTTATACCATCACCGCGCCTTGACAATATAGCTGCGGCGGCTTTTGACATTTCCAGAAAAGCAGCCACGGAAGCTATCAGCAGGGGGTTGGTTTTTGTCGATAATATTGAAACAAAAAAACCGGACCACTTTCTCAAAGGGGGAGAGAAGATTGTTCTGAGAGGGAAAGGAAAGGTCATCTTCATCGGGCTTTGCGGGACTTCACGCAAAGGGAAACTTTACGCGGAAATTGACAGATATATTTAAAAGACAACGAGGAGGTAAAAAATGGATAAGAGAGATTTGCCGAGAATAGAAGGGAGACTTAGATCCAAGTATATCGAGGTGCCAAAGGAAATATACAAAGCAAAAGGCATTGTAGTAATGGGGAGAAGGATAAAGTCGGTGATTTTTACTACAGACATAGCCATAATAAGGAGCTGCAATGCCGATGCGGTACTGGCCGTATATCCTTTCACGCCGCAGCAGGTCATTTCCCAGGCCATAATAAATGTAGCTCCTATGCCGGTTTTTGTAGGCGTGGGAGGCGGGCTGACCCATGGTGTACGCAGTGCGGTAGTGGCCAAAGATGCAGAAGGGGATGGAGCGTGGGGCGTTGTTGTAAATGCACCTATGACCAATGAAAACATACATGTTATAAGTCAGACTGTTGATATACCTGTAATAGCAACAGTTGTAAATAAAGCAACAGACATAGAAAAACGTCTGGAGGCAGGCACATCAATCCTGAATGTTTCCGCAGCGGAAGACACACCGGATGTGGTAAGGACCATACGCAGAGACTTTCCAAACGTGCCGATCATTGCCACGGGAGGACCTACACCGGAATCCATTCTGGAGACTATAGCGGCAGGAGCAGACTGCATAAGTTATACACCGCCGTCAACAGCTGAAATTTTTGCAGGTGTCATGGAGGAGTATCGCAGCATAGAAAATACCGAGGCTGCTGTTGAGGAACAGACTACCATACTGGATGTTCTTGAAAAGTTATAAAAAGAACAGACATATGGAAAAGATCCCGGAAGAAAGGCAGGCACCATGAAGGACAGATACGGAAGGGAAATAAATTATCTCAGAATATCAGTAACAGACAGATGCAATCTGAGATGCAGATATTGTATGCCTGAACACGGAATCAGGCCTGTAGATCATAAGGATATACTTAGCTTTGACGAAATAGGACGTGTGGCGGCAATATGTGCCGGACTGGGCATAAAGAACATAAAAATTACCGGCGGTGAACCACTGGTAAGGAAAGATACGGCATACCTTATAAGAAAATTAAAAGAAATCTCCGGAATCAGAAAAGTCACTATGACCACCAATGGACTGCTGATGGAGAAATATATTTCAGAACTTATTGAAGCGGGTCTTGACGGAGTCAATATCAGCCTTGACACTCTTAAAGAAGTCAGATATATGGAACTGACAGGTTCTGCCGGTGCTGAAAAAGTTCTGAAAGCAATAATGCTCTGCACAGAACGAGGCCTTGCCACAAAGGTCAACATGGTTCCTGTTGCAGGCTTTAATGATGATGAGGTGGGACAATTGGCGGCACTGGCAAAAAATCTCGATGTAGATGTAAGATTCATTGAGATGATGCCTGTGGGGCAAGGAAGACTCTTTCAGGGATGCAGCGGTTCTGATGTGCTGAAGCGGCTGGAAGCTATTTTTGGACAGGCTCATGCCGAAAAAAGCCACGAAAACCACCGGAAGGATTCCGGCAGCGGCCCTGCAAGATATTATCGATTTGACGGATTCAGAGGAAGAATAGGTTTTATTGATGCATTGTCAAGACCTTTCTGCAGCCAATGCAACAGAGTGAGGCTGACTTCAGAGGGATTCCTGAGGCCATGCCTGCAGTTTGAAACCGGCGAGAATCTCAAGGAACTCATGAGGGCCGGATGCAGTGATAAACAGCTTGAAAAGGCAGTCCAAAAGTGCGTTTTCGGAAAGCCTTCGGGACACTGTTTCAACAGCTTCTCTAAAGACGCAGAAAAAACCGGATTTATGTCAAAAATAGGGGGATAAGAGAAAAAGTGCGATATGTGATAGCTGATATACACGGATGCTATAATGAATACCGGCAGCTTCTGGAAAAAATAGAATTTTCTCAAGAGGACGAGCTTTATATCCTTGGGGATGCAGTTGACAGAGGGCCGGAACCGATAAAGGTTCTTGAAGATATGATGATGCGTCCCAATGTGATATACATATTGGGCAACCATGAATATATGATGCTCAAAGTTCTTTCCCGGCTTGACAAGGAGATAACCAGCGAAAATGCCGAAGGGTATCTGGATTCTGATGATATAACAGCATATATCCACTGGATGCAGGACGGCGGGGAAGTCACATGCAGACAGTTCAGAGCCCTGCCTGCTGAAAGACGACGGGACATTCTGGAATATATAGAAGACGCATGGCTGTATGATGAAGTGGAAGCAGGCAGAAATACTTTCATTCTGGCACATGCGGGAATTCATCATTTCAACGAGAAAAAGAGCCTGGAGGCTTATGATTTTACAGACTTTATATTTTACAGATGCGATTACGGAAGAAGATATTACAGGAATAAAAATACTTATCTTGTAACGGGCCATACGCCCACCATGAATATAAGGGCGGACAAGAAGCCTCTTGTTTACAGAGAAAAAGGGCATATTGCCATAGACTGCGGATGTGTGTTCGGCGGAAATCTTGCCGCCTTCTGCCTGGAGACGGGAGAAGTCACATATGTGGCGCGAAATGAGAATGTGTGAATAACGGGAAAAGAATAATGAAATCCGACGCAAACAAAAGAGAAGTTTGCAGTAGTTGACCTATTACTGTGAACTGTCTTTGGGAGTGTCCTCTAAAGCTTTCAGCTCATATATGCTGTAATCAAAACAATCCCTGCCGCCTCTCGATATGAGATAGAAGAATCCCGGGAGGCTTCTTAGCCAGAAGTAAAACGTGCAGTCAGCTTCATCCGTATACCGACACCCGTGATTACAAGGGTAAATGTATCACGGTAACAATACTAACAGTTCAGCAATTTCTCTGGTAGAAGTCAATGCATGATGCTTGTTATTGATGGCTTTGACAACATCACATGAGGAATTCTCCATACCTTCACCCAGGTGAAAAAAGGTGTGGGTTTGTTCGCATTTAAGAGGTAAAAGAACAAAAAATCTTTAGAATATCTTGACAAATAAAATCAGACGAAAATATCAAGCTGTTTGAGACTTTAGATAGTAAAGACAGGTTGATACCAATAGGAGAAATGACAGTATTTCTCCTTGGTGAGTATATGAACTCCTGTCCATAAGATAAAGCATATCTAATTGTTAACAGATGTGGAGAAAAAATTACATGCAGCGCAGTTAAACAGCTGCTTGCTGATGTAAAAGAAAAAGTACATTTTAGAGTGTATTCACATGCATTGAGACATAATTTTGCATCTAATTTCCTTGTTGACGGTTATAACGAAAAAGGCTCTTTTGATACTTTGGCTTTACAAACATTATTAGGCTACACAGACTTTAGAGTCACAGAAAGCTACATCCATTATGCTCAAGAAATGATTACCTGTGCCAGAAAAATATCACATTTGGACAAAGTTTTCCTTAAAAAAGGTGTCTAGATTTTAACTTAATTGAGAATAAAACAAAACCCTCGAATTATTGAAATTCAAGGGTTTTTCCTTTGGTGCATCTTCAGGGGTTCGAACCCTGGACACCCTGATTAAGAGTCAGGTGCTCTGCCAGCTGAGCTAAAGATGCATATTAACTTACCGTTCCATTGACGGAACACATCATATATTAGCATTTTGTGCATGGCTTGTCAACATAAAAATGTTATTAAATAAAAAATTTTTTAACCGCATTTTACCTATAATAGTTTTGCATACTATGAGCACAATAATCAGTGAGGAGGGATGGAAAATGAGAGAAAACGAAAAGAACAGCAACAGGGTTTCAAATAACAGAAATACTTCTGAAAAAAATGAGAACCGCAATGAAAGAAGCGGAAAAAATCAGAAAAATCAGAGAAATGAAAACAGGCAGAAGAACTGTGACGAAAAGAGCAGATAAATACTCTGCATGGTGTTTTAGCGGAAAAAGAGCAGGTACAAAACTGCTCTTTTTTCTTTGCAATCCACTACTATTTGTTATATAATAAAAAGAACTATAGAATCAGGAGAGTAACCATGTGGGACGAGGCAAAAGAAATCTTAAATACTGTTATAGATTTCTGCCGGGATAAGACAACAGCCATACTCATAGCAGGAGGGTTGCTCATCGTGCTGATAATCATTATATCAGCGGTAAGATCATCACACAAAGATGACGATGAGGACTTTGACTTTGATGAGGAATTTTTCGGAGAAGCAAAAGAAGAAGATTCATTGGAAATTCAATCCTCGGACAAATCAGAACCTGTGGCGGCAGAGCTGTGCCGGGATGAAAGTAAAACTGAAAAAGAAGTGGACAGTTCCGATTCCGGAGAAAGTGCCAGCGAATATATAGAAAGCATTTTAGAAGAGCTTTCTGAGATTTCTGCAAAAACACTTGAAGAGGTTGAGATAAAAATAAACGGAGCTGAATTCAAGCTAAAATACTCCAAGGGTCAGCCTTCTGACATGCCATCCCCTCAAGCAGAGGATACCGGAGAATCCCGAAAAACTTGTGAAAGTGACCCGGATGCAGCCTGTGAGGGAAAGTCCCGGGAGGATATTGACACAGAGCGGTATAGCGACTTGATACCGAAGAAGTTCGGCCCCGGAAACGATGCCACAACCCGTATGGGAAGGACTTATACGGAAGAAGAACTTGAAAAAACCATAAGAGATTAAGCACAGGCAGTGTATTGCAAGGAGAGAAAGATGTTTTGTACAAAATGCGGCAGAGAATTACATGAAGAGGACGTTTTTTGCGCCCATTGCGGAACAAAGGTCAGAGAGGACATCCTTAGAGAAGAAAGACATAAGCCTTACAGATATGATGAGGTCGTATTTAATCCTCCTTTCAGAGAAGAAGCTGAAAGACGCACCCGCCGTATAACCGAAGAAATAAAACCGTACAGCAGCGAACCGAAAAAAGAGTCCGTGAATTTTGACTGGAATCTTGAAGGATTTCCTACAAGAGACAGCAGGAAAGATGAGGACTTTGAACTGAACTGGGATACGGTAATTGACAGTCATCAGAAAAAGCGGGCGATAGATGTGGAAAAGATAACTCCTCAGCAGGAACAGGAACTGCCTGAGGATACATACAAAACAGTTTCCGGAGAAAGTTTCGAAGATAAATACGAACATGTTTTGCAGCCTGAAGAAGACAAAACTGAAGGAGACAGCTGTGAGACAAAATCTGCCACCATGTCCATAGAAGATCTTGAACGGCAGCTTTTCGGAAGCGAAGATATTGATGGTGCGCCCGAAAAACAGAGAACTGAAGGTTCAGAAATGACTATGGAATACAATTTGTCGGGTCTGAACGGAAAAGAAAAGGAAGAAGAAAAATTTTATACATATAACGCCAAATGTGATGCTTTTCAGGAACTTCTGGATAGAGAAAAAGCAAGGCTTGACGCCATGGAAGAACGCAGAAAAAGCCAGTGGGCAGAGATAACCGGTCCGGAAGAGGTAAAGGAATATCGTGAAAAAAAGACACCTTCTTTTGAAGATGTGTTTATCGAACCCGAACTTCCGCTGGTGCCGCCTTTAAAAGAAGTTCTCACCGTTCAGGCTCCGGCCACAATTGCTGTTATGGCAGAGGATGATCCGGTTGCTGATATTGCTTCCCATGAGATGCCGAGTGAAGAGAAGACTCAAGTGTCTCCCTTTCTCCCGTTCGCACACGGAACAGCAGATGACAGCGGAGACATATGCGGCGGTGAAGAAGAGATCGGGGATAACGGACCCTGTTCCGAAGAAACTCCCTGCATCGATCAGAGCTCCGCAGAAGAGCACATCGAAGAAGTCAAGAAAAAACTCAGATATTCAGATGTGTTCCCCATGGATGCTTTTAACGATGACAGCCACAGTGACGGCAGCAATGACAGCAATGCTGATGCTGCTGATTCCAAGGGGAAAACATTAGCTGACCCGGATGACGATTACGACGATGATGACGACAACAAGGGAGGGAAAGCCATAAAAGTTCTGATTGCCGTTCTCGCTGTAATAGTAGTTGCAGAACTGGCCATAATAGGCGCGAAAACTTTTGCTCCAAACAGCGGGCTGGCTCAGGGCGCCGACAGGCTCATTGAAAAAATCGCCGTTCTTGTCCACGGCGGGGAGGAAGAGGATCCTGAACCTCCGCAGTCAGGTGACTCAAGATTTACGGAGTATATACAGGAATCAAAAGATCTGGCAGAAAATATAGGAGAGATAACATATAACGAAAATCTTAAATTTGACCTTACAAAAGAATATTCCTTTGATGGGATAGGCACCACCAGAGAGTTTACTGACGAAACGCTTTCAGGAGAAAAAACAAGGGGCCAGGCAATTATTTCGGCGATGGTGTCTTACTACGGAGGATGGCAGAATGAAGACACGGAATCCGGAATAGTAGGAATAAACAAACTTGAAATAGGCGAAGTCAGAACAGGTGACGACGGGTACTATGCCCTTACCAAGGTTACTTATGTGAAGGAAGACGGACAGACAGCTGAAAAACAGCAGATTGCATTTCTGACTGCTTCCGGCGAGGATATAAAGATTAATGAGGTTAAGGAGGAGAGCAACTAATGGAAAAAAGGCAGAGACGGCTTAGTATTATAATACTCATAGCGGTACTTATAATCGGACTTTTCGTCAGCCTGATAGGATTTATATCGGATTTCCTGTGGTTCAGGGAAATGGGATATCTGTCAGTGTTTTTCAAACAGATAGTTACACAGCTGAAAGTCGGAATACCGACCTTTGTGGTAATAAGCGTGCTGGTATATCTGTATCTGAACAGACTGAAGAAAGGGTACTTCTCAAAAATAGCTTCTTCAGAAGAGACTAATCTGAAAAAACTGGGTAAGACCACAGTGGTTTTGTCTATACTGTTTGGTATTTTCGCCACTATCATGGCAGTAATGCAGCTGTGGTTTGAAATCCTTAAATTTGCCAACAGCACATCATTTGATTTAAATGATCCGCTGTTTGGTTTTGACATTTCATTCTATATCTTCAAACTGGATTTCCTTACGCAGCTTAACGATATACTGATTGGTATAATTATCGGATTTGTGCTGCTTACCATTATATATTATATAATTCTCATGACGGTCAGAACACCGGACGTATTCAAGGAACAGGTGCCGCCTGAAGCGGAATTTGCAGGTGATCGTGACGAGAGATATTCCGGAAGCAGCAATCCTTTTGAAAACGGAAATAAGAGAACCAACAATCCCAATGATTTCTTCGGAAAATTTTCAGAAGCTTTTACGGGAAAGAAGCCGCAGGCTAAACCTGTAAAACCTAAAAAGCAGTTTGATGATAACAATTTCAGACAGCTTATGGAAATCGCATCCGGGAAACTGGCTATGCTGGGATTCATATTTTTCATAATGCTGGGAATAAGTTTCTTCCTGCAGCAGTTTGATCTTCTGCAGGCTCACACCGGAGCGGTTTACGGCGCAGGCTTCACAGATGTCAACATCACATTATGGAAGCTGAGGGCTCTTTGCGTACTGTCTGTGCTTGCTGCAGTCATGTTTGTAGTGCAGATGAAGAGGAAACAATACAAAAAAATTCTCACTGTTCCTGTAGTGATGATTGTGGTAGGACTGGTGGGAACAGGAGCAGGAATGATGATACAGAACTTTATCGTATCACCTGATGAGCTCAGCAAGGAGACGCCGTACCTTGAGAGAAATATTGAATACACCCAGTATGCTTATCAGCTGGATGATGTATCCACAAAGGCTTTTGCGGCGGACAACACTTTGACGGCAGCTGATATTGCGGAAAACTCAGAGACAATAAGCAATATACGTATAAACGATTTCGATCCTGCAAAGCAGTTTTATAATCAGACTCAGAGTATCCGTCAGTACTACACTTTCAATGATGTGGACAATGACAGATACATGATAGACGGAAAATATACTCAGACATATCTGGCCACCAGAGAAATTGACGAGACAAAAATAAGTGATTCATGGCTTAACCGTCATCTTAAATATACACACGGATATGGTGTCACCATTTCCAGAGTAGACAAGGTGACCTCCAGCGGGCAGCCTGACGTGCTGGTAGGAAATATTCCTCCTGAGTCATCAGTGGAGGACATACAGATAACCAGACCTGAAATATATTTCGGAGAACTTTCCAACGAATACATTATAGTCGGAACAGATGAAGCTGAATTTGACTATCCTTCCGGCGAAAGCAACGAATACACTCACTACGATGGAACTGCCGGAATAGAGCTGAATCTCTTTAACAGAATAGTGTTTGCCGCACGTGAGGGAAGTGTAAAATTGCTGGTTTCCTCCAATATAAACAGCGATTCAAAGATTATAATCAACAGAAATGTAATGGAAAGAATAAAGACCATAATGCCGGATCTCACTTATGAGGCCGACCCTTATATGGTTACTGTTGACGGAAAACTGTACTGGATGGTAGATGCATACACCACCAGTTCCAATTATCCTTACTCACAGCCTTTCCAGGAGGACATCAATTATATCCGCAACTCCATAAAGGTTGTGGTTGATGCTTACAACGGAGATGTAAACTTCTATGTTGTAGACGAAAGCGATCCGATAGCTCAGACCTATGCGAAGATATATCCTAAACTCTTCAGAAGCTACGACGAGATGCCTGAAGGCTTAAAGGCTCATATACGTTATCCTAACACGCTTCTTCAGATACAGGCAAATATCTATGCAAGGTATCACATGGAAGACATAAGCGTATTCTACCTCAACGAGGATCAGTGGGATATCGCTTACGAGATATACGGAACAGAGCAGGCACAGATGACGCCGACATATTATATAGCTAAGCTTCCGGGAGAGGAAAAGGCTGAATTCTTCAACTCTATTCCTTTCACACCTAAGTCAAAGAAAAACATGACGGCTCTCATGGTGGCACGAAATGACGGAGACAACTATGGAGAACTTGTATTGTATCAGTTCCCTAAGAGCAAGACTATTTACGGTCCGGAGCAGGTGGAGGCACAGATTGACCAGAACACGGAGATTTCAAAAGAATTCTCCCTCTGGAATTCTTCCGGTACCAAGTACAGAAGAGGAAATATGTTTATAATACCTATAAACACATCTATCCTATATGTGGAACCGGTGTATCTGGAGGCAACCAACTCAAGTATTCCTGAGGTGAAGAGAATAATTGTAGCATACGGCGATCGTATAGCTTACGAGCAGACTCTTGCAGAATGTCTGGTATCACTGTTCGGAGATGAAGCTGCCGGCGGAGTTGATTCGGCAGGAGGATCAGTCGTAGAAGATGAAACTGTCCAGACCAAACCGGATGGAGATCTGACTCAGGCAGAACTTATTCAGAAAGCCGTAGATGCTTTTAACAATGCAGATGCTGCCATGAAGAGCGGTGACTGGGCGGCTTACGGCAAATATCTTGATGAACTTGAAGACGCTTTGAATAAACTGGCTTCATAAAAATTAGACAGCTTGTAACGACAGGAGGTAGAATATGCTGGAATTTGATTTTGAACGCATGCTGTTCAAAATACCCCCGGAAAGCCACGGTAAGGATGATCTCATCCGAATCCTCAAGACTCACCCGGAGGTGGAATTTGTCTCGTATGTAGGACTTGATATTGCTGGCAATGACACAGATGAACGAATTCCCGTTAAATTGTTTTTAGACGATATAGATGATATGCTGAAGCACGGAGTGCAAACTGATGGTTCCAGCGTACACCTGCCTAAAATCGCAGAACTTAACAATGCAAAGGTAGACATGATTCCCGATCCGGACGTAAACTGGTATGTTGACTATAATTTTGACAATGTATCCGGTAAAACGGGTCTGCCGGTAGGCACCTTGAGGATACCTGCATTCCTTATACACAATGACAGGGCAGAGGTGGGTTCACGTGCGATTCTCAGAAACTCTGTTGATAAATTCAAAGAGGAGCTGATGAAACTTCTCAGAGAAAATCCGTACGTGTTCCGATACATTGACGGAGCAGAAAGCGCTGATGATATTGAAAAAATCCTTATAACCAGCGCAACGGAACTCGAATTCTGGGTAAGGACTCCCGAAGACAAGGCGGATAAGGAGCAGCTTTCCACTTCTCAGGAATTAAAGGAGCAGTACTGGAAGAGAACATACGGACCTGTCAGAACCGCGCTGGAAAAGTCGTTGGAAATCCTGGACTATTATGGGTTCAATATGGAGATGGGTCATAAGGAGGTAGGAGGCGTCAAATCCAAACTTACCAGAACCGGCGCTCATGATCACATAATGGAACAGCTGGAAATAGACTGGAAGTATGCTGATGCCATGCAGGCCGCGGACAACGAAAAACAGGTGAAATATGTTGTAAGAGATGTATTCAATCAGTTCGGACTGCTGACAACTTTCATGGCAAAGCCGGTGGAAGGTGTAGCCGGAAGCGGGGAACATACTCATCTGGGCGTTTCGGCAAAACTTAAAAACGGAAAGGTTATAAACCTTTTTGCAGCGGCAGACCCAAAGGAGGATTTCCTGAATCCGGTGGGCTTTGGAGGCCTGATGGGAATCTTAAAGAATTATGAAGCAATCAATCCTTTTGTCAGCCCTACCAATGATGCTCTCAACAGACTGAAACCGGGATATGAAGCTCCGGTATGTATAGTGACATCTCTTGGACACAGTGCAGCAGAGCCATCCAGAAACCGAACCATACTTATAGGGCTTGTAAGAGATTTCAACAATCCGCTGGCTACAAGATTTGAACTCAGGGCGCCTAACCCAAAATCAAACACATACCTTGTACTGGCCGCCAGCTATATGGCTATGCTGGATGGAATCAGTGCGGCACTTACAAATCATAAGACTCCTAAGGAACTGGAAAAATCGATATCCAAGAAACTTGGAGAAGAAGACTTCTATCTGGATACAGACAGAGAATACCGGAGTGAAAAGGATGTGTTTGAAGATTTCACCGAAGAGGAACGAAATGCCAGATTCGGCAAAGCCCCTGCCACGGTATGGGAAAACATCATGGGACTTTACAGATATCCTGAAAAGACAGGAGCCATATCCGGAAATGGTGCATTTCCTCAGGTGGCGCTGGAATCCTTCGTGGCTTATGCTGTAAATCAGTGGAAGACAGAACTTCATGACAGGATAATTCCCGACTATATGCGGAATATAAGAGAGTATGTTATGGCTCATGGAAGTGATGCCACAGATTACGACGTGGCAAACTGGGAAGCCATAAATGCTAAGCGCCATGCAATTGCCAAGGACAGCCTGGCAGAAAAGGGACTTCTGACCAGAGTGAAGGAAGCTCTTGACAGCGGCGAGTATGAACTTGCATCTTCCCTGCAGAAAGATCTGCAGAGAGAAATGAGCGAACTGAGAAAGCTCTATATAAAATACAGAAAAAATTTATTCTAAAATGTCAGAATCAAATAGGAAAAGAGGATTAGCAAATGTTAGACATTAAGAGAATCAGAGAGGACTATGAGGGCGTAAAAGCCGCAGTAGAAAAAAGATGCAAAGGCGATTTCGGCCTGAGCAAAGTGCCTGAACTGGATGCCAAGAGAAGAGAAGTGCTGGCAGAGGTTGAGCAGATGAAGAATCGTCAGAACACGGTTTCCAAGGAAATTCCTAAACTCAAGAAAGCCGGAGAAGACACAACAGCTATTATGGCTGAAATGAAGACTTTGTCTGCTGAAATCAAAGAGCTGGACGGTCAGCTTGCCGAAATTGAGAAAGAACTGAAAGATACTCTTCTGGGAATTCCTAATACTCCGTACAAGGATGTACAAATCGGAGAAGATGACACACAGAACGTTGAACTGCGTAAATTTGAAGAACCTAAGGAATTCACATTTGAACCTAAGGCCCACTGGGACATAGGAACAGATCTGGATATTCTTGATTTTGACAGAGCTGCCAAAATTTCGGGAGCAAGATTCACTGTTTACAAAGGACTTGGCGCAAGACTTGAAAGAGCAGTAATAAACTTTATGCTGGATCTGCATACCATTGATCAGGACTACGTTGAAATTCTGCCTCCTTTCATGGTAAACAGAGCTGCAATGACAGGAACAGGACAGCTTCCTAAATTTGAAGAAGATATGTTCTATGTACCTCAGAAGGACTTTTTCCTGATACCTACGGCAGAAGTTCCTGTTACCAACCTGAGAGCTCAGGAAATTCTTCCTGAAGCAGAGCTGCCGGTTTATTATACTGCATATACTCCTTGCTTCCGTGCCGAAGCAGGTTCTGCAGGAAGAGACACAAGAGGTCTCATCCGTCAGCATCAGTTCCAGAAGGTTGAGCTTGTTAAATTTGTTAAGCCTTCTACTTCCTATGATGAACTGGAATCTCTCACCAACGATGCAGAGGAAGTTCTTAAATGCCTTGGACTGCCTTATAGAGTAGTGAGACTCAGTTCCGGAGATCTGGGATTCTCATCTGCCATGACATACGACATCGAAGTGTGGATGCCAAGCTACGGAAGATATGTGGAGATTTCATCTTGCAGTAACTTCGAGGACTATCAGGCACGCAGAGCAAACATACGCTACAGAAATGAAGAGACCGGAAAGGCCGAATTCGTTCATACTCTCAACGGTTCAGGTCTTGCAGTAGGAAGAACTGTTGCGGCTATTCTTGAGAACTATCAGCAGGAAGACGGCTCTGTAGTCATTCCTGAGGCTCTGAGAAAATACATGGGCGTAGATGTTATAAAATAAATATACAATTCTCTATTGACAAGTGTATATAAGTGTAATATAGTGTACTTATCCAATAAGTACACTATTTATTTTCCCGGGAGGTTTACCTAATGGATATCATAATCAGCAATTCATCCGGCACACCCATTTATGAGCAGATTACAGCACAGGTCAAAGCTCAGGTCATAGACGGCACTTTAAGACCGGGTGATCCTATCCCTTCGATGCGCGCATTGGCTAAAGCGCTTCACATAAGCGTAATTACTGTTCAGAGAGCTTACGAGGATCTGCAGAGGGACGGATTTATACAGACTTCTGTAGGAAAAGGAAGCTTTATCTCTTCTTCAGGAACCGAATTGTGGCAGGAGGAGCAGCAGCGCATAACAGAGGAATATCTGGCCAAGGCGGTTGAATCGGCAAGGCGCTGCGGAGTTGGGCTGGAAAAACTTCAGGAATTGATGAAGATGTTTTATGAGGAGGAATAACACTTATGGCAGCAGAAGCATTGAAAATAAGCGGATTGTGCAAGAATTTCGACGATTTCTGCCTTAAAGACATAGAACTTGCCGTACCGGAAGGTGCGGTTGTAGGTCTTATAGGGGAAAACGGTGCAGGAAAGACCACCACCATTAAAGCAGCTGTGGATCTCCTGCACAGGGATAAAGGTGAAGTCGAGTTCTTTGGAAAAAGAATGGAAGAGGATCCGTCAGGAATACGCAAAGAGGTGGGAGTCGTATTTGATTCTCTCCACTTCAGCCAGGGTCTTGACGCGGACAAAATAGAAAAAATCTGTGAAGCGATATACGAGAACTGGGACAAGAAAACTTTTGAGGAATGCATGGAAAAGTTTTCGCTGCCTCACAAGAAAGCGATAAAAGATTTCAGTACAGGAATGAAAATGAAACTGAATCTTGCAATAGGGCTTTCTCATAATGCAAGACTTCTGATTATGGATGAACCCACCTCGGGGCTGGACCCGGTAGTACGTGACGACATACTGGACATATTTATGGACTTTATGCAGGAGGAAAATCATGCCATTCTGCTGTCTTCGCACATCACCTCGGATCTGGAAAAGATAGCTGACTATATCGCATTCATTCATAAAGGAAGACTTATATTCTGCATGCCTAAGGATACATTGCTGTATCAGTATGGCGTAATAAAATGCAGCAAAAGAGATTTTGAAAATATATGTGCAGAAGATAAGCTGGCATGGCGTATAGAAGACTATCAATGCAGCGTTCTGACGGGAGATCGCAGGAGGGCAGCTGCAAGATATCCTGAAATGATTATAGATACGCCTACCATAGATGAAATAATGCTTCTCTATGTGAAAGGAGAAAGAAAATGAAGGGGTTAATTTTAAAAGACTTATATAATGCAATGACTCAGGGGAAAGTTCTGCTGTTTATGGTGGTTATTTTCGGAGTATGTTTTGCCAATGCTGCAGAGGGAACCTTGATAATAATGTGCACCATATATGCTGCCGTTCTGGTAATAAACAATATGGCGCTGGATGAGATGTGCGCCTGGGAAACTTTTGCCCTGACAATGCCTGTGACCCGCCGGCAGCTCGCCCTTTCAAAGTATGTGATTTCCGTAATTTATGCTTTTGGAGGGACACTACTGGGGGCAATAATGACAGTGGTATTAAGAGCAGCAGGCTTTGGAGGCGGAGGAGCACCGCTGGGATCGATTCTGGTAATAACCGGAGTAGGGATGGCCATATCCGCCCTATTTATAGCTGTGCTTATACCTGTAAACTTCAAGTTCGGAATTCAAAAAGGAAGATTCGTCCTCCTGAGCATAGCAGCCCTTATAGGCGGGGGAGGTGTACTGCTTTCAGGAAGCAGAGGAACAAGAATAATGGCAGCCATCGGGACCTTCGGGGAAATAAACGGCATGCTGGCTGCACTTATTGCAGCAGCAGCTGTGGCAGTCATATTGGTTGTTTCTTTTGGAATCAGCGTAAAAATAATGGAGAAAAAAGAATTTTAAGAAGTTCCTGAGCAAAAATCACTTGCCAAATGCTTCGGAACATATATAATATTTATGAAAACAAATAGTCAGAGTAAGGCCAGCGCGTCAAGTGCCGCCGGATGGGATGTTGCCGACGGACGAAGAGACATTGATATCGGATATGTCTCGCGGTGCTGTGTCTGCGTCCGCTGCTACATTAAAGAAAAGAAGCTCTTTTCTGTAGCATAGACAGAAAGGAGTTTTTTATTATGTCTGACAAAATGAAAAAATTAACCATTAACGCTGTTATGATTGCCATGTGCGCTGTTTTAGGGTACACATCTCTGGACTTCGGAAGCCTTAAAATAACTTTTGAGAGCTTACCTATTCTCCTGAGCGCGTTTCTCTTCGGACCTGTGGACGGAATGATTGTGGGAGGAATGGGAACCTTTATTTACCAGATGCTCCGCTACGGATTTTCGGCAACCACACTTATATGGATGCTGCCATATGTGGTATGCGGCCTTATGGCCGGTATATGGGCAAAGAAATACGATTTTAAAATGACCGGCAGGCAGGTCATGGCAGCTGTAATAGCGTGTGAACTTGTAATAACCATTCTTAATACAGGTGCAATTTACATAGACAGCCATATATACGGCTATTATACTCCGGCGCTTATTCTTGGTGGACTGCTTCCGAGATTTGCCATCTGTATCGGCAAGGCTATTGCCTTTGGCCTGGTGCTGCCGGCAATAATCAAGCCTGTACGCAGCAATCTGGCGGCATAGCCACATTACATGCATCCTGAAGGATTCCGACAGGAAAAAACGAAACAAATAACATCCGAAAAAAAGAGCCTGATGAATCTGAAGCAGAGAGCTTCAGAAACACAAGGCTCTGTTTTTATCTGCAGAAGCCTTTGAGAAACAGAGGGAGCATGGTGGATGAATACTGGCACAGCGAATAGTTGCCGTTACACAGGCACCAGTCATACATTATTCCGCGTTCAAAAACTGCATAGGCCTTGGTTATGTCGTTTACTGACAGGTCTTCTCTGAATACTCCCCGCTGTTGACCTTCTATGGCGATCTGGCGGAGGAGCTTGTAATAAGTCCTTTCGGGCTCCAGCAGATGACGCTCGCCTTTGGTAACCAGCTGAGTGGAAAAAAGCTGAGCCAGCAGTGTGACAGAAACAGTGTTTTCAATCATAAGAAAGAGCTCACGATTCATGAGGACCAGCTTGTCCAGAGGAGAAAGGGACGGATCCATGGTTTCGATAAGCTCCTCGTACTTTTCGTCGAAAAGATAGGAAAGGGAAGTGAGCAGCGCATCTTTGCTGTCAAAGTAGTGATAGAAAGAGCCCTTTGAGGTCCCTGAAGCTTCAACTATTTCATCGATGGTTGTGTCGTCATATCCCTGCTGATAAAATAGCTGCCATGCGGCGGATACGATTTTTCCTTTGGTATTCTTTGAATTTTTCTTTTTCATATGATTTCCTTTAAAATGTTTTATTTTTAATACAACTATTAGTACAGAATTAAGTATACTAAATAAACCTTTAAATTTCAATATAAATTGTCATATATTAAATATAAATTCTTAAAAACAGTACAGAATTAAGTTTGTATTTTATTCCTGCCAAAATTGTGTTACAATCAACCATGTAAAAGCAGAAAAGAGGTAATGACAATGAGTTTTAAATTAGCTGAATATATTGAGCCGGATTTTACGGAGGAAAGACTTGTAAATGCTCCTGATGCCAGATTGGAGAGAGCACCTCACGCCAAGGCTGCGCCTAAAGGATTTCATGCCACCTCCATATTTCCGGAATACTTTAAAATAAACGGGAAATGGCATCTGGCAGAGGACAGCAGAATGGATGCTGTACCTGTATGGGATGGAGAAAAGATAAGGATTGTAGAATTCAGAAACATCAAGACCGATGATATGGTGGTAGTGGGAAGAACCGAAGACGGAAGTGAGGGCATATATGTTCATGATAACTGCTGGGTAACACAAGAAGAGAAACAGGAGAAAAACACCTTTGCCTTCAGACAGAGCAGAAGCCGCGAAACATCTTTTACTTATGACTATGAAAATCTTACGGAACTCCTGAAACACGAAAAAGAAAATAACGGATATGTTGTATGGGTTCTGGGACCTGCCTGCAGCTTTGATGTGGAGGCCCGCAGAGTTATGGGAGAACTGATAAGCCAGGGATACTGCCAGGCCCTTCTCGCAGGAAACGCCCTTGCAACCCATGACCTGGAGGGTGCTTACCTGGGAACAGCCCTGGGCTGTGATATCAGAAACCAGAAACTTCATGATATGGGACATTACAATCATCTGGACACCATAAATTCCATAAACACTTATGGATCCATACCTGAATTTATCAGAGGCGAGGGAATAGACAACGGAATAATTTATAACTGTGTCAAAAACAATGTTCCTTTTGTGCTTAACGGCTCCATCAGGGATGACGGACCTCTGCCCGAAGTCTTTGAGCATGCATACGAAGGACAGGATACCATCAGGAGCCATATCAGAAAGGCTACTACGGTTATAGGTATGGCAACGGTTTTACATACCATAGCTGCCGGAAACATGACGCCTACATACAGGGTTATGGCTGACGGCACCATAAGACCGGTTTACTTTTATATGGTGGACACATCAGACTTTGCTGCAAACAAGCTGAGCGACAGAGGAAGCCTTTCAGCAAAGGGAATAGTAACAAACGTACAGGACTTTATGAGAAATATAAGCAGAGGACTTAACCTCTAAAACACATAAACAGCAAAAGGAGATAAAAATGTTCAATGCAGAGATTGCCGCTTTCATTCTGTATTTTGCGGCCATAGTGGGTATAGGTATATTCTTCTTCCTCAAAGACAGAAAAACCAACGGGGAAAAAGAATTCTTCCTGGGAGGAAGATCCATGGGTCCATGGGTAACGGCCATGTCAGCTCAGGCATCGGATATGTCGGCATGGCTTCTGATGGGACTTCCGGGAAGCATCATGGCTTTTGGCTTCGGCCAGATGTGGATAGGTATAGGGCTGGCGCTGGGAACAGCGGCCAACTGGATTTTTGTGGCCGGAAGACTGAGAAAGTTTTCTAAAGCGGCCGGGGACGCAATAACCGTACCCCAGTATCTGAGCAACCGATTCCTCGCCGAAAGCAATACGCTGCAGATAATCTGCGCAATAATATTTTTTGCGTGCTTCACAGTATACGTTGCATCAGGCTTTGTAGCGGGGGCATCGGTTTTCACCACTGTATTCCCTTTCCTGGAAACAGACAAGGCGATGATAATCTTTGCACTGGCCATGCTGGCCTGCACTTTCCTTGGAGGCTTCAAGGCTGTATGCTGGACGGATTTTTTCCAGGGACTTCTCATGCTGGCTGCCGTAATGACTGTACCTATAGTAATTGTTGCAACGCAGAATCCGGACGCATCGGCACTGGAAACGGTATATACTTATACTGACGCAGCCAGTGGACAGGTTGTCACCTGCGATTTCGGAACAGGTCTCCTGGCTTCCGGATGGAAAGATATTGTCAGCGGTCTGGCATGGGGCCTTGGATATTTCGGAATGCCACACATTCTGGTTAGATTTATGTCGGTAGAAAAGCCATCCATGATAAAGAAGAGTGCAACAGTTGCAATTATATGGGTAGTACTGTCGCTGGGGGCTACATGTCTGATAGCTTATTTCGGAAGAATGCTTCTGGCAGAGGAACTTCTTACTGCAGGTGCACAGAAAACGGTCTTTATCGCTTTTGCCAGAAAACTGTTCCCGGCATTCATTGCAGGTATACTTATGGCGGCAATTCTGGCCGCCTCCATGTCTACGGCTGATTCACAACTGCTGGTGGCATCCAGTTCTTTCACATCAGATATATATAAGCCTATAATCAGGAAAAATGCCGGCGAGAAAGAGGTTCTCTGGGTAGGGCGCGGCGTGGTTCTGATCGTGGCTGTAATCGCGTACATTATAGCTTCCAGCAAGGCTGAGGGTGCTCAGGCTATAATGAACCTGGTAGAAAATGCATGGGCGGGCTTTGGTTCAGCCTTTGGCCCTGCAATAATATTGTCTCTTTTCTGGCGGAGATTCACATATAAAGGTGCTGTTGCAGGTGTGGCCACCGGAGCTGTAGTGGATGTCCTTTGGCTGGCATTTATGTCATCCTCGGGCATATATGAAATAATTCCGGGATTTGCAGCAGGTCTTGCGGCAGCTGTTGTGGTAACTCTGCTGGACAAAGAACCGTCTGAGGCTATAAAAGCAGTGTTTGACAAGGCGACCTCTGCCGGATTTGATGAATAGACCATAAAAAATATAAGCATTAAGGAAAGGTTCGTATCATAAGTGGACAAGGGTATTACAAGTTTTCTGCAAGAGCATGCAGCTGAAAAACCGGTGTCGTTTCATATGCCGGGGCATAAAGGATCGCGTATATATAAGGAGCATGGGTATGGAAATTTTCTGGGCAGCATAATGGATTGCGATATAACAGAAATTCCGGGAGCGGACAACCTTTTCCAGGCAGAAAGCGTAATTGCCGAAACCATGGAAGAGTATCGCAGGCTTTACGAAGTAAAGAAATCATATCTTCTTGTCAACGGAAGCTCTGCAGGCATTCTTGCCTCCATACTGGCGTCTGTAGGCAGGGGAGGAAAGCTGGTAATGGCAAGGAACTGTCATAAATCGGCATTTAACGCCCTGGTACCCGGAGAAATACAGCCGGTGTATGTGTATCCTGAGATTATTGAAGAATATGGAATTACAGGAGAAATTCAGGCGGAAGACATTGCTTATGCACTGGATAAGAACCCCGACAGTCAGGCGGTGATTCTTGCAAGTCCCAATTATTACGGAATATGCAGTGATATTGAGGCTATCGCTGAAGAAGTTCACCGCAGAGGCAAAGTTCTTATAGTGGATCAGGCTCACGGCGCACATCTTAAATTTTTCGACGGCCATGGCTTTCCGGCGTCAGCCGAAGAATCCGGGGCTGATCTGATAATAAACAGCACTCATAAGACGCTGGCGTCATTCACGCAGACGGCAATTCTGAATGTCTGCTCCGATAGAGTGGATCTTACGGACCTGGAGGACAAGCTGCAGCTGTTTGAAAGTTCCAGCCCCTCGTATCCGCTTATGGCGAGCTTGGATATAAATGCTCGTCTTATTTCGGAATGCGGGCAAGAATTGTTTGACAAATGGCGAGAAAATATAAACTTTTTCTACAAAGAATCAAAAAAAATAAGAGGTCTGTCAGTCATGCAGGCGGAAAACCTGGATATGACAAAGATAAATCTCGATATGTCTTCTCTGGGTCTCAACGGAAATACCCTTGAGGAACTGCTTATAGAAAAAGGCATCTTTATAGAACTGGTAGCAGGCAATCTGATAATGTGTATGACGGGAATCGGAAACACGCGAGAGGACTATCAGAGGCTGCTTAGAGCTCTTGAGGAAATATCACGGGAAAGGCAGGGCAGCAGCGCTGCGGCTGCAGTTCAGCCTGCGGCGCTAAGTAAAAAGCTTCAGTGGAAAGGAGTTCCTGCAGATAAGGAGATGATTCCTCTTGAGGAAGCTGACGGAAGGGTATGCGCCTCGTCAATTATACCGTACCCGCCGGGAATACCTATAGCCTGTCCGGGAGAAATAATCGACAGGGAAACTATAGAGTATATTATGGAAAGAAGGAAAGCCCGGGAAAAAGTCATAGGATTAACAGAAGACTACATGATAAAGGTGGGCAAATTATAGTTGAAAAAATAAAATTTGTGCTCTGCAGCATTTGCGGCGGGTCTCTTTGAGGAGCACCGCCGGTAAAAAATGCTGCAGACTTTTTGTGTTTTGATTTACCTTTACAAACATGGCATTTTGCTTCATTTTCGCTAAAGTTAATCTTCACGCCAAGAAACGAAAATTTTTGATGATTTTTGCAAAGCTTTGTTGTATAATGTATTGCGTATGATTATGTATAAACTATAGAAAGGAAGGTCTCAACAAAATGAGTCGCAAACATTTACAGAGCATCCATGTGAGTCATTACAAGCACACTGCCGGTTGTGCAACAGAAGTAATGCCTGTACCGGATGTCGTAAAAATTTCCATGTCTCAGCATATTGGAGCACCTTGCAAGCCTTTAGTGAAAAAGGGCGACTATGTCAAAGTAGGACAGCTTATCGGTGACGTTGACGCTTTTGTCAGTGCTCCGATTCACTCCAGCGTTTCAGGCACAGTCATTGCTCTTGAAGAGCAGAGATCCGCGGTAGGCGGCAATGACACACTGGTTGTTATTGAAACGGACAAGAAACAGGAAATTTACGAGGGAATAAAGCCGCCTCAGGTTGATGATCTGGCAGGTTTTGTAAAAGCCATCAGAGATAGCGGCCTGGTAGGTCTGGGAGGAGCATCATTCCCGACACACATCAAATTCAATCCAAGAAACATCGATGAAGTTCACACACTTATCGTAAACGCAGCAGAGTGTGAACCTTTCATCACTTCCGACCACAGACTTATGCTGGAGGATACGGAAGACCTCATCAGCGGTATGCAGCTGGCAATGAAGTATATCGGCCTTGACGAAGGATTCATCGGAATCGAAGAAAACAAGCCGGACGCCATTGCTCATCTTGACAAAGCCCTGGCTGATAAGGGAATCACCAACATCAAGACTTTCAAACTTCAGGCAAGATATCCTAAGGGAGCTGAAAGAGTTCTGGTTTACGAAATCACAGGAAAGACCATGAATGCAGGCGTGCTTCCTGCAGATTTGGGAGTTATCCTTTCAAATGTCACTACCTTTGCAAAGGTAGGAGAATATTTCAGAACAGGTATGCCTCTGGTTTCCAAGAGAATGACTGTAGACGGCGATGCCGTTGCAGAACCTAAAAATGTAATCGCCCCTATCGGAACTATGATAAATGACGTCATAGCTTTCTGCGGCGGATACAAACAGGAACCAAGAAAGATTCTCATGGGCGGACCTATGATGGGAAGAGCTATCTTCTCTGACGAGATGCCTATAGTTAAGAATAACAATGCTATTCTTGCATTTTCAAAGGAACAGTCACTGGTCAAGGAAGAAACCGCATGCATCAACTGCGGCAGATGCCACCAGGCATGTCCTTTCAAACTGATCCCTACTGCTCTGGCAGATGCATATGAGAGAAGAGATGCACAGGCGCTTTCAGACCTGAAGGTTATGCAGTGCATGGAATGCGGAAGCTGCTCTTACATATGTCCGGCCAGAAGACCTCTGGGCTTCACAAATAAGCTTGGAAAAGCTGTTGTAAAGGAGGCTGGAATTAAGTAATGGAAAAGAAAACATACAGTAATTTAGTTGTATCATCAGCTCCTCATATTGTGAGCAACATAGATACAACCAGAATCATGGCCATGGTAGTTATGGCTCTGATACCTTCATTCCTGGTAAGTATTTATGTGTTCGGAGCAAGAGTTATTTCACTTACTCTGGTTTGCGTTGTATCTGCCGTGTTCTTTGAATGGGCATACAACAAGCTGATGAAGAAAAGACAGACAGTAGGCGACCTGAGTGCCATTGTAACCGGCGTGCTCATCGCTTTCAACGTACCTGCCGGACTGCCTTACTGGATTGCAGTGGTTGGATGCTTTGTAGCAATCATCGTTGTCAAGCAGCTTTACGGCGGCATTGGAAAGAACCCTGTTAACCCTGCAATAACTGCAAGAATCGTGCTGTTCATTTCCTTCGCAACAGAAATGACAACATGGCCTCTTCCAAGAATGGCCGCAGATGCGACTTCAACGGCAACCCCGCTGGGAATCCTTGCAGAAGGTGGCGGAGAACTGCCTAACAATATGGAAATGTTCCTGGGCTTCATCGGAGGCTCAATGGGTGAAGTGAGTGCTATCGCACTGCTCATCGGCGGAATTTTCCTGATCTGGAAAAAGGTTATCAGTCCTATCATCCCTTGCTGCTTCATCGGAACCGTTTTCGTATTTGCAGCGATTTACTACGGAGTGACAGGTGACGGAAACGCCCTGCAGATGGCAATCTTCCATGTACTGGCCGGCGGCGTGATGTTAGGTGCATTCTTTATGGCAACTGACTATGTTACTTCACCGCTTCTTCCTATGGGAAAGGTTATATTCGGCATAGGCTGCGGTCTGATAACGATGCTGATAAGACTCTGGGGCCAGTACCCTGAAGGCGTATCATTCTCAATCCTTATCATGAACTGTCTGACACCGCTGATCAATAACTTCTGCCAGAAGAGAATGTATGGAGGTGCAAAGAAAAATGAAAAATAATAATACATTTAAAGAATATATTGCACCTGTCGTTGTACTGGTAGGCATCTGTCTTGTTATTACATTTGCTCTGGCATTTGTAAATTCCATCACAGCGCCTATTATAGAAGAAAATGCAAAAGCTACTGCAGACGCTGCAAGAGCAGAGCTTCTTCCGGCAGCTGACGGATTCACCGAATATGACGGAGATCTGGCAGTACTGGAAGAAAACAAGCTGTATGTGGCAGACTGTTATATAGCAGATAACGGAGCAGGAATGGTAATCACCGTAAAGACTAAATCCTTCGGTGGAATACTTACCGAAATGGTTGGAATTGACGCAGACGGTGCTATAACCGGCGTAAAGGTAACTGAACACGGAGACACTCCGGGTCTGGGAACCAAAGCTCACGACCCTTCACACCTGGAACAGTACAAAGGCCTTACCGAACTGACAGATAAGAGTGCTAAGGCTGATCCAAGCGTAAACCACGTAAGTGGTGCAACCATTTCCTCCAACGGCGTTCACGCAGGCGTTTATGCAGCTCTTGAACAATATAAAATGGTAGGAGGTGCTGAATAATGGAAAAGAAAACAAGCAAATTGAGCATCTTGACTAAAGGTATAATCAAGGAAAACCCTAACCTGGTGCTGCTGCTGGGCACATGTCCTACTCTGGCTACCACCAGCTCCGCTTTAAATGGTGCAGGTATGGGTGTTTCCGCAATGGCCGTACTGATATGCTCCAATATAGTTATTTCACTGCTGGCAAAGATCATACCTGATAAAGTAAGAATCCCGTGCTACATAGTAGTAATCGCAGGATTCGTAACGGTTGTACAGTTTGTACTGCAGGCTTTCGTGCCTTCCCTGTACAACTCACTGGGATTGTTTATCCCGCTGATTGTAGTAAACTGCATCATCCTCGGAAGAGCCGAAATGTTCGCATCAAAGAACAATGTTCTTGATTCCGCTTTAGACGGTGTCGGAATGGGTATCGGATTTACTCTTTCACTGACAGCTATCGGTGCAGTAAGAGAACTCATAGGAGCAGGAACAATCTTCGGATTTGCTCTTCCTTGGCTGAGCGCTCATCCTATGATGATCATTGCTCTGGCTCCGGGTGGATTCTTTATCTACGCATGTGCTATCGCAGCTATCAACTTTGCCACTAAAGGCAAGGGAGTTAAGGGCAGCTTCGGCTGTCAGGGATGTGCAATGGCTTCTATCTGTCAGCAGGAAAAGTGCATTGCCGAATTAGAGAAAGGAGTTGAAGCATAATGAGTTACTTTACTATTCTTGTAGGAATCATTTTAGTAAACAACTATGTTCTGGCTCAATTCCTGGGTATCTGTCCGTTCCTGGGCGTATCCAAAAAGATGGATTCCGCTGTAGGTATGGGTGTTGCCGTTATATTCGTAATGGTACTTGCAACTGCTGCAACATGGCCTATCATGCAGATCCTCAACACGCTGAATATAGCTTACTTACAGACTATAGTATTCATCCTCATCATAGCCGCTCTTGTACAGTTTGTAGAAATGGCTCTGAAGAAGTTTATACCTTCCCTTCACAAGGCGCTGGGTGTATTCCTTCCTCTGATTACAACAAACTGCGCAGTACTGGGCGTATGTATCAGCAACATTGATGACGGATACAATTATCTCCAGTCTCTGGTTAACTCCTTCGGTGCCGGTGTCGGCTTCCTGCTGGCAATGATTATCTTCTCGGGAATGAGAAGCAAAATTGATGATAACCCGGCTATTCCAAAGGCTTTCCAGGGCGCACCTATAACATTGGTTACTGCAGCGCTGTTATCCCTGGCATTCATGGGATTCGGCGGTCTGGTATAGGATAAGGAGGCGAATAATATGAACATTTTAATACCCGTATTGCTGGTAGTGGCAGTAGGCTTCGTATTTGCTGTTATCCTGACTATCGCATCAAAAGTATTCTATGTACCTGTAGATGAGACCGTATCCAACCTGAGAGCAGAACTGCCCGGAGCCAACTGTGGTGCCTGCGGATTTGCAGGATGCGACGACTATGCCAACGCCCTTGCAGCTGATCCTTCCATCGGTGCTTCCAAGTGCCCTGTAGGAGGAGCTGATGTTGCTGGAAAGCTGGCAGCAATCCTCGGCATTGATGCAGGTTCAGCAGAACCTCAGGTTGCCGTTGTTATGTGTAACGGAAATAAAGACGCAGCTAAGACCATTATGGAATATCAGGGACTCAGAACCTGTTCTGCAGCAAAGCAGTTATTCGGAGGTCTCAGCGCTTGTGCTCACGGATGTATGGGACTGGGAGACTGCGAAGCAGCATGTCCTTATGGCGCAATCAAAGTGTGCAACGGTGTTGCCGTTGTTGACAGAGAAATGTGCGTAGGCTGCGGAATCTGTGCAAAGCAGTGCCCTAACCATGTTATCCGCATTGCTCCTGCAAAGAACAAGGTTATCGTTCAGTGCAACTCCAAGGATCCGGGCGCAAAGACAAGAAAAGCCTGCTCCAACGGATGTATCGGATGCAAAAAGTGCGAAAAGGTATGCAAATTTGAGGCTATCAAGGTTGAAGACAACCATGCAATGATAGACCCTGAAAAGTGCAAGAACTGCGGACTTTGTGCAAAAGAGTGCCCTACAGGCGCTATCATTAACATGAGAGCAAAAAGAAAACCGGCAGCTCCTGCAGCACCGGCAGCAGAAGCAAAAGAAGCTTAAGAGAGCGACCTTTCTCATAAAAATATCAGGCTCCTCACGCCAAGGGCGAGAGGAGCCTTTGCTCTTCATAAAGTGGTTTTGTATTGACTTTAGAACAATTTTATGCCATAATAGAAAAAAGTATTCATGATAAGGGGCTCGTTGTTATATGGGTACTGAATTTTTACTTACGGAGGTACCCGGATGAACAACGGTACAGTAAAATGGTTTAACCCTGAAAAGGGCTTCGGTTTTATTTCCAACGATGATGGCAGCGGAGACGTATTCGTTCATTTTTCTGCCATTCAGATTGAAGGTTACAAAACATTAGCCGAAGGCCAAAAAGTTACTTTTGATGTAGAGGCTGACCCTAAAAACAGCGCTAAGATGCGAGCAATAAACGTTTGCCCGCTTTAATCAAAACAGACTTTTAAGGAGAGCGTATTCATGAATACGCCTTCTTTTTATTATGTAGGAAATATCACATGAGATGTTTCCGGAAGCGGAGGATGACTATGGAAGAACAAAAAAAAGAGATTGTCAACATGAGTGACAGCCGGCTGGAAAAGCTGGATGTTTCCAGAGGAGAAGAAATAACCGAACTGTATGTGCGGAACAACATGCTTACAGAGTTGGACTTAACCAATAACAAGAGAATCGAAAAGCTTGACTGCACAGGCAATCCTTTAAAATTTATAAGCGCTCTGGCACCGGGATGCGAAGGAAGATTTCATCTTGACCTGGAGGCCGGAAAGGGCGGTTACGTAGGTCTGAAAATTGAACCGGGCCTGCAGCAGTATGTGGCACAGCCGGAAGAAGGCTACGAATTTGAAGGCTGGTATAATGAGCTGGGTGACAGACTTTCAAAAGAACCTGTATGGAATGATACCTACGGCGCTTCAAGAGTCATAGTTGCATGGTTCAGAGAAAAAAACTGTTAGGCGCCCTTCTTTTATATAACTCTTCCAGCTCTCTTTTGTGATAGAGATATCCCTCATCATCAAAATAACGGGCGGAGGCAGGGCATTTTTTAAAGCAGGCTCCGCATTTTATGCAGATTCCTGTCATATGCCTGATATCGCCGGAATCTATTGAGCCCATAGGGCATATTGAAGCACACAGGCCGCAGCCGGTACAGGATTCCGATACATGAGGTATGACCTTTCGTATGTCGATAAATTTTCCGTATCTGTCCTGAGGCTTGTAATACCCGCCGTAGGTGCCGGGAATGCCGGGAACGGATATGCGATGTTCAGGCTTCTCAATACGACAGATTCCGGAATAGAGCTTTTGCGCGAAGTTAGTAATCTGGGCAAGATCTTCCCCGTCAGGACGACCCGCACCAAGGGAATAAGAAAAAGAATGCTCACAAGCAACGGCAGCGGCGGCAACAGTGGCAAACCCTGCCTTTTCCAGTATGTCGCGCAGTTCTATGAGAGAATTGTCAAAATTTCTGTTTCCGAAAGTTACAAGAGGCACGGCCATAGCGCCGCTGCCTTTTATTGTATCAAGATATCTGAGAAGCACATTGGGAATTCTTCCGGCATAGGTGGGAACTCCAAAGATTACAAGGTCACCTTGCTCCGTGTGGGGGAAGCTCTGACGTCCTTCAGGAAGAGTGAAATCGTATTGCAATACGGGACATATCGCCAGACGAGACACTGATACAGCCATATGCATTACGACCTTTTTTGTTGTATCTGTAGGGCTGAAAAATATCGCCCATATTCTGTTTAGCTTCATAAAGAACTCCTTGCTTTTATATTTTCAGATGAGGCAGCCTTTGGCAGACCAGCCATGCGACTATTCCCATTAGAATTCCGCTGCCCATTCCTGCAAAGAGGAGCACAGCAAAGTAGGACATGAGCCGTATATTGGACATTATCAGGCACGCAGTAAGAAGCTGTCCGAGATTATGTGCGACTCCGCCGGCCATGCTGGCTCCAACCATACTGAATATTTCTGTTCTGTACAGCAGATACATGACAAGCAGGCTCAGCAGTCCGCCGGCAAGTGAATACAGGATTCCGAAAACACCGGTAAATAGCAGGCCGGTTACAAATATTCTGATACAGTTTATGGCAAGGGCATATTTGAAGCCCAGCCTGTATATCGCCAGAAGGATAACCAGGTTAGCCAGTCCCAGTTTTATTCCGGGAATGGGAACAGGCATGGGTACCATGGCTTCAACATAGGAAAGAATCATGGCAAGAGCCGCAAGGATGGCGCTGAGGGCCATCTTTTTGGTTCGCAACGCATAACTTCTGTCAGCCTGAGATGACATCTACATCACCTCCCGCCTTGCTGTCGATTATTTCCACCATGACTCTGTTAGGAAGACAGACGATGGAGTCTTTGGTCTGAGATATGGCACCGGTATGCACACACACCTGATTTGCGCAGTCAGAATAAGACATTGAAACGCTGCCATCTTTTATGGTAATATTATTGGTGTGACCATCATGGCTCACATGGATGGTCTGATCCTTTGAAAGATCATAGGTGCCGTAGGTTTCGCCGCTGACGGTAATCAGAACTTTGTCCCCTGTGTCTGCGCTGAGAGACGCAAAGGACACGACCAGCCCCGCTGCCAGCAATAAAAAGAAAAGAGCGATATCCGCTTTTTTTATCATAAAAAACTCCTTTAAGAAAGGTTACAGCTATGAAAAAATTTACCGCGCTACTGATTATACTTTCACTGCTTATTATACCACAAACAGGCTGTGCATCCAAATCCAATAATCAGGGAATTGAAAAAACAAGTTTTCATCTTGATACCATATGCAGGATAACGATTTACTCCATGGATGGAATGGAGGAAAAGAGTGAAGAAGAACAACGTCAGGATGCTCTGATAACCATAACCGACGCTTTTAAAATATGTGACAGCTACGAGAAAATACTCAGCAAAACCATAGAAGAAAGCGATGTTTACAAGATAAATCATGCCGGCGGGCAGGCTGTGACAGTAAGAGACGAAACAATAGAAGTGATAGAAAAGGGCATTGAGTTCGGAGAAAAATCAGAGGGAGCCTTTGATATAACCATAGGCGCCGTAAGCGATATATGGGATTTTCACGGGCAGGACGATGAAGGAGAACATACAGGGAAAGTGCCGGAGGACTATCTGCTGAGAGAGGCAGTATCTCATGTAGATTACAGAGGCATAATCATAGAAGGAAACACTGTGCGCATGGCAGATCCGGAGGCTCAGCTGGATCTGGGAGGAATAGCCAAAGGGTATATCGCAGATAAGGTGGCTCGGTACCTTGAAGAACAGGGCGTGACCTCTGCCATTGTGGATCTTGGAGGAAATATAGTAGCCATAGGAGAGAAAGGGCAAAGTATGACAGAAAGCAGCGGGGAGCTGTTTAAGATAGGGATAAAGGATCCTTCCTCCGAAAGCGGGCAGCTTCTGGGGATTCTGCCATGCAGAGACAAGACTGTTGTGACTTCCGGAACTTACGAAAGATATTTTGAAATTGACGGTGTGCGATATCACCATGTATTGAATCCTGAGACAGGATATCCGGCAGATACCGACCTGCTGTCAGTGACGGTAATAGCCGACAAAGGAGACTCGGCATACTGCGACGGACTCAGCACCTCATGCCTGGCTCTGGGCTACCGGAAGGCTGCTGAATTGATAAAAGATACCGACGGTGTTGAAGCCATCTTTGTAACAAAAGACGGAGAGGTTCATCTCTCCGCCGACGATACGGGATTTGAACTCAGTTAGATGACCAGAGTTCAGCCAGCTTTCGGATAAGCGTATCTATTTGCCCTATAGGAAGCTTGCTGTAATAGAAAATCAGAGCTGCAGTATCCTGATCGGTTATGTCTGACATGGGAACCACCTGCAGACCGATGGACTTTGCTTCATGGCAAAGTTCATCGGCTGTTTTTTTTGTACGAACCCTTATGATAAGGTTGATGCCTGATTGAGTGTTTGTAGGCGTTATTTTCGGGCCGGGCACCGATGCCAGCGCCTGCATGGTCAAAGCCAGCTTCTGAGAATAAAGACTGCGAAGCTTCCTTATGCCGGTATTATAGTAGCCCTGTTCCATAAAAAGAGCCAGCGTAAGCTGTTCGGCCTTTGAGCAGGTCTGGGTATATCTGTATTTGATTTTGCTGAAGATGGCGGCCATAGGCTCAGGCAGAACCATATAGGAGATTTTCACAGCCGGGAACAGCGTAGATGAAAAAGACCCAAGATATACCACCCTGCTGGATTTGTCCAGACTCTGCAGAGCAGGGACCGGTTTCCCGAAATAACGCAGTTCACTGTCATAATCGTCTTCGATAATTATGCTGTCATTATCTGCAGCCCAGTCCAGAAGTTTGTTTCTCTTTCCTACAGGCATTACGGCGCCGGTGGGAAATTGATTGGAAGGGCTTACGTATACCGCCGAAGGAATGTTTATAGGCAGTTTTGAAATCTCAATGCCCTCGGATGTTACAGGTATGTGTGAAATAGTGAAGCCACCATCTGAAAACATGCTGTGAACCGGGAGATATCCGGGACTTTCCAGAGACACGTGATGTATGTTCATCTCCAGGAGAATACGGCAGAGATGACCTGTGATCTGCTGGGTTCCTGCACCTATTACTACCTGAGAAGGGCTGCATTTGACACCGCGGGAAGAAAAAACATATTTGCATATTTCCGCCCTGAGAGCCGCTTCGCCTTGAGGGTCGCTTTCGAAGAGAAGCAAATCGGAATAGTCATTAAAAACTTTTGAGCTGCATTTTTTCCACTTGTTGAAGTCAAAACAGCTGCTGTCGCATATGTATGGGTTTTCCTCTGAAGGCAGAACTTCACCATAAAATTCATCAGACTCAGACAGCGGTGAGGCGCCTTTGCCTGTACCCAGAACCTGGGCCACGTAGTAGCCTGACTGTGGCCGGCTTACGATATATCCCTCTACCAGAAGCTGATTGTAAGCCTGCTGGGTAGTTGTGATGCTGATATTTAATGTGCGTGACAGGTTTCGCAGAGAAGGGAGCTTCTCTCCTTCTCTGATCTGACCGGAAAGTATGTCGTCGCGTATGCTGCGGTATAACTGTATATATAATGATTCCGCAGAACTGTCAGAAAAATCCACTAATATAGGTTTCATAGGGGACTACCTCCTAAACTGTACATATAAAAATAAATATATTTGCATATTTTAATAATAACATTTTAGTAGTATTATAATCATATCAATACAAAAATGCAACAATTATCGGAGGAATAAAAATGACACGTTCAGAGAAAACAAATAAACTGGTTCTCACAGCCCTTATGATGTGCCTGGTGATGGTGGCAACCTTGAGCATCAGGATTCCAAGCCCCTTTACACAAGGCTATGTGCACCTTGGAGATACCATGATTTTCCTTTCCGTATTGCTCCTGGGGAAAAAAGGCGGTGCATTTGCATCAGGAGTTGGCTCAGGCCTCGCCGATGTGCTGGGAGGATATGCCATGTATGCGCCATGGACACTTATTGTAAAAGGAATCATGGGATTCATAATGGGAGCTTTCATAGAAGCTGCAGCCAAGAAAGGCAAAAACCATGCTAAACTTGGAAATATGCCGTTGATTGAAATCGCAGGAATGGTACTGGCAGGGCTGGAAATGGTTCTGGGATATGCCATAGTCGATGGAGTAATGGCAGGAAATTTGCTGTCGGGCTTCCTGGGTGCGCCGTTTAATGTTGGTCAGTTTGTGGTTGGAATGGTTCTGGCGACAATCCTTGCCATGGCTCTTTACAAGACTCCTGCAAAGAAGTTTTTCTGCTACAGATTGGACGAGATGTAATAAAGAAAAAACGATGATGATTCAAAATGCAGATGAACCATCATCGTCTTTTTTATATAAGATTATATTTTGCCAGGAAGCGAGCAGCAGCAACCTGCTCCGGCATAAGCCTGATTGCTGCGCGGCTTACAAATATGCTGTCAGCACCTTTGTCTTTGATGCTGTCGGCTATAAGGAAGCAGAGAGTTTTCTGGCTGACAATATTTTTAATATCCTTTATAAAGGCAACAGCAGAGGATAGGCTTTCACCCATACGCTTGACGTGGGAAAGAGCTTCTTCCATTTCGCGATCCGAAAGGCTTATTGACTGAGAAAGCTTGTCCATAAATACAGATCGGGTGTACAGAACAGCAGGGTCCATATCAAAAATATGAGCACAGGCGTCGGCTAGCCTACAGTCGGTTCTGCTGAAAGCATTTTTGGAAAAGGCGTAATATGTTCCGTCCAGAACACCGAATGCACGCATGGTGTCAAGGTAACCCAGGCGCATTATCCTGCGGGCATTGTTTACATCAAAGATCAGCGTGTTGCCCAGATTCCATTTGGACTCTATGACAGTAAGGTTTGGAGCGTTTTTAAAGGATTCGTGATCCAGTATGCCCATGGCATTGAGCTTGACTGCTATAATGCGATCAGCCCCCTTTTCTACGGCCATTTTTATGGGAAGAACATCTACATAACCTCCGTCAATATAATCTTTTCCGTCTATTTCACATGCGTGGACTGCCGGAAAAACGGAGGAACTGGCAAGGACATAATCAATAATTTTGTCATGGGGTATATCGCCTTTGAAAAGGCGATGAACCTTGAAACCGGAGGTCTCTACCACCACAAGGCCATAATCCATGGAAGATTGGCGAACCCTATCTTCATCGATATATTTTTCCAGCAGTTCCCTGAGGCCGGCGGTGCCGGCTCCGTGGTTTATGACGATTTCCTTTGCATAGTCTATAGGCTGACTGCCTTCAGGAACATCAAAGACCATATGTGTTTCTATCTCCTTCCACAGCTTTACAGTCAGGTCAAGATCACCCTGACAGACCATGGCTCCGTTGATGGCTCCTACAGAAGTTCCTGTAACCATATCGATATCTATGCCCAGTTCCGCAAGAGCCTGCCACGCTCCTGCCTGATAGGCACCGCGGGAGCCTCCTCCGCTGAGAACCAGGGCAGTAAGTCCTTTTTTATTATTCATCTCGTATCCTCCCTAAAAATCTACCAAAATTTTATCATAAGTGGTATAATAATAGCAACGAAAATCGGCAGATAATAAGGAGACAGACATAATGGACGACAGATTGAAAAAAATCATCGACAGGTCGGATTCAATAGTGTTCTTCGGCGGAGCCGGCGTATCTACAGAAAGCAATATTCCGGACTTCAGATCCGAAAAAGGGCTTTACAGTGCGCAGCAACAGTATGGCTGCTCGCCGGAAGAGATACTTTCCCATACTTTTTTCATGCGGCGCATGAAGACATTTTTTGATTACTACAAAAAGAATCTCATATACCTTGATGCCAAACCCAACAAGGCTCATCTGGCAATTGCGCGCCTTGAAGAAGAAGGAAAACTCAAGGCAGTGGTTACACAGAACATAGATGGGCTGCACCAGAGGGCGGGGAGCAAAAATGTGTATGAACTTCACGGCAGCGTTCTAAGAAACTACTGCATGGACTGCGGCAGCTTTTACGATGTGGAATATATAATGAACGAGGACAACTGCAAAGAAGGTATTCCTCACTGCAGCAAATGCGGCGGTGTGGTAAAACCGGACGTGGTTCTCTACGAGGAAACTCTGGACGAAAGCTGCATGATGGGAGCCATAAACGCCATAAGCAGAGCAGATACCCTTATAATAGGGGGAACATCTCTGGTAGTTTATCCGGCAGCGGGGCTTATACGCTATTTTAACGGAGATAATCTGGTGCTGATAAATAAGCAGACCACACCTTATGACAGCAGAGCAGATCTGGTCATAAATGACAGCATAGGAAAGGTAATGGATTTAAGTGAATGAACATATTGATTTCGAACGATGACGGTATAAGCGCAGAGGGAATAAGAGCACTGGCAGAAGCCATGTCTGATTTTGGTGACGTGTATGTGGTGGCTCCGCACACACAGCGAAGCGCCAGCAGCCATGCCCTCAGTGTCAATGGGAAAATAACCGTGAAGGAAGCATATTTACCCGGCGCTGTCCTTGCGTATGAATGTGACGGCACGCCGGCAGACTGTGTCAAGCTGGGTATGGACATACTCCGCCGCCGTGGGATAGAAATTGATATAGTATATTCGGGGATCAATCACGGAGGCAATCTGGGAACTGATACCATGTATTCAGGAACCGTTTCCGCTGCTGCAGAAGGTATACTTGAAGGAATTCCGGCTGTGGCAGTATCCGTAAACAGCCATCAGGCTGCGCATTTTGATGCCGCATGCAGGCTGGCGGCTGAAGTCCTGCCTACGGCCATTGAAAACAAAGGCAAAATCGGAGTAATAAGCATCAATACACCGAATCTTCCGGCAGAACAAATAAGAGGTGTAAAGACAGCGCGACTGGGCAAGGTAGAGTACAGCACCAATTTTAAGCAGGTTGAAAGCTGTGGAGAAAAAACAACATACATATATTCCGGCACGTTGGAAGAATCGGATTCATGGACGGAGGACGCAGACATAAAGCTCATACGCATGGGATATGCCACCGTTTCTGCCGTGAAATACGACCTCAACGATTATGACGGACTCAAGGAAATAGATAAATGGGAGTTGAAATTATGACAGAGATTTTAAGAATAAAAAGAGAAGAAGCCGTGCTGGTAGCCATAGACTTTCAAGAAAAGCTCCTTCCGGCCATGGAAGAGAAAGAAAAAATTGAGAAAAGCATCATCAAACTTGCCGCAGGTCTGAATGTACTGGGTATACCCAAACTTGTAACCACACAGTATGCCAGAGGGCTGGGGCAGACAGTGGACAGTGTGGCCGGAGCACTAGGTGAGTTTGAAGCCATAGACAAGACCACCTTCAGCGCCTGGCAGAATCCGGGGTTCAGATCTGCACTGGAAGCATCGGGAAGAAAAACCGTAATAATAACAGGCATAGAAACTCATATATGCGTGGAGCAGACAACGCTGGATCTGATGGAGCATGGATACAGAGTTTTTCTGCCTGTGGACTGTCTGGGTTCGCGGGATATGGCAAATCACAGAGCATCTCTTGAACGGATGAAAACGGAAGGAGCCGTGATAACCTGCGGCGAAAGCGTATTGTATGAGATACTGGGAGGGGCAAAGGTGCCGGAGTTCAAGGCGATTTCGGCAATAGTAAAATAGTTATGATATTTGAAAACGACTTTAATAATCTGACAGAAAATGAAATAGACCTTCTAAACAGCTACTTTGACGGATATGACTATCAGTCTTCCAGTCACACGTTCATTGCCAATTATATATGGAGAAATACTCACAAACTGACATGGCAGGTCATAGGTGAATATCTCTGCATAGCAGGACTGGGTACTCTTGAGACGGAGGAGGAGGAATATTTTATGTCTTTCCCTCTGACCAGAACCGGAAGTTATGACCCTGATAAAGTAAAAGAAACAATAGAAACGGCGGCGGCAATGTTCAGACAGAAGGGACAGGTATTCGAACTGAGTCTGATACCACAATCTCTCGTTCCGATATTAAAAGAAACTTTCGGAGATGATGTGGATGTTGAACACGACAGGGACGATGATGATTATATCTACCTTAAGGAAGACCTTGTAGCCTTAAGCGGACGGAAACTGCATCAGAAAAAGAACCATCTGAACTATTTCCTCCGCAACTACAGCTTCACATACGAAGAAGCCACAGAAGAAACAGTGCCTGAAATAATGGAATATATACTGAGCAAGAACCAGTACAAACTAGGCGAAACGCCGGAGGAATGGAAGGAAATCCTGGAACTTGAAAATGTAGCCATAAAAGAGCTTCTTTCTTTTGTCGGCAAAGGACTTTTGTCAGGAATAATAAGAATAAATGGTAAAATTGAGGCGGTGACCCTAGGTGAGTTTGCTCAAACTCACAGCAAAGAAACAGTTATAGTGCATGTTGAAAAGGCCGACGACAGAATAAGAGGCCTGTATCAGGCCATAAACAATGAATTCTGCAAGAGGCTTCCTGCAGAAACCATTTATGTAAACCGCGAAGAAGACATGGGAATGGAGAACCTCCGCCAGACAAAGATGTCCTACAAACCCTTCAAAATGGCCGAAAAATACACCGCTGTATTCAAAGAAGATCATTGTTAATTTAAATACTTTCACACAAAGTATTTGCGAATTGGATTAAATATGATACAATTTCAATAAGGTTTTGTATATGCGGAATGAGGTGAGAAAAATTTTTGTTAATTTTTTATCAAAAAGTGCTTGCTTTATTTCCTGCTTTGTGGTTAAATAATATTGTATACAAGATGTATTAGTTATTTATATGTACAAAGAAATCTAAGGAGGATACACAAGAATGAAAGAAGTTGTTATCGTAAGTGCTGCCAGAACACCTATTGGAAGCTTCGGCGGAGCATTAAAGGGAATCCCTACAAGAAAACTCGGTGCTATCGCAATCAAAGGCGCTGTTGAAAGAGCAGGAATCAAGCCTGAAATGGTTGACGAAGTAATTATGGGTGCTGTACTGCAGGGTGGTTTAGGACAGAACGTTGCAAGACAGATGACTTTAGACGCAGGTCTTCCTATTGAAACACCTGCAATGACCATCAATAAAGTATGCGGTTCCGGACTGAGAGCTGTTGAGCTTGCTGCTCAGATAATCAAAGCAGGCGATGCAGATATCATCGTTGCCGGCGGCGCAGAAAACATGTCTGCAACAGCATATGCGCTGCCTTCAGCAAGATGGGGCGCAAGAATGAACAACGCTCAGATGGTTGACATGATGGTTAACGACGGTCTGTGGGACGCTTTCAACGGATATCACATGGGTATCACTGCAGAGAACGTTGCAGAACAGTGGGGAATCACAAGAGAAGAATTAGACGAATTCTCAGTAATCTCCCAGAACAGAGCTGAAGAAGCTATCAAGGCAGGCAAGTTCAAGGACGAAATCGTACCTGTAGAAATCCCTCAGAGAAAAGGCGATCCAATCGTTTTCGATACAGATGAATTCCCTAAATTCGGAACTACAATTGATAAGGTTGCAAAATTAAAACCTGCATTTAAAAAAGACGGTATCGTAACTGCCGCTAACGCTTCCGGAATCAATGATGCCGGAGCTGCAGTAGTTGTAATGTCAAAAGAAAAGGCTGAGGAACTGGGAATCAAGCCTCTGTGCACAATCAAGTCCTATGCATCAGCAGGTGTTGATCCTTCAATCATGGGTGTGGGTCCTGTACCTGCTTCCAGAAAGGCTCTTGACAAGGCAGGTCTGACTATCGAGGATATCGACCTGGTAGAAGCTAACGAAGCATTTGCCGCTCAGTCACTGGCAGTAAGAAAAGATCTGAACTTAGATCCTGAAAAGACCAATGTAAACGGCGGAGCAATCGCAATTGGACACCCAATCGGAGCATCCGGCTGCAGAATCCTTATCACTCTGATCTACGAAATGATGAGAAGAGACTCCAAGTACGGTCTGGCAACACTGTGCATCGGTGGCGGTATGGGAACAGCCCTTATCGTTGAAAGATAATAATACTTACGATTCATATCATGAGACCCGGCATATACCGGGTCTCTTTTTGAAATACATACTGCCGTCTTGACAGGAGGCTCATGTATGAAGTAATATATAATCACAAATGAATACCACGCGGTGACATCTCGGAAGCAGGTCAGAATCCTGCGCTGTGTCTCAGCAACCGTATTATCTGCGAAAGGGCATATAAGTCACTGGAGCCGAAGGCTCCGGGAAGACGTCCAAGTAGGTTAGAGGATTAAGTCGGTAGACCTGTCACTTTGGCGGCACATTTTGTCTTCTGAGATAGGGCAATAGGTTTTTTTGATTGCGTGAAATATGTATTTACGCTGCATGCCGGGCGGCTGAATCTGCATAGTCCGGTTATGCCGGAATCAAACGCACAAAAGTAGACGACTGAATAAGCACCCTCAGAAACGGGTGCTTTTGTTTTACTTTAAAA
>DCJK01000039.1 GCA_002320005.1 Firmicutes bacterium UBA1702
TCCCCTCTTATCGAAAAGAGGACATTTCATTAAGAAATTTTACATAAATTATTTTATTTAAAATAATTTAACTAAAATTCTTTAAGTACAATACCAGAGTCTTTTCTCAAAGTCAATCCTTTTAAAATCATCTTCACATAAAAAACATACGTCCTCTATAATTTCACGACAAAAAAACAGTCCTTTTTCGGCAATCTTCTTCTGATGCTGCTGTCCAAGGTATGCTGAATGTGGGCTATATAGCAAAGATCGGGTCGGATGACCAATATTCGTATATATTTATTCCGTCAGGCTTCCGTCTCCTGTACACGGAAATAAAAAAAGAGAGCCGTAGCTCTCTTAAAAAATCAATTTTTATTTGCAGCCGTACCCATCCCAGCCTTTGACATGAGGCCTTATAATATGTATTCATCTTTTAAATAAGATGGTGTTCCCTGGCCTCATCCGTCAGCCTGTCGCGGAAATCCGGATGTGCCAGGCTTATCATGGCACGCACGCGATCAGACATGTTGAGTTTTTTGAGGTTTATACAGCCGTATTCGGTGGCAATATACTGCACTTCCGATCTCGGCGTGGTTATTGCGGTTCCCGGCGGGAATGTGAGAGAGATTTTACTCTTCCTCTCACCGTCTTTTATAAATGAGGACGCAAGGGCTATTATTGACTTTCCTCCTTCAGACCACTGGGCTCCTTTGACGAAATCAATCTGTCCTCCTACAGCGCTCTGCTGATTCCATCCCAGCGAGTCTGCAGCTACCTGCCCGAAAAGATCTACTGACATGGCTGCATTGATGGATATCATTTTTTTATTTCTGGCGATATTGCGCGGATCATTGACGAAAGGGAACGTGCCGCCGTAGAGTTTCGGGTTTCTGTCCATAAAATCGTACATTTCTTTGGTTCCCAGTGAAAACGCAAATACGCTGAGACCATCCATAAATCCTTTGTTTTTATTGGTCACATTTCCGTTTTTCATCAGTTCCATCATGGGCTCGCTGAAAAGTTCCGAAAAAATTCCCAGATCATTTTTTTCAAGAAGTCCGTATCCAATAGCTGTGGATATCTTGCCGAGGCCTAACTGGATGGTGGCTCCATCAGGTACCTCTTCCATAACCAGGTCGGAAATTTTCTGCGAAATCTCATCTACTTCATCCTTAGGAAGCGGCGAAACAGGATAGTCGGCAAGAACGATGGCATCTGCGCATTCAAGAGGCAGAAGATGCTTCTCTCCGTTTATTATATAAGGTGTCTGTGCGTTGCACTCCAGCACGATGTTCCTTGCATTTTCTGCCAGATAGGAATACATGCATCCTCCACTGGGTCCGCATGATACAAATCCGTTTTCATCAGGCCTGGATACCTGGAAGAAACACACATCCGGCTTTCCCACATACCTGCACCATATGTCAACCTGGCTGAGATGGAAGCACGTGAACTCCAGAGGCATGCCATGCTTTCTGTGGGCTATTCTCTCTTGCTGCCCCAGGAAAAAGGTTTCAACATGGAAGGGGTTGTGCTCATGGTAATCCGTGCTGAACATTCTTGAAGGAGCAACGGACATGCTGCACAATATGGCCACATCCTCCAGCTGATCTCTCCTTTCCCACAAAGCGTCCATAAGTTCGTAGGCAAAGCTGCTGGCTGTGCCTACATAGACCCTGTCTCCGGATTTTACAAGTTTTGCCGCTTCAGCGGCACTGACAATCTTATCTCTATATGCATCCTCGTACATTTATATCTATATCCTCCTCAGTGCTTTAACTATATATTTCTATCTTAATCCTGTTATGCTTTTTATGTCAATTGTCATATCAACATTTTTGTCTCAAAAATAACAATCCGCCGCTTTCAGATACCATTATATTCTATGATTTCCGAAAGCGGCAGCTTCTCATTCGCCTGAAGTCGTCTATATGTTGAGGAATATCAGTGCAATGAGGATTATCCCTGTCGCTGTCAGTTCCCTCTTTGTAGGTTTTTCTCTGAATACAACCACGTTCATCAGATTTACAAGCAGTATCGTTCCCACGCACAACATAGGGTATACAATATATGTCGGCAGCTGTGCCAGCGCCAGTATGGAAAAATAGGATATAAAGAAGTTTGGCAAACCCGTAAGAAGTCCCAACATCACATCTGTCTTTGTTACTTTCCTGTCCTTTCTGATCATCATCACAAGACTAATTGCTGCTGACAGAATGAATGTACAGAACAGAAAGTACTCTTTTATTTCTATGTCTCCGTATATGCCGTACAGCTTGAAATTGAATTCTACCATTCCTCCTACTATAAACACTATTATAAGCAGAGAAAATGACGTTATGTGGGTGTCTTTTCTTCCCGTGTTCATATATATTACGCCTATTACCACAATCACTATACCTATGACCTGTGTCACTGTAGGTATCTCTTTAAAGAGCACCAGTGAAAAGAACAGAGGTATCAGTATCCCCAGCTTGTAAAAAGTGGTCTGCATAGGTGCTCCGTTTGCCTGTATGCATTTTCTTGAATACAGCATTCCGGCAACCATGCATATGGCGGCGAATACGGAAAACCCCATGGCAAACCAACCATCCGGCGTATTGTAGAAAACCACCTTCTTTTTCATCATAAGAGCGGAAAGTACTACGGCCATCACATAATTAAACAGTGTTGCAGCATATCTGTTGCCATTTTTGACTTCCGTCAGTTTCATTGTGAACACATAAACTGTCCCGCTCAAAATCGCTAAAATAAGTGAAATCATAATTTAAAATGCTCCATACTATAACTTATAACTTGTCTTCTTCCATGAATATCGCATTGGTTCCGTGAATTTCAAAGAACTCACGAGAAGCTTTCTGCCCGATTATATCCGGATATTTTCTCACTTCCTCCAGACATTCTTCTTCATCTATGTTAACAAGCTTCCGGCCCTTCATGATAATCTTTCCGTCTACAACAGACAGGTCTATCTCGTGACCTCTTGCGCTGTATACCAGGTTGGGAACAATGTTTCTCATCGGGTATGTATATACCGGCATCATCGATGGCACATCCAGTCTAATAGCAATAAAGTCTGCCTGTTTTCCTGCTTCCAGTGAACCGGTTATGTCATCCATTCCTATTGCCTTTGCTCCTTCGATGGTGGCCATGCGAAGAGCTCTCCATGCTGGCATTATTTCAGGATTCTGATATTTTATCTTGTTGAAGAGGCATACATTCTTCATCTCATGAATGATGTTGTGGCAGTTGTTGCCTGGCAACTGATCTGAACCCAGGGCACAGTTTCCGCCTGCTTCCTGGAATGCGACGCTTGGGCATACGATTCCGTCGATGATTCCTATGGATGCCGGATTTACTATCATTCCCGCACCATGCTTTGCAATGACTGCAGCTTCCTCATCAGTACAGTCGGTAAGATGAACTGCTATAAGGTTCTTGTCAAGCAGATCCATTTCTTCCAGCAATGCTGTGGGTCTCTTGCCATATCTCTTAACAATCTGATAAGTCTCACGGTCGCCCTGCTGTACATGCATGTGTAGCTTTGTTTTCTTTTCTTTTACTATTTTCTGTACCTTTAAAAGCTGTTCAGGACTGATAAAGTCAACCCCCTGTGGTCCAAAAAGTATTCTTATTCTGCCGCCGGCTTTGCCGTGCCATTTTTCAAAAAGCTCCAGGTTCGCTTTTATTGAAACTTCTCCTGCCTCATCATCAAATTCATATAGTTCTCCCGGATTATATACTCTGAATCTTGCAGATCGTACCAACTGTGCGATATTGCCTCTTGCACCCGCTTTATCAATGAAAGCGCAGGTTTTATCCATAATCCTTCCATAGTCGCCCAGAGTAGTGGTTCCGGCCTTGATGGCTTCGATTATTCCTACCTTGCTTCCTATAAACTGTTCTTCCTCAGTTGTGACATTTTCAAAAGGTTGTACACCATACATCATCCAGTTGTTTGTATCCTGTGCAAGTCCACGCAGGATATCATCAAAAGTATGCATATGTGCATCAATGAAACCCGGAAATATGGCGTGATTCTCCATATTAAGCACTTCATCGGCCTTGTATTCTGTGTCTACAATATCTGCCTCAACAAAATCAAGAATTTTCCCTCCATCTACCAGCATTGCAACATTCTGCTTGAATCCTACGCCGTCTCCCTCCATTGTATAAAAGAACGGGCACTTTACAATCATATCAACTTTTTTCATATTCGGCCTCCTAATTGTAAAACAATTATACCTTTATTTAAGTATCCCCGCAATGTCCTTGGCCAGCTGTTTCTTTCCTTCGATGTCTCCCTGCCTCTGTATCATTATCCTCTGTGCCTGCGGTGACCCTGCTCCATGCATGGACTCTGTCCGGTAACCTACCGCTGATGAACCCAGGCATATGTTCTCCAGAAATCTCAGTACTCTCATCCTGTCTTCTGTCGTGCATATCTCACTTGTGGCAAAGTACTTGTTGCAGATCTCTCCTATGGTCTCTCCGTTCCTTCCTACCACTGTCTCTGATTTGAAGTCCTTCTCACTTGGCATCGTTACCATCAGACCTCCGGCTATGTCCTCTGCCAGCCTTACTATCTCATAAGGATATCTTGTGATGTTCTGTTTGCACACATTGGCAAGCAGCAGGTCTATCATGTAACTTCCGCATTTCGTCGGGCATCCCTCTGATGAACATGCTATTCCGCAGCTGTACAGCGTCTCATTCAGGTGCGTCATCTCTATCAGCTTGTCCTTTACCGCCGATGCCTTTTCCGCTCCGTTGTATTCTGCCGCCAGCGCTGCTGCTCCTATTACAACGTCACCTACCCCTACTTTACATCCTCCGTAGGACTGACGATGGAATCCTGCAAATCTTTCTACCATCATTCCGGCAAAGTCATATTCGCCTGCCATAAAGATATATTCATTCGGTATGAACACATCATCGAAGACCACCAGGGCTTCCTGTCCTCCGAACTTCTTGTTTCCAAGATCCACGTCTGCTCCTTCTTCCAGCTTTCGCGTATCACAGGACTGGCGTCCGTATATCATGAAAAGTCCTTCAGCATCACTTGGACATGCAAAGGATACGGCATAGTCTCTGTCTTCTTCCTTCATGGACTGGGTAGGCATAACTATATGCCAGTGGGAGTTTATGGACCCTGTCTGGTGTGCCTTTGCTCCTCTTACCACTATTCCATCAGGTCTTCTTTCCTTGATATGTACGAACATATCCTCATCCGCCTGAAGGTGCGGCGCTTTGGAACGGTCTCCCTTGGGATCCGTCATGGCGCCGTCTACCACCAGATCGTTGTCTTGCACATATATCAGGAATTTTTTGAAGTTTTCATGGTAGTTTGTTCCGTACTTCTCATCTATTTCATATGTGGTGGAATATACGGCGTTAAAGGCATCCATTCCCACGCATCTCTGGAAGCAGCTTGCTGTTTTCTGACCCAGCAGTCTCTGCATTTTGACCTTGTCCTTCAGGTCTTCCGTGCTTTGATGGATGTGTGTGAATCGGTTTATTTTTCTGCCTGTAAGGTGTGATGTTGCCGTCATCAGTTTTTCATATTCGGGATTTGATGCAAGGCTGTAGGTCATTGCCACACAGCTTATGGATGGACGTATCATAGGATGATCCACCCAGTTGTCTATCTTCTCGCCGAACATGTACACCCTTGTATTGAGCTTCCTCAGGCTCTCTATGTATTCTGCGGCTGTTTTAAGTGCCATGGTTTGTTTCTCCTTTTTGATATCAATTAATCCCAAATAGCCATAATTTCAGGGATGACCTTCTTCAGGTCTCCTTCTATGGCATAATCTGCCAGCTTCATCATCGGACATTCAGGGTCCTTGTTGATGGCTACTATGATCTTTGATGTCTGCATACCTGCCAGGTGCTGTATCGCTCCTGATATTCCGCAGGCAAAATATATCTCAGGCTTTACTGTCGTTCCTGTCTGGCCTACCTGATGACTCGGATCTATCCATCCTGCATCTACTGCTGCTCTTGATGCGCCTACTACTCCGCCTACCTTCTCAGCAAACTCTTCTATCAGTCTGAATCCTTCCGGTCCTCCCAGACCTCTTCCTCCCGAGCAGATGATCTTTGCGTCTGTTAAGGATACCATCTCCTTTGCCGCCTTTACAACCTCCACTACTTCTACATTGATGTCCTCAGGCTTTACATCCACATCTGCCTTTATCAGTTCTCCTTTTGCTCCCGCCTTACGCTCTCTCTTTGCCATTACTCCGGGTCTTACCGTCGCCATCTGAGGTCTTGTGTTCGGAGTCACTATGGTTGCCATAAGGTTTCCTCCAAAGGCCGGTCTTGTCTGTTTCAACCCTTTACTTTCATCTGCTCTGTCAAGTCCGTTTAGGCTTGCTGTGGTGTTCTCTTCAAGATAGTCCATATACTTTGATACGTTGATATCCAGTCTCGTGCAGTCTGCTGTCAGGCCCGTATTCAGTCTTGCCGCTATT
>DCJK01000027.1 GCA_002320005.1 Firmicutes bacterium UBA1702
TATGGCTGTAAGAACGCACGGCAGTTTTACCTTAAGCACTTCATATCCGTCTTCCAGTGCTCTCTTTACCTTTACATATTCTCCTTCAAGATTGAATTCCTTTACATATGTATCGTGACATAGCGGCACACAATATAGGCACTCTTACTCATGTGGGCCTTTATACTTTTGTCGATCCGAGAAACGGTGGAGGAAAGCTTAACGACGTTACCACAGAGGATATAGTGAAGCTTGTTGAGATTGACGGAGAAGAAAGACTTTTATACAAGCCGATGCCTATTGATGTTGTATTTCTGAGAGCAAGCTATGCAGACGAATACGGCAACTGCACCGTACATAGAGAAATAGGCTCACTGGACTGCACAGCCATGGCGCAAGCCTGCAAAAACAGCGGCGGAAAGGTTATAGTCCAGGTAGAAAAAATCGTTCAGGCAGGTAGCCTGGATCCTAAACTTGTGAAAATCCCCGGAATATATGTTGATTCCATCGTTGTAGGCAATGAAGCTGATAATATGCAATGCCTCGGTACGCCTTATGACGGCTCACTTACAGGTGAGTTCAGAATACCTGTGGACGCAATCCCTCCGGTTCCACTTAATGCAAGAAAAATAATCGCCCGCAGAGCCGCCATGGAACTGACGGAAAACGCAATTGTCAACCTGGGAACAGGCGTACCGGAGGTTATAGGCAATGTTGCAGCTGAAGAGGGGATATCTGATTATATGACGCTGACTGTAGAGGCCGGCTCAATAGCAGGCGTGCCTATGGGAGGAACCCAGTTCGGAGCAGCAGCGAACCCTATGTGCATACTTGACCATAACGTGCAGTTCGACTTCTATCAGGGAGGAGGACTGGATCTGGCTTTCCTGGGTCTGGCAGAAACGGCACCTAACGGTGATCTGAATGTATCGAAATTCGGTACACGTCTTGCCGGTGCAGGTGGATTTATCGACATAACCCAGAACGCAAAGAAGGTTTGCTATTGCGGCACATTTACGGCCAAAGGCCTTGAAGTGGAATGCAGAGACGGAAAACTCGACATAGTAAAGGAAGGAAGCAAAAAGAAGTTTGTAAAAGAAGTTGAACATATAACTTTCTCCGGATATTATGCCAACAAGGTTAAGCAGCCGGTATTGTACATAACAGAAAGAGCAGTGTTTGAACTGCGCGAGGACGGAGTTACCCTCATAGAAATAGCTCCCGGAATAGACTTAAAAACTCAGGTCATAGATCAGATGGAGTTTACTCCGAAGCTTGCTGATGAAATAAGACTTATGGATGAAAGAATTTTCAGAGACGAACCTATGGGCTTAAAAAAATAAAAAAGTAAGGGTCTGCCGATACAGGCAGCATCCCGGAAAGGCTAATTCCCGGAAGATCAAGCAGCTCTCCCGGGGATTAGTCATTTTACAATAAATAAGAACAGCTTTTTTTATTCAGATGTATTTTTGTTAAGTTTGGAGGCTTTAGGAAGCTTCTTGAAACCGGGCACTGAAAAATCCAGGCCGGCCACCATCTTAACAATCCATAGAAAAAGCATAAGTACGCAAAGAGGTATCAGGCAGGTTGTTACAATCATGACGGCAACGCCTTCCAGCATTTTGTTCAGTGACTGCTGAAACTTTACGGTACCTTCGGTGATTTTACTGCTTACTTCGTCTGTTACAGTTTCGGTTTTCTCCACAATATTGTTCCAAAGATTTTTGAAAAAGCCCTCATCGTCAGCTTCCTCAGAGGCGTCCGCGCCTGATTGGGAATCCTGCAGAGAATCTGCTGCCGGAGAAGACTGAGCTGTATCTGTTTCACCGTCAACCTCAATATCATAGCTTACGTTATATGTATTGTTTATGATATTTGTCACGACGGCGCTTGTAGGAATCAGAGCCCACAAAAGCATGCTCATGACCATGAATTTGCATGCGATTTTTCTGAGTTTTATCTTTCCGCCGGTGCCGGTCAGCAATATGCTGACAGCAATTAAAAGCAGGGCTGCGGGCACAAGTATTTTGAAGGCTGCAAAGCCTGTCATTGTAAGAAGGTACTTTTCAAGTATTATTGCCACATATACTATTACCATATATCCGGCAACATCAGCCAGCTTATTGGCTATAGGTGTTGTTGCATCCCCGGGCACAAGGGCTGCAGCTGTGGCAAGAGCAGCTGCGGTTCCGGTCATGATAATTGCTTTATTTTCAAGATTATCCAGTGTTTCTGTCGTCTTTTCATAATTTGCAGGGTCACCGGCCCATGGTGCAGCGACAAAAAAGGACACACATCCTATTGCTATTAAGATTATCACACATATAATTTTTTTCGTGAGTTCATTTTTTACCATATATAATCCTCCACACTTACAGCATTTTATAATTCAATACCTATATAACATGGTATCATATCATTTTTTTATTTCAACAATAAGTTTCTTTGCCTGACAGATGGCATCCTCCTTTTCTCTGATTATGTCATTCATCTTTTCGATCTGCAGATTTATGGCTTGCACCAGTACATCATCAGGTGAATCGATGACATCCTTGATTTCTTTTACCTTAAAGCCGAGCTGCTGCATGAGTTTTATTCGCTTGATTCTCTGCTGAGCTGCCTCGTCGTAAAGAAGATATCCATACTTGTTTTTCCCTGTGGCCTTTACGAGACCGGCCTTTTCATAACCCTGAACTGCTCTTCTGGATATTTCCAGAAGGCTACATACCTGGCTTAAAGTCCTCGTTTTACCCATTATTACCTCTCCTTTCAGCCTAAAACTGCACGCTGCGTGCAGTCAACAGCATTTTTAAATGTAAGAACACTGCTTTGTCTGCACAGAAGAAGCTGTATATTTCGCGAAAAATCCGCAGGCAATTCTGAAGTGATAGGGTGGCACTTACAAATCCCGTAGCCTTTCAGGCGGTTTTATGATAAAATGAATCAGAACATAAGATGACAGACATGCGGAAACGCAGGGAGAGGATAATAAATGAATTTAGACAATCTGAATGAAAGACAGAAAGAAGCGGCTATGTGCACAGAAGGCCCGCTGCTTATACTGGCAGGAGCAGGAAGCGGAAAGACGGCTACAATGACGCACAGAATAGCTTATCTCATAGAGAAGGGCATAAGCCCCTACAAGATTCTTGCAGTTACCTTCACCAATAAGGCAGCTGCAGAAATGCGCCAGAGAGTGGAGCGGCTGACAGGTGTATGTCCGGGGATGTGGATTCTCACATTCCATTCCATGGGTCTCAGAATTCTCAGAGAGAATTATGAAGCTGCAGGGTACGAAAAAAACTTTGTTGTATATGATACGGTGGATCAGAAGGCTCTGCTGAAAAACATTCTCAAGGATCTGAATGTCGATCCCAGAGAGTACCCTGTAAATTACATAGGGGCAATTATCAGCAAGGAAAAAGAAGCAGACCGCAGTCCGCAGGAATATCTGGAGGAGGAAGGGGAAAACTTTAAGAGCAAGATTATATACAGCGTTTACAGAGAATACCAGTCCAGGCTCAGGAAGAATAACGCCATGGACTTCGACGACCTGTTGCGGAATACCCTTCATCTTCTGAGAGATTATCCGGATATACTTGGAGAATATCAGAGAAGATTTTTATACATAATGGTGGATGAGTATCAGGATACCAACCATATACAGTACGAAATAATAAAAATGCTGGCTGCTGCCAGCCGCAATCTGTGTGTGGTAGGAGATGATGATCAGTGCATATACCAGTGGAGAGGTGCTGATATACGTAACATTCTCGACTTCGAAAAAGATTTCAAGGAAGCTAGGGTTATAAAGCTGGAGCAGAATTACCGCTCATGTGGGAACATATTGTCGGCGGCTCATTCGGTAATAAGAAACAACAAAGGCCGCAAGGAAAAAAAACTGTGGACAGAGCAGGAAGATGGACATAAAATCGTTTATACACGATGCGACAATGACAAAGAAGAAGCGTCATACATTGCCCGGCAGATACAGCTTATGGAAGGCCCTTACAGGAGTTTCGACGATTTTGCCGTGCTTTACCGCACCAATGCCCAGTCCAGACTTTTTGAAGATGCGCTCAGGAGGCAGATGATACCTTATCAGGTGCTTTCGGGATTCAGCTTTTATGAGAGAAAAGAAACAAAGGATATGATTTCCTATATGCGTCTGGTGGTAAACCCAAAAGACGACATGGCGTTTCTGAGAATAATAAACGAGCCGAAAAGAGGTATAGGACCCAAGTCCATTGAAAAACTCAAAGTGCTGGCAGAGGTACAGGGAAAATCCATGATGGAGGTCATTTCTGACCCCGAAGTAGCGGCAGGACTGCCGGCAAAGGCAGGCGTTTCTGTTATGAATATGGCTCAGGTGATTGAACTGTGCAGAGAGGAAAGAGATAACCTTAGAATATCGGATATTTACGACCTGCTTCTGGTAAGAACGGGATATCTCAAGTCCCTGGAGGACCAGAACACCATAGAAGCAGAGGGACGTATAGAAAACCTTATGGATTTTAAATCGTTTATATACGATTTTGAAAAGGAGAAAGAAGCACAGGGTGAGGAGGCTACCCTGGAGGAATTTCTCGAAAAGATAGCTACTGACGGAGATGCAGATAAATACCAATCGGAGTCAGGCAAAGTAACGCTTATGACTCTTCACAGTGCCAAGGGTCTTGAATTTCCGGTGGTTTTTATGCCGGGAATGGAGGATGGACTTTTCCCCGGACATCGCGCCATGGATTCAGAGGAAAAAATGGAAGAGGAGCGCAGGCTTTGCTATGTGGGAATGACCCGTGCAAAGGAAAGGCTGTTCCTCACCGGTGCGGCCTACAGAGTTATCTATGGGCAGGGTGATTATACAAGAGAATCTACATTCCTAAGAGAACTGGATCCTAAGGTTCTGGATGAAGCAGGAGATTCTGTATATGTGCCGAACCGGAGAACCGTAAATTCAGTGGGAATCGATACGGGAAGCCTGGATGGCTTTGCAGTACCTGCATACAAGCCATATGATCCTCTGCAGCGTGCGAGAAAAGAATCCAAGGTAAACGCTTCGGGAAATGATTCGGATTTCAATGCCGGAGATGCTGTTGCCCACGGAAAATTCGGACGGGGGATTGTGTTGGAGGCCGACGAAAAAACAGTAACTGTCATTTTTGAAGAAGCTGGCAGAAAAAAGCTGGCAAGGGGCATTGCGCCGCTGAAAAAAATATAATCGGAGAAAAATATGGAAAAGAGCAGAAAACAGTCAGGCAGTAAAGCAGACAGAATAAAAGAACTGGTAGAGGTACTCAATCATGCATCAAAAGCATATTACCAGGAAAGCCGCGAGATAATGACCAATCATGAATACGATGCGCTGTATGATGAGCTGGTTTCCCTGGAAAAAGAGACGGGAATTGTTCTCTCGGGCAGTCCCACAGTTAATGTTGGCTATGAAGTTCTGTCTAATCTTCCAAAAGAAAAGCACCCTTCCAAGATGCTTTCCCTGGACAAAACCAAAGACGCAGAACAGCTGGCGTCATGGCTGGGAGATAAGGAGGGTCTGCTGTCATGGAAGCTGGACGGGCTGACGGTGGTTCTTACCTATGAAGAAGGAAAACTTTCCAAAGCAGTAACAAGAGGAAACGGCGAAATCGGAGAAGTTGTGACCAGCAATGCCAGAGTGTTTGCGAACCTCCCTCTCAACATAGACTTTAAGGGACGGCTGGTTCTGAGAGGTGAAGCTGTAATATCCTATGATGATTTCGAAAAAATAAATTCGGAAATCGACGATGAAGGCGCAAAATACAAAAATCCGAGAAATCTGTGCTCCGGCTCGGTAAGGCAGCTTGACAACAGAGTTACAGCAGAAAGAAACGTGAGATTTTACGCTTTTGCGTTGGTTTCTGCAGAGGGAATGACCTTTAATGCCCGCAGCCGTCAGATGGAATGGCTGGCTGATCAGGGATTTGAATGCGTGACATGGAGAAAAGTCCATGGCGGAGATGAAATACCCTCCACTGTGGAATGGTTTGCCCAACATATTGCAGAAAATCCGATTCCCTCAGATGGACTTGTCCTGATTTACGATGATATAGAATATGGGCTGTCACTGGGGACCACCGCAAAGTTTCCGAGGGATTCCATTGCCTTCAAGTGGAAAGATGAGATAAAAGAAACAACTTTAAAAGAGATAGAATGGAGCGCGTCAAGAACCGGATTGATAAACCCTGTAGCCATATTTGAGCCCGTGGAGCTGGAAGGAACCACCGTAAGCCGGGCCTCAGTCCATAACATCAGCGTTATGCGGGAACTGGCATTAGGCATAGGAGACAAGATAAAGGTCTACAAGGCAAACATGATAATCCCTCAGATAGCGGAGAACATAACAAAAAGTAATAATGTAGAAATACCTGACAGCTGTCCCGTATGCGGCGGTAAAACCACAGTAAAGGAAGAAAACGGTGTAAAGACATTAAACTGCGTAAACCCGGAATGCCTGGCAAAACACATTAAGCGGCTGACACTCTTTGTTTCAAGAGATGCCATGAACATTGAAGGGTTGTCTGAGGCAACCATCGAAAAATTTGTTGCCGAGGGAATGATAAAAGAACTGGCTGATGTTTTCAGGCTGGAACGCTTCAGAGAACGAATAGTCGAAATGGAGGGTTTTGGAGAAAAGTCCTTTGAAAATCTCATTGCTTCCGTTAATAAGGCAAGGAAAACCACGCCGGAGCGACTTCTGTACGGCCTGGGAATACCGGGAATAGGAAAGGCCAACGCAAGGCTTATCGCGAGAGCCTGCGGGGGCAGCTGGGAAGAAATACAGTCACTTGATGAAGACAGACTTGTTGCCATTGAAGGAATAGGTGATATAATGGCAGCGGGCTTCGTAAAATTTTTCAGGGAACAAAAAAATACAGAATCTGTAAAAGATATTCTCAGAGAGGTTACCTTAGATGAAACCATAGAAAAAACCGGAAGTACCCTGACCGGCAAGACCTTCGTTATAACAGGCAGCCTGGAACATTTCGCTAACAGAGACGAACTTAAAGACCGGATAGAAAAAGCAGGAGGTAAGGTAGCCGGGTCGGTAAGCTCAAAAACCAGTTACCTTATCAACAACGACCTGCTTTCAACATCAGGAAAAAACAAAAAGGCAAAAGAACTGGGAATAGAAATAATCGATGAAGAGACAATAATGGCCTGGCTTAAATAAGGTCTTGAAAAATCCCTTGAAAAATAATATAATATTACAGTAATTAAATTGCCCTTAGAGAGCTTCGCCTGGCATGGTTTGGGTCCTGCGCAATGGGATGCCGTGAACCTTGTCAGGTCCGGAAGGAAGCAGCAATAAGCGGAAGTTCTTATGTGCCGCAGATCAGCCTTCTCCAACGCCACGCGCGGCTCTTTAAGGGCAATTTTTATAAGAAGGAGCTTTTCCAATGTATACTGCCCTCTACAGAGCCTGTCGTCCGGAAACTTTTGACGAGATTCTCGGACAGGAGCATATTGTAAAAATTTTGAAAAATCAGGTAAAGGCAGATAGCGTAAGTCACGCCTATCTATTTTGTGGTACCAGAGGAACAGGCAAAACCACTACTGCAAGAATTCTGGCTAAAGCTGTCAACTGCCTTTCGGAGGGTGACAGGCCTTGCGGAGTGTGTGACCATTGCAGAGCTATTAAAGAAGGCAATTTTATTGACGTCATAGAGATAGATGCAGCCTCAAATAACGGTGTAGAGAATATAAGGGAACTCCGGGAAAGCGTCAAGTATCCTCCTGCGGCAGGACGCAAGAAGGTTTATATAATAGATGAGGTTCATATGCTTTCCACAGGAGCCTTCAATGCACTGCTTAAAACCCTGGAAGAACCTCCTGAGCATGTGATGTTCATACTTGCCACCACAGAGCCTCAGAAGCTCCCGGCGACTATTCTGTCAAGATGTATGAGGCTTGACTTCCGGCGTGTATCACAAAATATCATTGCAGACAATATGACCGAAATATGCAGCAGCCGCGGTGTGGAACTCATGCCAGATGCGGCGAGACTTCTGGCCGGATGTGCCGATGGTTCGGTGCGCGACGGACTGAGCATTCTGGACCAGGTTCTTGCCGGAGGAGACAGGGTCATTGACCGTGACAAGGTCCTGGAATATGTGGGAACCACGGGGGAGGAGTTCTTTATTGATCTTACAGAACTGGTATCCCTGAGAAAGTCTGCCGAAGCGCTGGTTCTTCTGGACAGAGTGCTTCAGGAAGGCAAAGATGTAAAGCAGATAATGAAAGACTGGGTAAGCCACTACAGAAGTCTTCTTATCACCAAATTCATAAAAAATCCGGCGGATATGCTGAACATGTCCGTTGAAAACATAAAAAGAATCGAAGAACAAAGCCGCAAAATCACCTTCGACGAAATAGATTTCGCAATAATGAGGCTTTCTACTACCATAAACAATGCAAGGTGGTCTACAAATCCGAGAGTTCTTCTGGAACTCGCCATTGTTGCCATATCAGAAGGACCAGACAGGAAAGAACGGCCGGCGCCAAAGAAAAGCGCAGCACCTTCCGAATCACCGTCAGCCGGTTATCAGCCTGATACAGCATCGGAGCACAAACTTATTTCTCCCAAACCGGAAAAGAAAGAAGAAGGTGCATCGGATCTGACTCCGCAGGGTAACAAACTTCATCAGACCGATGGTGACCCGCAGTTTCAGGAGATCTGGGAAGATATATTTCGTTCCGGACCTGGAAGCGCAGGAAGCTTCAATCTCATAAGGAGCGGCACAGAAGCAGTGCACATGGGCAGTGACAGTTTTACCATAACGGCCAATAGTGATTTCACTCGCAGATTTACCGAGCAGAAGAGACAGGAACTTGAAGCCATGGTTTCTCAAAGAGCAGGAAGGCAGCTGCGAATGATATGTGAGCTTAAAGGAAAGGAAACTGCGGACACATCAGGCGCTGAAGGAGATGCAGAGGAAATTGCCAAAGAAGCTGAAAAGCTCCTTGGCATAACAGTAGATATAGAATGATTTTTCAGGAGGAAATAAAATGGGAAAAGGAATGAGAGCCGGAAAGAAACCGTCTTCAGGCGGAGGAGGCATGCAGAAACAGCTTCAGCAGATGCAGGCAATGCAGAGAAAAATGGAAATGCTGCAGGCTGAAATAGAAGAAAAGGAAGTTACGACCACAGCAGGCGGCGGCGCTGTTACAGCCGTGGTAAACGGAAAAAAAGAAATTGTAAAGCTGGAACTGAAAGCTGAAGTTGTTGATCCTGATGATATCGAAATGCTGCAGGATCTGATTATTGTTGCCGTCAATGAAGGACTCAGACAGATAGATGAGATATCCAGCACAGAGATGGGAAAACTCACAGGCGGACTGGGAATTCCCGGACTTTAGAGGACGACGATGAAACAGTATCCAAGACCGCTGGCAAAGTTAATAGGTGAATTATCCAAGCTTCCGGGAATAGGTTACAAGACGGCCCAGAGACTTGCCTTTCATATTCTGTCCCTTGAGGATTCAGAGGCTGAGGCATTAGCTCAGTCCATAACAGATGCTAAAAGAGAAATGAAGTATTGCAGTATATGCGGAAATCTTACAGATACGGATCCGTGCATCATATGCAGTGATGGAAGCCGACGGCAGGATGTCATATGTGTAGTTGAAAGCCCCAGAGATGTGGCCGCTATGGAAAGAATAAGAGAGTTCAACGGGCTGTATCATGTCCTCCACGGAGTGATATCGCCTATGGAAGGAATAGGGCCGGAGGATATCAACCTCAAGTCGCTGATTACAAGACTTCAGAACAATGATGTCAGAGAACTCATAATTGCCACAAATCCCAATATCGAGGGTGAGGCCACAGCCATGTACATAGCAAGGCTTATCAAGCCTGCCGGAATCAAGGTGACAAGGATTGCCCACGGTCTGCCTGTAGGAGGGGATCTGGAATACGCAGATGAAGTAACACTTCTCAAGGCCATGGAGGGCCGCAGGGAATTATAAAAAACATCTCTCTGAGGCTGTGCTCAGAGAGATAATTTTTTTTCTTTTGCAAGCTGCAGAAGGTAAGAATATCTGGCCCGGGCTGCCAGAAGATTATATGAAGCATAATCTATGGCTTTCTCATCTGTAAGTTCATTGAAGGTGAGCACAGCCATTTCCAGTTCGGATTTGGCATTGTCAATAGACCTGTATAGTTGGTCATCCTGGGAGAATCCGGTGTTTTCTGAAGCGCCGGCCTTAAGAGCGCCGGTGCCGCGGATTTTATCCAGAACAAAGGGGTGTCCCTTTAAAATTTTTTCCTTAATTGAGACGGACAAATTCATCACACCTTTCCGGTTATTTAATTCTATTTTATTCCATAATCACATATTTTATACAAAAGCGGAGGGATAGAAATGGGTTTAGATTTAAGTGTGTTCCTGACGTATGCAGGAGCGATAATATTACTGTTTATATTCGGCAAATTGTTCCTGTGGCCGCTGAAAATTATTCTCAAGCTGGCCGTCAACAGCCTCATCGGAGGAGCAGCCATTCTTCTTATAAATATTATAGGAGCAGAAATAGGAATAATAATACCTCTAAACATGCTCAATGCCCTTATTGTGGGAGTCCTGGGACTGCCGGGAGCAATATTGCTGATTGTGCTTACTATATTATAGATAAAACCTCTGAGAGGTGCAGTAATTATGAACAGAAGAAGAATTTTTACAATAATACAGGTGGGGAATCTTTCGGACATGCCCAGCAGAGCCTATGATTTTTCACTGGTTATAGCTGTTGCCTTGAATATCTTTATCGCAATTTTCGACACTTTCCCACAGGCGGATCCATACGAGAGAATAATATGGTGGGTGGAATGTATCACTGTCGTATTTTTTGCCGTGGACTACATTCTGCGCATATATACAGCAGATTTCCTTTACGAAGATATAAGTCCCGGTAAAGCCAGAATACGGTTTATTTTTTCCTGGGCAGGACTGGTGGATCTGCTGTCATGTGTACCTTTCCTGGTGGCCTCCGGCGGAGGAGCCCTGAGAATGTTCAGAATTATCAGGATACTCCGTGTCTTCAGGATTCATCATTACGCGGATCCTTTGAGAGTCATAGGCGATGTGCTAAAAAAGAAAAAAGGTCAGCTTCTTTCATCGATTTTTATCGTTTTCATATTGATGGTTGCATCATCACTTATGATGTACAACCTGGAGCATGAAGCTCAGCCTGAAGCTTTTGCCAATGCATTTTCGGGATTCTGGTGGGCTGCCAATACTCTTCTTACGGTAGGATATGGTGATATTGTACCGGTGACTATGGCAGGTAAGATATGCGGTACGCTGCTTACTTTCCTTGGAGTGGGAATAGTGGCCATTCCTACAGGTATTCTTTCGGCGGGCTTTATGGAGCAGGTATCCATAGTAAGAGAGAAAGCACTTGTGGAAGGCGTTATAAGAGACACTGCTTTTTCGGAAAAGGAAAGTGAAGAAAAAGAAGATTACAGCTACTGTCCGTATTGCGGCAGAAAACTCCATTAGACATGAGATCTGAGCACCCTGCGCTGCTCATGAACTGAAAAACACCAAGAATAAGGCACGAGAAAAAAGTCAGTTTGTAAAGGCAAACTGACTTTTTGCTTTTTTCACTATTCTCCAAAATCAATATGGGAGAAATTCATGTCACGCTGACGGAAATATGGAATCAATCCACGCTGCAGAAATCTGCTGCCTGTCCCAATGATGTAGGACGGATTTTGCGGACATTCAAAATAAAAAAGAATGTGGAGGTAACAGACAATGGCAAAGACAATTTTTGAGGAAATGGGCGGCAAATACGAAAGGCAAGGCGATTATTTAATACCGTGCTTAACTGTACCCGCCGAAGAAGAACAGCCGATAGGCATCTGGGGACAGCGGCATTTGGATTATCTGAAGCATCACTGCAAAGTTACATACACCAATCTTCTTACAAGCGGCAGACTTAACGCTTACCTTGCCGACATTGACAGACAGGCACAGGAACGCTTTGAAAGGCTCATAGAGGGTATGAAACAGGCACAGGGCATAACGGAACAGCTAAAGGCAGAAAACGCCTTAGAATGGACAGGATGCCTCAATAACATAAGGGCTTGTGCGAGG
>DCJK01000028.1 GCA_002320005.1 Firmicutes bacterium UBA1702
TGCTGAGCGTAAGCAAAGCCAAGGATGCTGAGTCCCGCACATTCCATCCCGTCCACCAGTCATCATCTAAAGTGTTGCTTCAAAAATAATCTCTTATATGCATGCTTTGGTTTGCAATTCCTTTTGTCACATAGTAAAAGGATTTAATAATCCAGTCTCCACTCTAAAATCCTCTAACTATCATGTTCATCAATCACAAGAGCGCTGCCAGAGTTAACAACAGAATGGTACATAATGTAACAGTCAGCAGTACAGTCGCCTCTATAAATGTTCTGAAAACAGTCTTTATTATTTTAATATTCCAGATAATCCACCTTTAAACTTTTTGATTGCCTTGTCTATAATATCATCGTTTTCGTTGATATCACCGCTAATACTCTTTTACTATATCCTCTGCTTCCTGCAGATTATCTTCTACTGATATAGCGTAGGTTTCTTTTATGAAACTGTTTATTGTTGTGCCTATTAAAACCAGTAAAATAAGGCTTATCTCTAGTATCGCCATTTTGACAGCAGCCACTTTGCTCGTTACGCTTTCTTTATGCAAATTGCAATTATATGCGCTTAAGCGAATAACGTCAATATTAATGATAGAATGCAAAATGCCTCTATTTCCGGTTATTTTAAGCACCATATATTGATAAGTAAACGACCGTTCATTATAATATACATGAACGGTCGTTGTATTTATTTTATAATGGAGGTTTTGTCGTGTCAGATACAAAGGAAAAAATACTATCCGCAGCCCTCAGCCTTTTCGCGCGTGACGGTTATGAGGCCGTCTCGGTGAACATGATAGCAGGCGAACTTGGAATCACCAAGGGAGCCCTATATAAGCATTACAAAAATAAGCGCCATATCTTTGACAGCATTCTTTTGCGCATGGAAGAAATGGATTACCAAAGAGCTGTTGCGTTCCACATGCCTGAAGCGCCTGTGGAAGATGGTATCGAAGCATATCGCAGAGCCACTGCCGATAATATAAAAACTTATTCGAAGGCGCAATTCCGCTACTGGACCGAGGACGGCTTCGCCTCCGGATTCCGTAAGCTCATCACTCTTGAGCAATACAGAAGTCCCGAGATGTCTTCCCTTTATCAGCAGTATCTCGGCGACGGTCCCATGAATTACATGGCGGATATTTTCAGTGAAATTACCGGTTCTCCTGAGAAAGGTGCTGAAGCCGCACTGCAGTTCTATGGACCTTTTTTCCTCTTGCTCAGCATTTATGACAGTTCTCCGGACAAGAAAAGCGTCATTAAGATGGCAGACGATCATATCGATAATTTTATGTGCTCTGCTCCGATTCTGCAATGAGGTTTCACAGGCTTGCGTCATTCTTGAGTTTTCTGAATTCACGAAATATATTTACGGTCTGCTTCCCGGTTTACCCATGCCTCCCGGGTCTCCCATATTTCCGGGGCCTCCCATGGAACCGGAATTTCCATATATCAGACTGCTCATGGTTACAGAAGAAGTCTGTCCGCATGCTTCAACGGTATAAGTATTTCCCGTTGTAATGTCCGGACAGCTTATTACCACACAACTGTAGCTTTTGTTCGGAGAGTAGCTTGCAAGAGTCTTTCCCGCTTCATCTTTCAGGGTTATTGTGCCGTCAGAAAAAGCAGGATATGACATAAGAATACTTCCCTGGGTGGAATCTGTTCCGAAATTCTGTGCCATGCCTCCGGCCCCCGCTGCAACGACGATTCCACCTGTAATTATTGCCTCTCCGCCATAATCCAGTGCTCCGTTTCCGCTACTTTCAGATCCGCTTATATAAAGTTCTCCTCCTGAGACCATAAGCCCGCCGTTTGAGTCAAGGCCGTCTCCTGAGGCATCTACCGTGATAATACCTCCCGAAATATTTATATAACAGTCTGCCGAACCTTCAAAGCTGTCCTTTCTCGGTCCGGCTCCGCTCTGGTCCGCACCTCCTGCTGCATTTATTCCGTCATCATCGGCTGTGATATCAATTTTTCCTCCGGAAATATCAACCAATGAGCCTTCAATGCCTTCATAGCTTTCTCTTATCGTGACGGTTCCTCCTGAAATGGCGGTATTTTCGTCTGCGTGGATTCCGTCATCTGACGTGGATATGTTATAGGTCCCTCCTGAAACCATAACTTTCCCGTTTGAATGAATGGCGTCATCATAACAGTCTAGATCATAAACACCATCATATAAGAGCACTTCGGCAGTGGCTTTCAACCCTTTTGCGCTTATGTCATACGAAACACCGCCATCTGTGCCGCCTCCTGAACTGACAGTACAGGTGCCTCCGCTGATGGCCAGCGTTGTCTCAGCCTGTATTCCGTCTTCTCCCGAAATCAGGCTGAGATCAGAATCCGCAGCTACGATGTATCCCAGGGTGCTGTCACTGTCGTTGGTAGATCTCAGAGCATCTCCTGCTGCGGTGACATCAATATCTGCATTCTTAACTACACATCTGTCTTTTCCGTTTATTCCGTGGTTTGCGGCAGTAACAATTATCGAGCTTTCCTCTATTTTTAATGAATCTTTTCCGGTTATACCATTATTATAATTGGCATTTACAGTAAGCTGCCCTTTTCCTGCAATTTCAAGATCAGATTTTGAATACAGACAGGCATTTGGCTCCTCATTTTCCGATCAACCAATGCGGATCTGACGGAAATGCTGGATATGATCTGTGAGAATCAGGGAACTATTCCCGTGCAGGATGAGCTCGGTACCGCCGGCCCTGCTGTCAAAGATATGGCTCCCATCAAAGGTCCTGACAGCCGGAGTAAAACCTTTAACCTGGAGACGCCGTATTCCACACGCTATTTCAGCCTGCGCTTTGACGCCAACGGAACTCTGATTGTTGCAGATCTGGATCATATTGCCGCCATTACTTCCCGAAATACCGGCGAATATATATCAGTGGCGCTGGCGCATGGTGAAGGATACGGATATTATGCCAGCTATAAATATCGCGTCATACAGCATGATGAGAACCGCTATATGGCAGTATTTCTTGACTGCTATCAGGAGCTTCGTTCCGTAAAAATTGTAGCCATCTGCTCCTTTGCTGCAATGGCAGTCTGTATATCTCTGGTATATTCTCTGGTTGTGTTCTTTTCCGGAAAAGCCATCGACCCCGTTGTGCGCAGCGCGAAACAGCAAAAGCAGTTTATTACCGATGCAGGGCATGAATTGAAAACACCTATAACGGTAATCGCCACAAGTCTTAAGGTGCTGGAAATGGAAGTGGGAAAGCAAAAATGGATTGACAAGGCCATGCTGCAGACAGAGAAGCTGACAGAACTGGTAAATTCACTGGTAACCCTTTCCCGTATGGATGAAGAGGAGTCGCCGTTCAAGTTTGAAAAGTTTTCCGCCAGCGATGCCATAAGAGAAACCGCCGAATCCTTTGCCGACTTTGCCTGCTCAGCGGGACATGAACTCAAAATCTCTGTGCCTGCGGATATCAGCTATTGCGGCGATGAATACAACATCCGTCAGCTGGTGTCCATTCTTCTTGACAATGCCATAAAATATGCCGTACCTGATTCGCCCATATCTTTTTCTCTTGAAAAAAACAGGCGCGGCATCATCATACGTACATTGAATGAATGCGAAAAAATAGACCCGGAGGATCTAGACAAGCTGTTTGACCGCTTCTACCGTGCGGACAAATCCCGAAGCTCCGAAACCGGCGGCTTCGGCATCGGTCTTTCTATGGCTCGGAGCATTGCAGAAGCCCATGGCGGTTCCGTTGAGGCAGAATGCCGCGGCGAAAATGTTATTGAATTCTCTGTGAAATTGAAATAAATACACATGTCTGACGTTCTAACGCTTTGCATTGTCAGATAAGCCGGAAGATAATCTTCCGGCTTATTTATGACTATGAAATATTTATAATCTTTTTTACATTTGCGAGCATTTCCGTTGTCGCGGCATCTTCCAGATGATCTTCCATTTCTTCAGGCATATCATCCTCATATCTTACCAGATTTCCGCTTCCTCCGATGCAGCCTCCCACGCAGGCCATCCCTTCAATAAAGTTATTTGGCAATACACCTTTAGAAGCTTTCAGCAGTGCTGTCTTGCACTTGTCAATACCGTCGCACACTATTGGTTTATATTCAAAGTCATCCACCCTGAGTTCCTTGAGCATCTGCTCAACAGCCGCTGCAACTCCTCCTGTTCTTGCAAAGTTTCGACCGTAGTATGATGCCTGATTCCAGTCTGTCCATTCAAGTTTCTTGAGTTCTATGTTCTTGCTGTCAAATAGTGCCTGAAGTTCTTCAAAGGTTATGGCATAATCCACATATTGGTGAACTCTCTCCTGCCTTACTTCTGCTTTTTTTGCTATGCATGGTCCTATGAACACAATTACCGAATCCGGCTTGTTCTTTTTTACATGCTTGGCCAGTTCTGCCATAGGCGACAGATTATGAGAGATATGTTCCACCATGGCAGGATGCTTTGTTTTTATGTAATCCACGAAGGCCGGGCAGCAGGACGATGTCAGGAATCCCTTTTCCTTCAGCTCAAGTCCCTCTTTGTATGCCACCATTTCCGCGCCTACGGCAACTTCCAGCACATCTGCGAATCCCAGTTCCTTGATGCCTGTTATCACCTGACCTATGGATGCGTACAGGAACTGGCTGGCTATGGACGGAGCCACAATTGCGATCATCTTGTCTTTTCTGCATTCATCTTCTGCTTTTTTTATCTCGTTTATCACGCTAACTATGCTTGACACATCTACGGTGGCTCCGAAAGGGCAATGATAAACGCAGGCTCCGCAGTTGATGCATTTTTCATAATCGATGGTGGCCTCTCCGCCGGGACCCATGGAAATGGCATTTACCTTGCATGCTCTCTCACATGGGCGCTGGAAATTGTGGATTGCGCTGTACTGGCACGCTTTAGCGCATCTTCCGCATTCCACGCATTTGCTCTTGTCTATGTGTGCATGCTGGTGCTCGTCAACAATTATGGCATTGCGTTTGCACGATTCCACGCAGCTGTGGGCAAGGCAGCCTCTGCACATGTCCGTCACCACATAGCCTGCTTCAGGGCACTCATCGCAGGCTATATCTATCACCTGAACGATATTATCGTTTTTTTTGCTTCCTCCGATTGCAAGTCTCATTCTTTCTGCAACTACAGCTCTGTCCTTGTAGATGCAGCATGTCTGAGGAGGCTCTCCTTTGGGTATGACATTATTGGCAATTTCGTTAAATTCCGCAAACACGTCATTTCCCTTCCAGGTCTGGTATGCCACCTCCCTTAATACCTTATATTTGGTCTCCTGAACCTTATTGTCAAATAGTTTCAATTCAATATCCCCCTACAAATCAATTTCTGAACCATTTTTTCTTTGTGAAAAAATAGCAGATGGGCACAGCATACATAAACACAGCAAAAGGCAATGCCCTCATATCCACACCTAAAAGTGCCAGAGGAACGCTGCATCCTATTGACCACGGCAGAATGCAGGCAATGAGGATCACCGAATTCTCCATATCGATTGCCAGTTCTTCTTTTGTTCCTCCTCCGTCCAGATACGGTTTTTTTAACATGTCGGAGCACATAAGCGTGCCAACTGTCTGATTGCAGAAAATAGATGACATAGCCACGCTCATCATCAGCATTACCGAAAAACGCCCGAACCTGGTGCAGGCATTGCCGAGTTTTTCCTGCAGATTGTCCAGCATATGTGTACCCGAAAAAATTCCGGAGTACATGCTGGATATACCTACTATAACAGCAACTTCCAGCATGGATACCAGTCCTCCTCCTTCGAGGATCGAAGACATTCCACCGCTGCTGCTCTCATATCCCAAAACCATGACTCTTGCAATATGTAAAAGCGTTTCTCCCTGAACCAGCCATGCTATCAGCACACCGCTGACTATGCTGGCCGCCATGGCTCTTATTACTCCCACTTTAAGAAGCGGAAGACCTATTATTATAATTGCCGGAATAAATGCCCACAAGGACAAGGTGAATTCCTCCTCCAGCGAAGTCATCATAGCCGAATCAGCTCCATTCATGGGGTTTGTCACAGACATAACCACATATGCGGCCAGCGCCGCAAGAAAAGGCAGCAGACCTGTCTTGAGCATCATCTTGACGTTGTCATATATCTGAGTTCCCGTAATGCCGGCAACCATATTTGCGCTGGAAGACACCGGGGAGCATCTGTCTCCAAAATATATCCCCGACATTACAGCCCCTCCTGCAAGTAGAGGGTTTACTCCGCCGCTTTCTGCCAGAGCCATAAAGATTACGCCTACTGTGCTGGCAACACCGAAAGATGTTCCGATGGCATAGCTGAGCAGACAGCACAGCAGGAAAGTCACCAGCAGGAATATAGGCGGCATTATTATCTTCATGCCGTAGTAAACAAATATGATTATAGTTCCCGAAACTCTCCACACCGCCGTCAGAGCACCTATTATAAGCATTACTTTCACTACAAGCAGAGCATCTTTAAGAGTGTCTCTACTCATGAGCATCATGCTTTTTAACGCAAAGCCTCTTTTTCTTCCGACAGCAAGGAACGCCACAAGACCTACCAGGAGTGCAATTATCATGGAATGCCCGGTTGCGATGGTGGCAAGCATTGTGGCTATAAACACGCCAAAGGCTATGTAAAGTTCCATTTTATATCTGTATCTCCTTAGATGAATTTATCCAGTTCTTTATCCACTTCGGCCATTCTCTTGACCTTAGGGTTGTTTATGATCTTTCCGCGGGCAACTACCATATCGACATTGCGAAGAACAGTCAGATCCTCCAGCGGATTCTTGGTTGTAACTATAAAGTCTGCACATTTACCTTCTTCGATACTTCCTGTTATATCTCCCACTCCGGCCAGCTGTGCATTGAGTTTGGTTGCCGTATATAATGCAAACGCATTGCTTACACCGCAGAACTTGTGGAAATAGTTAAGCTCTCTCCACATGTCGTACTGCGTTATATATGGACATCCCGTATCTGTACCGAGACCTACCGGCACACCTTCTTCAAGACATCTTTTGGCACATTCTATAATGCCTTCAAATACCACTTGGCCGTTGTACTGTTCCATCTCGCTCATATGAGTCACTTCTCTGTCAAATTTTGCGAAAGGCAGAGCCGGTGAGAAAGTTGCTATGTGGCATGCTCCTCTTTCTTTAAAGAGTCTCATTATCTCGTCATCAGGTTTTGCACCATGTTCTATGGTATCAACACCGTTTTCCAAAGCCACTCTTACTCCTTCCGGACTTTCTACATGGGCAGCTACTTTCATTCCCATATCATGAGCCTTGTCGCAAGCTGCCTTTACATATTCAGGCGGCATCTTCAGTTCACCCGGTTCGCCTTTTACTTTTGCATCGAGAACGCCTCCGGTAATCATGAGCTTGATAAGATCCGGATTGTCTTTTGCGATATTTTCCACAAGCTGTGCTGCTTCATCAGCACTGTGAGCGATACATGCCAGAGAACCGGCCATATGACCGCCTTCAACAGACACAGCCATGTTGGCAGCAAGGATTCTCGGTCCTACAGCCTTGCCGGTATTGATTCTGTCTCTTACTGCACTGTCAACAGCCATGACTCCACCCATGGTTCTTAAAGTAGTAACTCCGCTCATGAGCTGGGTCTTTGCATAATTCTGGCACATAACCCTTACCAGATATCTAAACAAGACATTGCTGGTAAGTTTTTTAACTTTCGCTGAGTTGTCTTCCTGTTTATCTGTAGGCTTGCCGTTTCCGGGAAGATGAACGTGCATATTTACAAGACCGGGCATGATGTATCTGCCTTTCAGGTCTACCGTCTCATACCCTGCAGGAACGTCTTTCTGCGCTTCTATGGCTATTATTTTTTCTCCGTCTGTAAGTATCATTTTCCCTTCAACAGGTTCCATATCTTTTGAGCCGTCAAGAATCACTCCGTTAATGTACGCGTGTTTCATTTCTTTACCTCCGTTTATCTGTGTTTTTATATCTGCAACTAAAACACACCCGAGCCATATTGGATACGCGGATGTCTATTTCGGATATATTGTTTTAATACATTTTCCCAAGTTATTATACCATTGACGACGTTTTTCTTCAATAGAAAAAACCTGTGTAACGCTTCAGCATTACACAGGTTTGTTTACGTTGATGCCTATTTGGATTTTATGGCAAATATGGAAGATTATACTAATCTTCTTTTTTAACAGCAATGGATGCGCCGGCAGTGCAGGCAGCTGCTACCAGCATAAGAGCAAGCCACAGTCCCGTCTGGTTCTGATCTCCTGTTACAGGGCCTTCAGAATCCGCAGGAGCTTTTTCGCCGCATTCAAGGCATATTCCGTCTACAAAGGTGTGTCCGGTCGCAGGAATCACTTCACCTTTGATGGTTTCCTGACAGAGAGCACAGATCTTGTCTCCGGAATATCCTTCTTTTGTACATGTAGCTTCCACTGCATTGCCCACGTCTGTTGTTTCAACATCGTGGCTGCATTTTACAACTATTCTGCCTTCGCCTGTCACTTCGCCATAAGGTGAGTTCTCGGCAGTGATTGTAGGCAGTCCTGTTGCAGGGTCTACAGGGAATGACTTCACATAGTTTGCAAGAACCATGTAGTCCTCCATTACGTAGTCAATGATATTTACGGCACCTTTAAACATGGCATAGCCGTCTCCAAGGTCGCGGAGAGTGTAGTTGTAGCCAGCCAGGTTATAGGTTGCTTTCAGATCAAGAGGTTCATATTCGCCGGTTTCCTTATTGTAAACCTTGACATTACGCACACGATATTCGCCTGTAGGACCGCCTGTCCATACTTCCTTATCATCCATCTGAACTGTAGATGGAATATAAGGATTGATTTCGTATGTCATGCCGGATACCTGCAGGAATCCGCCGCTTTCTCCGTCATAACCTCTAGCTCCCCATTCCAGCGCATCCAGAAGCTGCTGACCGGTAACCTGCTGCAGACATGCAACGTTTCCGAAGGTGTGAATAGCCTTGCAGCTGAAGTATGTAATGTCGCCGGTGATGGCTTTGTTTCTTACTCCGCCGCCGTTCATTATGGCCACATCCACATCCAGATCCATGTTATCAAACAGATAGTACAGGGCATCTGCTGCAAAGTCACCTGTATTGGTTTCCTGTTTACGAACCAGTCTGTTTCCTTCTGCGTCATAGTTGTCAAATACCACGTCAGCGTGTCCTATTATTGCACCCAGTCTTTGGTTTATTTCTTCTATCCATGTGGCTTCGACAGCTTTAACGGCAATGACAGGAGTGATTTCCCCCTTGTTTTTTGCCGAAAGAAGTTTTGTAGCTATAGTTCCGTCCGCCGCAATAGTCATCTTGCCCACGTTTTCAAGATATGAGCCTGTCTGAGTCAGAATAACAGTGTTTCCGTCTTTATCTTTAACGTCTTGGCTTTCTATGGCGGAATGTGAATGTCCGTCGATGAACGCATCCAGTCCGGCAGTATTTGCTATAACATCGGTTGATCTCCAAGGCGCCGAACTTTCGTCTATTCCCAGATGTCCCAGTCCGATAATGTAGTCGGCTCCTTCAGCCTTTGCGCTGTCAATAGCTTTCTGCACATCATCATACAGAGCTTTTCCGTCTCTTCCTCCGGAAATTCCGTAAATGTAATTTCCATCGGCATCCTGGAAGTATGCAGGTGTTGACTTGGTAAAGGACTCAGGGGTTGTAATTCCTATAAAAGCAATCTTCTTTCCGTTCTTTTCAAAAATCTTATAGCTGTTCAGAACGTTAGCTCCTCTCACGCCGTCCTTCTCGTTGTAGAAGTTACATGAAACATAAGGAACCGCTCCGTTCTGAGCAATGTCAAGGGCTCTGAACATGCCATAGTCGAACTCATGGTTTCCGAGAGTTGCCACATCGTAGCCAGCCTTCTCCATAAGTTCAATTATTGTTTTACCTTCATCCATAGAACCGTAAGCTGTTCCCTGCACATGGTCGCCGCAGTCAACAAGCAATGCATTTTCGCCGGCATTGTTCTTCAGGGCGGCTATTTCGGAATAGCTCCATCCTTTTTCGATGTAGGTATGTGCGTCATTGGTGTAGAAAACCGTAATCTCTTCATCTGCAGGGGCTGCAAAAGCAAGAGCAGGAATCATGGCCACCACCATCAGTACGCACAAAAGCGTAACAAGTAATTTTTTCATTTTTAATTCCCTCCATTTTTTACATGGCACCAAATTACAGTTAGAGTATAACCTCCTCCTCCTATATTTCTGTCAACATTTTACTTTCTGATCAGTGGCCTCTTGGGGTCTGCAAAATCTGATCATGTTCCTTTTTGCGATCTGCATAAAGCAGGTTCGTAAACAGGATCATCAGAGGTATCAGTGTAGCCCATATAGCTTTCCCCATAAAAAACCTGCACAGCACCGTAGCTATGATTCCGCCCAGCACAAAAACGCCCAGCATTTTTATGTGTCCCTTCATCTTGTCTTCCTGCTCTTTGTCTCCTCCCTGGCGTATACTCTTGACAATGGCGATGCCTGTCTGCCTCAGATGATTGGTGCAGAAGGTCGTAGCCATGGGCACACCCTGAGCCTGGCGGAAGGTGTTATACTGCATCGAGCATATGAAATTGATAGTCACCTGAGATATCTGATACGGTGCCTCTTCCGGCAGCAGTCCTAACATTATCACTGCCAGCATTTCTATAAGAATCAGCAACGTATCCCACCGCAGAATGCCGGTTCTTTTTACGGGTCTGGGGACGGCCTCAGATACGATGGCTCCCAGCAGGTAGGCGGACATGGGTATAACATAATATAAAGCTCCCCGCCAGTCCATATTTCCCAAAGCCATGGCAAAAAGCACGAAATTGGCAGTCTGTGCGTTGCAGAATACGCCTCCCCTTATGGAATATGTAAAGGCTCCGTAAAACCCTGCTACTCCCATCAGAGTCAGGAAAACCCATTTTTTCTCGCATTCAAGGTAATATTCGTCTTCACGACACATTTCGCCGCTCATATGTTCAAGTCTTTCCTTTCTATATATCGTGTTTATATCGTGTTTCTATACCATCTTCTGTGAAATTTCATGATCTATATCTTTGAGTATACACACAGCCTCTTCCAGAACCTGACGTGACGCCGCATAAGACAGTCTTACAAAGCCCTCTCCGCATTGTCCGAAGACATCCCCGGGCATCATGGCAAGTCTGTATTGCTCCAGTGCATAATCGCAAAACTCCTCGCTCTTCATTCCGGTTTTCTTTATGTTCATAAAAACATAGAATGCTCCCTGAGGCGCTATGCAGCTGAAATTTTCCATTTCGTTTATTTCTCCGACAAGATAATCTCTGCGCTTCTTAAATTCAAGACGCATTTTTTCCGCAGACCCGTCATCCCCGTCAAGAGCCTCCGCTGCAGCATACTGAGCAAAAGAAGTCGCTCCCGCTGTCATATAAAAGGCCATCCTGTTAAGCGGGTCTATAAGCTCCGGCGGTGCTGCCATATATCCTATACGCCATCCGGTCATTGCCATACTTTTGGAAAGGCCGTTAAGAAGTATAGTTCTTTCTTTCATTCCCGGCAGGGAGGCAATGCTCACCACTTCATCTTTTTCGCCATAGGTAAGTCTTTCGTATATTTCATCAGAAACCACCAGAAGATTTTTTTCACGAGCCAGTTCAGCAATGGCTTCAAGGCTTTCTCTTGTAAAAATGCTGCCGGTAGGGTTGCCCGGAGAAACGATAGCTATCATCTTTGTTTTATCTGTCACCAAGCTCCTCAGCTGATTCATGTCAGGCTGAAAGTCATTTTCCTCCAGCAGACTATAGGTCTTCACTGTGGCTCCGGCTATTCCCGGTATAGTGGTATAAGTCAGGTAGACGGGATCCTGAACCAGAACTTCATCACCGGGATTTAAAAATGACATGAAAGCTGCAAAGGTTCCCTGTTCAACTCCTGAAGTTACGGAAATTTCTTCCGGGCAATAGACAAGTCCGTTTTCCCGCTTCAGTTTGCGGCATATAGCTTCTCTAAGCTCAAGGGGACCGGTGCTGTCGGTATATTTTGTCAGACCGTCATCAAGAGCCTTTTTGCATGCCATGGTTATATATTCCGGTGTATCAAAGTCCGGTTCTCCCAGCGTCAGGGCTGTAACTTTCTCTCCTGCCGCCCTGAGTTCTTGGCATTTTCTGAGCATAACTCTGGTTCTTGACATGGGTATTCCTTTTAATCTGTCTGCCTGCTTGAATGTCATGGTATCCCTCCGCTATTTTTCAAAGTCCGTCTGTGCTCTGTATTTATCTTTTATCTTTCCTATGGTACCAAAATGAGGCTGCGTCATGTGACATTTCTGGTCAGCCTCGCTTTCCCACTGTTCCCAGAGGAATATCTCTCTGTCCGAATCTGCAGGAAAGAAGTATTCATATCTCAGGCATCCTTTCTCAGCCAGAGTAATTTCTCCGATTCTTTCCGCCTTTATTTCTTCCATGAATCCGTCCCTGTCACGGGAGCTGTCAAAATAGTATCTTACAAAATAATTCTGCATTTCTTTATCCTCCTGACGATACATTTTAACACAACTCCCGCAATTTTTCCACCCCGCCGCTCCGATGAAAAAAATCGAATAGGGGCTAACTAGTAGCCCCTTTCACACCACCGTACGTGCCGTTCGGCATACGGCGGTTCAATTCAAATAATAATCTAAACAACTGAGAAGTCCTCGCTTTGCGAGGATTTCTTTGCTAATGAGGTGTAGTCCTGTTGTCTTTGCCACCGCCTGATAGTGGTCTCCAAGTCCAACAGACTGTTTTGCCATCCATTCGGGTGCTCCCAGTTTTCTCAATCCCCAATAGCGTTTTCCACTTTTCTTCCACTGTTTCCATATGACAATTCTCATTCTTGTACGCAGATGTTCATCTATTCTGATGAGGTTTTTCTTCATACTTCCGATTCTGAAGTAGTTTATCCATCCACGTATGACTTGATTGAGTTTCTCAATTCTGTAGTCCATACTCACTGACCAGCTTCTTTTCGTCAGCTGTTTCAGCTTTCTTTCAAACCTTTTAATTGAATCCTTGTGTGGTCTTGCCTTCCAGCCCTCTGTTCCTTTCCAGAATCCAAAACCCAGATATTTCAGCTTGCTTGGTGTCGTAACCTTTGTTTTGGTTGCGTTCACTTTTAGCCCAAGCTTCTTCTCTATCCACTTTGTAATTGTGTGCATTACTCTGTTAGCTGCTGCACTACTTCCTACTGCTATCACACAGTCATCTGCATATCTTACAAAGTGCAGTCCTCTGGCTTCTAATTCCTTATCCAGTTCATTAAGCATTATGTTGCTTAACAGCGGTGAAAGATTGCCACCTTGCGGGGTTCCTTTGTTGGTTTCTTCATATCTGCCCCTTACCATTACTCCTGCATTAAGGTACTTCCTAATGAGTGATTCGGTATCAGGGTCTTGTATGAGTTTCCCCACTAATGTCATAAGTTTGTCCTGTGGTACATTGTCGAAGAACTTTTCGAGGTCGATATCCACTACATAAGTGTATCCATCATTGAAGTATTCCAGTAGTTTCACAATCGCCTGCTGAGCCCTGCGATTTGGTCTGAACCCATAGCTGTACTCACTAAAGTGTGGTTCAACTATCGGCGTCAGTCTTTGCACAATTGCCTGCTCGATGATTCTGTCTACTACCGTCGGTACTCCAAGATTTCGTACTCCTCCATCCGGTTTTGGTATTTCTACTCGTCTTACCGGTTTTGGCTTGTACTTTCTCTCTCGGATTTTGTCTCGGATATTTACCCAGTTTTCTTTGAGATAGTCGTCGATTTCCTCTATGTTAATTCCATCGATTCCACTTGCACCCTTATTGGCTTTGACCTTCTTGTATGCAAGTCTCATATTTTCTCTGCTGAGAATCTCCTCTAACAGTTGTGACATAGATTTGTCTCCTTTCTTCGTTATGCTTCGCACTCTCTAAATCCTACCTCCTATGGAAGCTTCTCTCCGTTACGTCTTCGCTACTATCTTCCTCGTCAGACATGAGTACTTACTTTTGCAAGTCCATTTGACTCTTGAATTGTTCAGCCCTTCGCTCCACTTCCATTACTGAAGCTTCCACACTACTATGGCTTCTGCTGACTT
>DCJK01000010.1 GCA_002320005.1 Firmicutes bacterium UBA1702
GTTCAAGTCCGGCCACCCGCATTAGATAATGATAATCCGAATCCGGTTCCAATCGGGGACAGCTTCGGATTTTTAGTATATCTTTAATGCGAAAAGCAAAATCGGCGGTTCAGTGTGATACCGCCGATTTTGTCATACACTCCTTTTCTTCTCTGTTTCTTTTGCCCTTTGTGCTTTCCATTCTTTAAATTCTTTCTGCCCTTCTGGGCTTTCAAAGACAGAGAAGTTAACACTTTGAGAATTGTATTTTTGCAATTTTCCTGTACAATGGAGTTATGCAGAGGAGGTGCGTGTCTATGGCTTTACCCGGAACACCCGGACAGCGGATTTCCGATTTATGCAACGGGAACCACATCACACAAAAGGAACTTGCGGAGAAGATAGGGGTTTCCGCTTCCCAGTTGAGCCGCATTGTCAGCGGCGAAACGAGAACGGTCAGCAGTGATATTCTCATAGGCGTGGCAAAGGAATTTAAGGTATCGACAGACTACATACTGGGCTTATCCACCGTGAGCGTCCGTAAAAGCTACGATATTTCTGAATTAGGCTTGTCCGAGGGAGCCGTGAGGGGGCTCGTGACGGGTGCTGTTGATGTGCAAATCCTCAACCGCCTGTTGGAACACAGGAATTTTCCTAAGCTGATAGATTTGATACGGATTTATTTTCAGGACACAGCGGCAAAAGGCATAACAGCAAGAAACCAGCTTATCGAGATAGCAACGGCTTCCCTGTCCGACCTGATGAAAGAACACCCGGAACACCGGGCGGAAGCAAAGCAGGATTTACAGCTTTTGAACGCCCAGAAGATGGGGGAACATGAGGCGGAGATTGAGAAAATCAAAAATGTGTTCCTTGCTATCCTGCGGGATATTAAGAAAGACATTGACAACGGGGAACAGCCGGGAGAAGCTGTGACCGCCGCGATGTTCCAAGCCATGCGGGACGCATTGGCGGAACAGAAGCAAAACCCGCTTTCCATTGACGATGTAGCGGCGATGGTTGCCGGACAGATCGGACAGCTTACGCCGATGGATGAAGAAACTGCCGACCTGTTCAAGCAGTTGGCAAAAAAGATGATGAAAGGAATAGAATAATAGCCTGTTATTCGAGATAATAATATGCCATTAGTAAAGCATGACTACCCTGTTTTAGAGTACGATACCGCATCAAAAGCTGTTTTTCAGCCGGGAAATGGGAAAAAATGTTTTCCTGCAAAAGCAGTGTTTGCTTTTTTAGGAGACGAGGTTGAAAATTATGCACATACCCATGATGGAATACAGATAGATGAATTTGAAAGTGCAACAAGACGATATCCTATTTATGAATGTCTTTATAATCAGGAGAAAATATGTCTATGTCCGGCTCCTGTGGGAAGTGCTGCTGCCGTCCAAGTTTTAGAATATTTAATTGCAGGGGGTGTAACAAAGATTATTTCCGTCGGCTCCTGCGGCGTATTGGAAGACATCCCGGAAAATAGATTTTTGATACCTGTTTCTGCATTGAGAGATGAGGGAACATCTTACCATTATCTTCCTCCCTCCCGAGAAGTAGAGATTTCAAAGGCTGGTATAAATGCGATTGAATCTGCTTTAAGCCAAAAGAATATACCATATTGGGAAGTTAAAACATGGACAACAGACGGTTTTTATCGAGAAACAGTAGAAATGGTTCAGTATCGGAAAGAAGAGGGATGTCAAGTAGTAGAAATGGAATGTTCCGCATTGGCGGCGTGTGCAAAATTTAGAAAAGTTACATGGGCTATGCTGCTTTTTTCAGCCGATACTCTTGCAGACCCTCATAAATACCAAGAAAGAGAATGGGGAAAAACAAGTATATCCATAGCCTTAGAATTAGCCTTAGACGCTGTTTTATCAGTTGTTGAGGAGTAAAAATAAATACATATAGGAGTCACAATGAATATAAATGAATTTCCACAACAAGTAAATCAAGTTATTTCAATAGCAGAAACCATATTACAAGGTCAAATATTGGGGATATATTTATATGGTTCAGCAACAATGAATGGGCTGCGTCCAGATAGTGATATAGATATACTGATAATTACTAAACAAGAATTGAGTAATTCAATCAGAGCAGATCTAACAAAGCAATTATTGAAAATTTCTGGCTCCGTAGGCTGTATTGAAAAAAGACCTTTAGAGGTAACTATTATCAATCAATCTGATATTGTTCCGTTGCAATTTCCGCCAAAATGTCAGTATATGTATGGTGAATGGCTAAGGGGAGAGATGGAAGCAGGAGAATATCCGCAAGCCTGCAATGACCCAGATATAATGATTTTATTATGGCAAGCAAGAAAAAATAGCATAACTTTGAAGGGGGCGGAAAGCAAAGAGCTTATTCCCGCTATCCCATTTCACGAAATTAAAAAAGCAATTCGGTTTTCTTTACCTGGTTTGATTTCCAGCTTTAAGGGTGATGAAAGAAATGTGTTATTAACCTTATCACGAATGTGGTTTACTTTAGTAACAGAAGAAATCACGACAAAAGATGTTGCCGCAAAATGGGTAATTTTAAAATTGCCGGAGAGATTCCCCCCCCTGCTAACAACGGCAAAGGAAGCTTATTTGGGAAATTTGTCTGATGAATGGGAGACAGTAGAAAAGGAAGCGATGGCACTTGTAGAATATATGAAAAAACAAATTGAGGAATTACTTAGAACAGAGTAGCAAAGTTAGCGGGGCCAATCAACGGTCAAGATGAACGGCGCATAAATGCGCCGCCGTTGACAGTCCCGCCCGTCTTTGCTGATGGGCAATCAAGGCGGGAAAGCCCTAAAATGGCTTCCCGCCCATTTCAATCTTGAGAGAAGAAACGCTCCAAAACCAGAAAGAGAGCGGTAAATCTGAATTGCGAGGGAGAATGTAGATGAATCAAGGAAGAATTATTGTGATTACAGGTTCGCCGGGAACAGGAAAGACAACAACTGCGTCGATTGTCGCAAAGGAATCAGATATGGATAAATCAGTGCATATGCACACCGATGACTTTTTTCATTACTTAAGCAAAGGCGCAATACCACCACATTTGCCAGAATCCAACGAGCAAAATCTGGTTGTCATTGAAGCCTTTTTAGAAGCTGCAAAGCGATATGCTCGTGGCGGATATGATGTAATTGTAGATGGGATTGTCGGGCCATGGTTTTTGGAGCCATGGAAAGCTCTTGCCCAAGAAGATTACGAGGTACACTATATTGTATTAAGAGCGAGTAAAAAAGAAACTATGAAGCGAGCTGTGGAACGCTCAAAATTAGATAGAAAAACAAATATTGAATTAGTGGAAACAATGTGGGAGCAATTTTCCGGTTTGGGAGTATATGAATCAAATGTCATAGACACAACTACATTCACAATTAAAGATACGGTTTCCGCAATAAAAGAAAGAGTTGCATGTGGGACGTCTTTACTATCTTAGACATTCCCATTTGTCAGGAAGATAGCAAAGCCAGCCGAGCCAGTCAACGGTCAAGATGAACGGCGCATTTCATGCGCCGCCGTTGACAGCCCCGCCCGTCTTTGCTAAAGGGTAATCAAGGCGGGAAAGCCCTAAAATGGCTTCACACCTATTTCAATAATTGGAGGAGATAAAAATGAGATCAGAAAAGGAAGTTTATGATATTGTTTTGAATTTTGCAAAAACAGACAAACGCATTCGCATGGTTACTTTGGAAGGATCTAGAACAAATACAAATATTCCGCCTGATGATTTTCAGGATTTTGATATTACTTTTTTTGTTACGGATATGGACAGCTTCACAAGTGATGATAAATGGCTAGATATATTTGGTGAAAGGTTGATTCTGCAAAAGCCGGAAGATATGGAATTATTTCCAGCTGTAGAAAAGGGATTTTCATATTTAATGCTGTTTACTGATGATGTTAAGATAGATTTAACTTTGCTGCCGCTGGAACTGATAGACGAGTATTTTACATGGGATAAACTGGTAAAGTTACTGTTGGATAAAGACAACCGTATCGTAAAGCCGCCAATACCAACGGATATAGACTACCACTTGCAGAAGCCTACTCAAAGAATGTTTGACGATTGCTGTAATGAATTTTGGAATACTACAACATATGTAGTAAAGGGCTTATGCCGCAAAGAAATTCTTTTTGCTATTGACCATATGAATGATATAGTACGAAAAGAATTGCTTCGCATGATTTCCTGGCTGATTGGTATCAAACAGGGATTTCATTTCAGTTTGGGAAAAAACTATAAATTTATGAAGCAATATGTCCCAGAGGAATTGTGGGAACGACTTATGTCCACTTATAATATGGATTCCTATCCCCATATGTGGGAATCCTTTGAACAATGTATGGCATTGTTCCGGGAGGTTTCGTCAGAAGTGGCATGCCAGTTGGATTACCAGTATCCACTATATGATGAAAAAATCAGTAATTATGTGATTCGGCAAAAGAAAAAATATGGCATTGAAGATGATAACAAATAAAATTTTTTCAATCGAAAAAATTTATTTTGATTATTCAATTTTGAAAAACTGAATACCTCAAAATCAGAAAGAGAGCGGCCAAGCACTTTGAGGGATTGGCCGCCTTGTCCACCCATCCAGCGGGACAGCGGGCGGAGGTCAAGGCCGGGTGTAAACCCGTTCATTTCAGCCTTGACGGTTGCCCGTTGTCCTGCTACTTTTCCGGGAGTGTGGCCACAACTTCGGGACACTTTGTCCACAAGTTGGAGCGTAGGACGAGGAACTGGGGCTTTCATATACGCCCTGTCTGCTGATGAGTCCAGACCTGCGCTTGCGGCTCCACGCCACGCAAGCACAGCCCTGTTTTCCTGCCGCTTCAAATGCCCTTGCCCTCCCCGGCGGCAACGGCATTTTCACGGCAACGCCGACAGAGCGTATAACACACTACACTTTGCAAGCAAAGTCGTGTGCCAAGGGGCAAGCCCCTTTGGAAACCCCGGACAACAAAACAGGCTGAATATCTCGCACTTTCCCGGTGCTTTATACTCAGCCTTTATTTGTTGTCAGCAGCCCCCGTTTCGTGGTCTGCGTGTAGTTCCTTGTAAACTGAACTAAATGGAGATGCCAATACCATATNNCGCAAAGTCGTGTGCCAAATGGGGGCGTTGCCCCCTTTGGAAACCCCCACAAGAAAAGGCGGTACGCTACCCCTCCACGGGGCGCATACCGCCTTTTCTTGTTATCCAGCCCTCCGGCTGTATCGGTTGAGCAAAAGTCCGCGTGGGATTGATGTGGTATCTTTAACTTTGGGAAACTCCGCTCTCCCATTTGGAAACAGACTGTCTTGTTACATTTATTCTGTCAGCCAGTTCTTCCTGGGACCAGCCTCTGGCTCTCCTGAGCTCGGATATTTTATCTGCTAAAATCATCTCTTACCTCCGATTGTCTTTTGGTAAAATGATACTCTCCCCAGGCTGTTTTGGCTACCAATCCGCCTTGGAAATTTGTCAACGGCCGGTTGCGTCAGGTGTTTTTTTCTAGAAAAGTCCCGAAATACGTCCGTCTTCGTCCACATCTATCTTTTCAGCAGACGGGACTTTAGGCAGTCCCGGCATGGTCATTATATCTCCGGTTTTTACTACCACAAATCCGGCGCCTGAGCATACTTTTACATCCTTGATGATAATTCTGAATCCGCGAGGCGCTCCGAGAAGATTCGGATTATCTGAAAAACTGTATTGAGTCTTTGCCATGCATACAGGCAGCCTGCCGAAGCCCAGCGCTTCAATTCTGTCAAGCTGCTTCTTTGCTGCTGCACTGAATTCGACTCCGTCAGCTCTGTATATCTTTGATGCTACCGCATTTATCTTTTCCTCCAGGCTCATTTCATCTTCATATACAAAGTGGAAATCGTTGTCCTGCTCAGTAAGTCTGAGAACCTCTTCAGCCAGCTGGATTCCGCCCTCTCCGCCTTTGCCCCATACTTCGGAGAGAGCTACATTAACACCCAGTTCTCTGCACTTTTCTCTGACCATTTCAAGTTCTGCTTCAGTATCCGTAGGAAATCTGTTTATAGCTACAACGCAAGGAATTCCATAGTTGACGGTGACATTCTCCACATGCTGCAGAAGATTAGGAAGGCCTTTCTGGAGAGCCTCCAGATTTTCTGTGTTAAGGTCGGCTTTCTCCACACCTCCGTGATACTTGAGGGCCCTTACGGTGGCTACAACAACTGCTGCCGAAGGCTTGAGCCCTGCTTTGCGGCACTTGATGTCCACAAACTTTTCGGCACCCAGATCCGCAGCAAAGCCTGCTTCAGTTACTACATAATCTGCCAGTTTCAGAGCCATTCTGGTGGCCATGATGGAGTTGCATCCATGAGCAATATTAGCAAAAGGCCCTCCGTGAATGAATACCGGAGTATGTTCTATGGTCTGCACCAGATTAGGTTTGAGAGCATCTTTAAGAACCGCAGCAGCAGCGCCCTGAATCTTAAGATCTCTTACCGTTACCGGTCTGTCATCATAAGTGTAGCCCACGATTATGCTGGCCAGTTTCTCTTTGAGATCCGTTATATTTGAAGAAAGACAGAGTATGGCCATGATTTCACTGGCCACGGTGATTTCGAAGCCGTCCTCACGTGGAACACCGTTCATTCTTCCGCCCATGCCGTCTACGATATGCCTCAGCTGGCGGTCGTTCATGTCAACTACTCTCTTCCACGTTATTTTTTTTACATCTATGCCCAGCTGGTTTCCCTGCTGAATGTGATTGTCAAGACATGCTGCTATAAGGTTGTTGGCAATTCCTATGGCGTGCATATCGCCTGTGAAATGCAGGTTTATATCCTCCATCGGAACCACCTGGGCGCGTCCGCCGCCGGCTGCCCCTCCCTTGATTCCAAACACAGGACCCAGAGACGGTTCTCTTAAAGCTGCAAAAACATTTTTGCCCAGTTTATGGAGAGCATCTGCCAATCCGACACTGGTGGTGGTTTTTCCTTCTCCCGCAGGAGTCGGAGAAATGGCAGTTACAAGTATAAGTTTGCCGTCAGGTTCGTCTGCCTTTTCTTTTAAAATCTTGTAGTCCACTTTAGCTTTGTATTTGCCGTATTGTTCCAAATAGCGGTCGTCAATGCCTGCCTTGGCTGCAATTTCCGTAATTTCCGATAAAACCGCCTCCTGGGCAATCTGAATATCGCTTTTGAATTCCATCTTCTGTCTCCTTTAACCTTATAAATTTTTTAGAAATGTCTTGCGATGAATAGGTGTTATTCCGTAAGCGCCTATTCCTTGGTAGTGAGCTTTTGTGCCGTATCCTTTGTTTCTGTCGAAGCCGTACCACGGATACTGCCGGTGATATTCCAGCATGATTCTGTCCCTTGTCACTTTGGCAATTATGGAAGCCGCCGCAATGGAAAGGCTCTTGGCATCGCCCTTAATGATGGCTTCCTGAGGCACGTCCAGTTCCTCCAGGGTGACTGCATCTGCCAGAAGCACATCGATGCGTTGTCCTGTCTTTTCCTTAAGACGTGTCTCTGCCTCAAGAAAGGCCTCCTTCATTGCCTTTTTTGTAGCCTGAAGTATATTTATCTGGTCTATCGTTATATTATCCGATATTCCGACGCCGATGGCAAGAGCTTTTGCCTGAATCTTGTCAAAAAGTTCCTCCCTCTTTTTTTCGGAAAGTTTTTTTGAATCATCTACTCCTATAACGTCAAAATCTTCGGGAAGTACCACGCAGGCTGCAACTACAGGACCTGCCAGAGGTCCACGTCCTGCTTCATCGGTTCCTGCTGCCACCAGGCTGCCGCCTACGGTGAATCCGCTGTCAAATTCCTTCATGGCTGTCAGCTTTTCCTGCAGCAGCCGGTTTCTTTCTTCTTTTGTCATATTTTTTGCCGGTCCTTATGCTTTTTCCAGTGTGATGTTGCCTATAAGTCCGCTTCTGAACTCATCCAGGATGGTTCTGGCACATCTTTCGTAATCTATTCTTTTTCCCGCCAGTATGAAGCCTCTCTTTGCCGCAATGGCCTCCATGTTTGTAAGTGCATCGTCGCTGAGCTCATCCAGCTTATATCTTTCCATGAGCATGGATCCGTAGTCTTCCTGCAATACTTTAATCAGTTCCAGAGCAAGGTCTGCGGTGTCCAGTATCTCGTCCTTTATGGAGCCGCAGAAAGCAAGATCGAGACCGGCTTTCGGGTCTTCGAACTTGGGCCAAAGGATTCCGGGAGTGTCCAGAAGCTGCATTCCGTTTTTAAGTGCCAGCCACTGCTTGCCGCGGGTTACACCGGGACGATCTCCTGTTTTGGCGCTTTTCTTTCCGGTCATTCGGTTTATCAGTGAGGACTTCCCCACATTGGGCACGCCTACTATCATCATTCGCAGCGGTTTTTTGCGCACTCTGTCCTGATCCTTCTGCTTCTGAAGGTCTTCCAGAAGTTTGTACAGCTTGTTTACGCCGGTACCTTTCATGCAGTTCATTGTCAGGGCTATGCTGCCGCCCTTCTGGAAATTTTCTTTCCATTTTTCATTTTCCTGAGGATCCGAAAGGTCGCTCTTGTTGAGGATAATTATCCTCTGCTTATTTCCGACAATCTGATCTATAATGGGATTCCTGCTGGATACGGGGATCCTTGCATCCACAACTTCAATTACCAGATCCACCATCTTGAGGTTTTCTTCGATGAGTTCTCTGGTTTTCTTCATATGTCCGGGATACCAGTTTATATTTTCAATCATATACGTGTAATTTCCTCCGTCTCTTTTTCCAGCCAGCATGCTGTCTCGCGATCCAGCACCGGTGTGAGCTTTTCTCTCACTTTTCTGTGATATTCGTTGAGAAATGAAAGTTCCTCATCGGAAAGCATCTCTGTAATGATAGCTTCTCGCTCCCACGGACACCATGTGAGAGGTTCAAACTCCAGAAGCCCGTCGTCGCCGCTGACACAGAGAAGTTCGTTTTCCAGTCTTATTCCATACTGTCCTTCCAGGTAAAGGCCCGGCTCATCAGTAGTTATCATCCCGGGCACAATAGGTGCTTCACCGGCTAAAGGACTTATTTTGTTTGGTCCTTCATGGACACTGAGGATATGCCCTACTCCATGGCCTGTGCCATGCTTGTAGTCCAGTCCCTCTTTATTTAGTGGCTCTCTGGCAACAGCATCAAGCATTCTACCTGTGGTTCCCGGTGAAAATCGAGCTGATGCCAGAGCCAGATGGCTTTTGAGAACCAGCGTATAATGTTTTTTCATCTGGAGGCTCAATGACCCCAGTGCAATGGTTCTTGTTATATCCGTTGTACCGTCGCAATATTGCCCTCCTGAATCCACCAGCAGAAATCCCTGCGGCTTGAGTATGGCATCTGTTTCCGGAGTCGGGTCATAGTGCACTACCGCCCCGTTAGCTCCATATCCGGAAATTGTGGAAAAACTCAGATCATTGAAACCCTCCATAGCGCTGCGGCACTTTTTCAGATAATCTGACGCTGATATTTCTGTAAGGCTGCAGTCATCTCTTTGCGGTGAGTCACTTCTGCCTTCCTCCGGTGTCCTGCCGGCCTTGTCCATCTTCTCTTTGAGCCATTTTATAAATTTCACCATGGCAGCGCCGTCTTTAACATGGGCATTGCGGGTACATCTTATTTCGGTGGAGTTTTTTATGGCCTTCATATTTCGGGCGGGAACGCTGTCATCTATGAGTTTTACCTTATCCGGCAGCGTTTTCACCATGGCATAACTTACTTCCTCAAGGCACAAAAGGAGTTTACCCTCAGGAAGCATGCCCAGATCGCGGAATATATCAAAATATGGCCGTATTTCTGTTGTCTCCGGCAGCTCTGTCTCTGCTCTTCTATCTATCAGAGTCTGATCCAGGACATAAAGCCGCTCTCCCTGAGGCATTATCAGCAGAAATGAAAAGAACACCGGTGTGCACTCCACATCGTTTCCCCTCAAGTTATATATCCATGCTATATCCTCCATGGCAGTCATAAGGTGCATATCTGCATGATGCTGCATCATATATTCTCTGATGCGAGCAATCTTTGACTCTGTGCTTTCGCCTGTCACATGCTGCGGAAGCGGATATATGCGAGAAGCCTCAAGGGCAGGCCGCTGTGACCATATCTGTTGTACAAGGTCTTCGGTCCATTTTATTCTGCATATTTTTTCAAACTGCTCTCCCAAGGCATAGTTTACGACTCTTCCGTCAAAGGCGAGGCAACTCCGGGGCGAAAGTTTCTCTCTCAGAAATTCCATTATTGACGGCACCCCCTCTTCTCCGTCTTTCATGAGAGTTATGCCGCTTTCCGCCAGCTGCCGTCCGGCCTGCAGAAAATATCTGCCATCCGTCCACAGTCCTGCCCCGTCTTCAGTTACAAGGAGAGTTCCGGCAGATCCGTCAAATCCCGAAATGTACTCTCTGCATCTGAAATATGGATTAACATACTCAGAACCGTGAAAGTCCGTAGTAGGTACCAGATACGCATCTATGCCCTCCTCCTTCATGATTCTGCGCAGATCAGCAAGTTGTTTCCTCATAAAAATAATTTCCTCGGTTCTTGTCTTTATCTTTTATAATTATTATATCGTATTTATGGCATAAAATCAATTTTTACAAAAGGCTTCTGCCGCGGTCCTCATGATGATGCCTGATATAAACACGCTTTTCGGTAAAGACCATATCCATGGGTTTATCCCATGATTCCATAGGAACAAGGCGGGTCTTCTGCACTTCAAAGGCTGCGGCTGCAATATATGCATTGACGCATTTTTCAAGGTAGCGGTCATAAAACCCCGCTCCCATTCCCATTCTTCCGCAGTTTTCATCAAAAACCGTGCAGGGACATATTACGAGGTCTATTTCTTCCGGTTCAACTTCACATGACAGCCGGCGCACCGGCTCCATTATTCCGAAGCGCCCTTTCTCCCATGCATACTCGTCTTGAGGGATCAGGGCAATCATCCGGCTGTCTGATATGCACAGAGGATAGGCCAGCCGTTTTCCTTCCGACTCCGGCATGGTCTCCAGGGCTTCAAGCTGTGCTTCACCCTTTACTGCACGGTAAATAAGTACGGTTTTTGCTTTTTTATATACTTCTGAAGATGCAATCTTCTCAGAAATGGATGCCGATTTCCTTTGGCGCTCCTCCTCTGACAGGCTGTTCCTGGCCCGGATTTTTGACTGCCTCAGTTCTTTTTTTTGTGTGTATTGCTTCGATTCTTTCATATTTCCTCTTCTCGCTTGAGTCTCCTGCCTGCGCTACAGTTAAATTTCGCAGGACACACCCGTCCTGAGCCGTGGATGGAATTCTCAGAATGGCTGAATCCTGAGCCTCGGCTGTGGCTGCGTCATTGCTGACGCAGGTTGGTAAAAGAAAAAACCCTCGACTGCATTGGGCCTCCGAGGGTTTTGATTCCATTACTCTTTTGTTTTAATCTTAGCAGCCTTACCTGTTCTTTCACGCATGTAGTTGAGCTTAGCTCTTCTTACATCGCCTCTTCTGACTACTTCGATCTTCTCAATCTTAGGTGAGTGAAGCGGGAAAGTCTTTTCTACGCCTACACCTGATGAGATTTTTCTTACCGTGAAAGTTTCGCTGATTCCGCCGTTCTGTCTTTTGAGAACAAAACCTTCGAAAATCTGGATTCTTTCTCTGTTTCCTTCTTTAATTTTGATGTGGACTTTGACTGTGTCGCCTACACCAAAAGCAGGGATATCGCTCTTGATATAATCCTGAGCAATTGATTTCATAACATCCATGTTTCTTCCTCCTTCCCTCCAAGACATTCATGGCGCATCTGCCCCAGAGGACTGCCCGTAATAACTCATATAGTTTAGCATATATGCGTTGTAATTGCAAGCATTTTTACACAAAAATTATGCTCTCGGATGAGCTTTGTCATACACGTCCTTGATACGGTTTTTAGTGTATGCAAGGTATGCCTGAGTTGCCGAAATATCCTCGTGTCCCATCAGTTCCTGAAGGGATTTGATGTCAGCCCCGTTCTGAAGCATATGTATTGCAAATGAATTTCTGATGACCTGCGGTGTCAGGTTGACAGGCAGACCTGCCGCCTCGCCATATTCCTTAAGGATTTTCCACAGGCCCTGACGTGTTATGGATTTCCCCTGAAAATTAACAAACAGGTGCTTTTCGTCAGGATTATGTCTGGTGAGAAGCGGTCTTGACGCCTCAATGTATTTTTCAAGGGCATTCCGGGCCATACGGCCTATGGGAATTATCCTTGCGCGGATATTCTCACCGGCACAGGTTACAAACCCCATGCGCAGATTCAGATCCGCCATGTCCATGTCGATAAGCTCGCCTGCCCTGATGCCTGTGGCATAAAGGAGTTCCAGCATAGCTCTGTCTCTGATTCCCTTTTCGCTGTTATCAGGAAGGTCCATTATGGCATTGATGTCTTCCACTTCCAGAAATTCCATGGTCTTCTTTTCGATTTTGGGAGATTTGATGTTGTCGGCAGGATTGTCGCTGATTTCATGGCACTTCTGCAGAAAGCCATAGTAAGTCCTTATAGATGCAAGCTTGCGGTTTATGGTGGATTTGCGGCGGTCTTGGTTTTTGAGTTCCAGAAGGTAGGCTATTACATCGGCATTTATGGCACCACAAAGAGAGTCTGTGCCCCTGAGGGACAGAAACTCCTCAAAATGCTTTACATCTCTTACATAGGCATTGGCTGTATTGTGTGCCGCTTTCTTTTCTGTTGTCAGGTAATCTCTGAATTGTTCTTCTTTCATCCTGTCGTCTCCTGTTATTTTAGTATATTACTTCATGAGATTTATTTCAATGAGAAATTGGTCGAAATCTGCCGTATTATCAGGATAATCAGCTGTGAATCTCCCACTGCGCCGGCATAAGATGCATAAAGGAGATTTTTGCCATGGTAAACAGAAAACTTTTCTTTGTGATGCTTTTTATATTTGCGGTAGGCTTGTGCAGCGGCTCGTTCTTTGAGGCGTATATGCAGGGAGAAGGAAAAGAGCAGCTAAAAGAGCTGATCTCTGTTTTCTTTTCGTCTGAGGAAAGTCCTGCCTTTGCTGTCGCATTTCTGAGCTCCGTAAAAAAGTGGCTTCTGCTTTCTGCAGTTCTGTTTATATGCCCGCTGCTCCCTCTACTGATGCCTGCCATCCCCCTGATTCCTCTTTTTAAGGGACTTGCCCTGGGGTTTTCAGCCACCATTCTGGTGGAGACCTTCGGTATCAAAGCTTCCCTCTATATCCTGGGCACTCTGGTGCCGCAGAATATCATACAGATACCTGTTTTGTGCCTTGCCGCGGCAGTCTCCCTAGAGACTTCTGTTCTTGTTATAAGGCAGCTGCAGCCTCGTCGCCGCCGTTCCAACAAAAAAGCCTTGCAGAATTATGCAAGGCATTATGTTCTCACCTTTGGAGCCGTAATTATTCTTGTTATTTTTTCCTGTCTGCTTGAAGCCTTCCTGATGAAAGTTCTTCTCTGACAGCAAAAATCGCAATTATGGTCTTGGCATCATTGATCTGCCCTTTCATTACCATGTCACACAGAAGGTCTATATCCATCTCTTCGATATCTATGGCCTCATTCTCATCAAAGGAAGTTTCCCCCGGTGTCAGATCCGTGCACAGGTAAAGGTATAATTTCTCTTCTGAATATCCCACAGAAGGGTAAAAATATGTCAGATACCTGACATTTCCGGCTGTATAGCCTGTTTCTTCCTTGAGTTCTCTTACTGCCGCTTCTTCCGGCTTTTCACCCGGATCTATCTTTCCTGCAGGCACCTCCAGCATGACTCGTTCTGCAGGTTTTCTGAACTGTCGCACCATCACCAGTCTGCCCCGGTCTGTCACCGCAGCCAGTACCGCACCACCGTTATGTTCCACAATCTCTCTGTAGGAAGTGCCGTGCTGGACGGTTACCTTGTCTCTTCGAAGGTTGATTATGGTGCCTTCATATATTCTTTCGCTCTTTAATGTTTTTTCTTCAAATGTCATATTTTTTCCCCTTGACTATTATTGTATGCCGCAGCATTTTTTATCCTCTATTGAATTATCCTACTCCATTGCGGCAGCTGTTGTCAAGGGCAGAGAAAAGCACCTCCTGTATCGGAGGTGCTCTTAATTCGTGCTATTTTGTGTCTTTTCTTCTCTTTACCAGCAGAACAATAATGATAATCAGCGCCACAGCAGCGATTCCCACGAAAGGAAGCACGTTGGTGCTGTCACCGGTATCGGGAGTTTCTATAGGAAACTCTTCAACCTTGAATTCCCAGTCCAGATAGCCTATAGCCTCCTGATAAGTGTTATCAAGAGTGATAGGAACCTGAAGGGTTGCCATAAGTTCCACCTCGTCTCCGGATTTGAATGTTCCCAGGAGGACCCAGTCCGCAAGCCCGTCCTTTTCGGCAGCTGTGCCTTGAAAAAGGGAGTCATTGGTGGTTGAAGCCACCGACAGGCTGAGCTGTGACAGGAACTGAGCGGAATCTTCATATGCACCCAGGGCGCACATGTAAATCTTCACATCCACATTCTTGTCAGCGTCATTTCTCACGACTATCTTCTGTCCAAGAGTATCTCCTGGCATTGCTTCCTTGAAATCAGGGAAGAGGTCTGTCGGTGAATAGTCCGTTCCCGGCTGGAAGATAAACTCACGAGCCGCGCCGTCATAAATAACGTTGGAAGTGTCAGCCGAAGCCGGTCCCGCAAAGCTGAATGCCACTATCAGAGTCAGAAGCAGAGCACAAAATGTTCTAAATGATCTTTTCATATTTTGCCTCCTTTAACCTTTACTGATAGTTCCGTCAGCTGCAACCGTTACTCCCCAGTTTTCTGTCACAACGCTTTTAGGTGTGCTCTGGATAACTGAACCTAATATCTCGACGCTCAATCCATAACCTTCCGGTGTTTTGTCCGCTACGGCACTGCATTCTTTTATGATAACCGGTGTATTATCTCCGGCAGCCACAGGTGCCTTACAGTAATAGAATCCGTCATCACTTCCACCACTCTGTGAGTCGCCACAACAAGATCTTCATTAAGTACAAAAGTTATCGGGTCCCCTACCTGAATTTCCTCAGGTGAGACGTTCTTTACATAGATTAGAGAGCCAACATGGAAAGCCGGCTCCATAGAGCCTGAAAGTACGGTATATACATCAAATCCGGCAATACGCACTCCAACCAGCAGCACCGCCAGCAGCACAATAATTACCACTATTATTGTGGTAAAAATGTTCCATGCCTTTTTAAATCTGAGATTCTTCATCGGGTCTTCCTCCATTACTGTCAATATATATGCTTTTTACGAGTAACAAAAAAGCAAAAAAAAGCCTTATTGCTTTCCTTTGCTTGTGTTTCCTGCCTATACCTAAAAGTCAACAAATCTATTAAATTGCTTTGCCCGCGGCTCAGGCCTCAGTCGTGAACAATCCTATTTACTATTTACTAAAATAAACGTATCTTAAACACTTTCTTCATAATTCTATCACATATACTTATAATTCACACCCCCCCCCAGGCAAAAAACTTAAAAAAAAGTTTAACAAAAATTATAGCGAGGTTCTCACCCCGCTATGTATTTATCTCGGCTCCACAAGAAGTTTTATTGCTGTTCTTTCCTCCCCTTCGATCTGAATGTCTGTAAATGCCGGTATACAGACCAGGTCAATGCCGCTGGGTGCCACAAAACCTCTGGCAATAGCCGTGGCTTTAATAGCCTGATTAAGAGCCCCGGCTCCGATAGCCTGAATCTCTGCTCCTCCTTTTTCTCTCAACACACCTGCTAGTGCTCCTGCTACCGAATTAGGATTAGATTTAGCTGATACTTTTAAAATTTCCATTATTGTTCCTCCTGATATAAATATTCACTTTCGCTTCTGCCGCCTTCCCGGGTTGGCGACATATTGATTATAACTTCATTCATACACCTTTTTATCAAAAACTCTTCGACATCTTTACACAAATAACAACTTTTTTTACTTTTTTTCTATGAACCCCCTTGCATTTTTCCAAATATTTTGTATAATTGAATTGTGGTTATCCCCCCTGATAACCTCATAATCTCAAATCCAAAATACCCCTTTTGAACAAAGTAGACTGCTCCCCTGCAGTCTATTTTGTTATCATCCGCTTTATCCCCGATGTCGATCAGCCTCTGCGGCGCGGGTTTTAATAAGGAGAATATATGAAAATTGTACATGACATTCAGACCCTTCCATATTTTTCTTCCAGGCTTACGGACCGTTACCTGGGCAATATGCGCATGGGCATTTTTGATATCGAAACTCTGGGGCTGAACCCCGCCTCCTGCCCTGTAGTGCTTGCAGGACTTGCTGTGCCTGAGCCTGACGGCACATACCATGTATATCAGTACTTCGCCGAAGATCCTTGTGAGGAGTCTTATGTTCTGGAATGTATCCGCAATGATTTCAGCCGACTTGATTTCGTCCTGACATACAACGGCAGACATTTCGATCTGCCCTTCATACAGAAGCGGTCTTCAATTCTGGGAGTACGGTGCCCCGAATGTAATCTGTACAATCTTGATTTATATCTTGTGCTCAACGGCTACAGCCAGATCAAATACATGCTCCGCAATCTGAAGCAGAAGACCGTGGAGGAGTACATGGGTCTTTCCGACTCTCGTGACGATATGATCTCCGGTGCCGACAGCGTCAAGATGTACAAGGATTTTCTCCGGTGTTCCGACCCTCTGCTGAAATCATCATTGGAAGAAAAAATCCTGCTTCACAATCACGACGACCTGGTACAGCTTTACCGGCTGATGCCCGTACTAAAGCAGGTGGACATCCATCGTGCCTTCAGCGGCCTCGGTTTCCCTGTAAGCGCCATCAGCGGCTGGCCTTCTCTGACGGTTTCCGCCGTAAAGGTAAGCCCTCAGGGCATAACTGTTTCCGGTTTCTACCCGGGAGACACTTTTTCATATATTTCTTATGGCCTTCCGGCGGACAGCTTTTTCTGCGAGTTTTCCGAAGACGGTCGCTTCGTTTTCAAGCTGCATACCGATCGCCATAAAGGCAATATATTCGTAAATCTTCAGTCATATTTTGACTCATGGGATGAATTCAAGGTATATCCCAACTACATCAACGGCTTTCTGCTGGTGTCCGACGGCAGAAGCGTCAACAACCTGGAACTGAACATGTTCACAAAGTGCTTCCTTCAGAAGTTCATGGAAGATGCCCTTTGCCCTCTGGCAGTTCTTTAGGCAGATTCCCACCTGCATATATGCGGCAAGTAGCTCATTTGCCGGGAAATCCTCATTTAGTATAAAATTTACTTGTCATTTTTGCCCTTGCATGCTATAATAATTGTGTTATGGCTCTATGGTCAAGCGGTCAAGACTCCGCCCTCTCACGGCGGCAACTCGGGTTCGAATCCCGATAGAGTCACCAACAAAAAACAGATGGTTTAGCCCATCTGTTTTTTTATTTCCATTTTCCTGCTGCAGAATTTTCATGTCTCCGGCTTTCCTACTTCTCAACGATTTTTTTCAGATCCTCCATATAATCCTCGTAGGATTTCCCTTCCTTTCTCAAGTTGAGAGCCGACTGCAGAGATGCAAAGGTCTCCTTGTTGATAGGGAAAATCTTCATTGCCGCTGCGCCTATCAGCAGACACAGGCTGGGAACCAGGATATATGCACAGTTCAGGAAGCTTACAACGCTTTCAGGCTGCTGTGTCAGCGAGGCATCAAAGCCGGTCATATCCAGTATCGCCCCGAAAATCTGCACCATTACGGCAGTTATAAGAGTTCCGAGAACAGAAACCAGCGACATTATATCGCCTTCTCTGCGTTTGTTATTGACAAATTCGTCTACCTCCACAATATCATAGAACAAGGATCCGGATATCTGCCAGAAGCCTGTCTGCATGATGGCGAAGACACCTATGTACAGAGCGCAGCCGATTACGGACTGAGGGGCGGCAAAATATACGATAATGCCAAGAATGCCGCATATACCCATGGCTGCCATCTGCTGGAAAGCCTTGCTCCTTAATATGGCTATCCTGTCGATAAATGGCGTGGATACCGCAAATATTATTATGGTGTAAATATACACATATGAAGAATACCTGTTGTCAAGGCCCAGACTGTAAAGCAGAAAATACATGGTGCCTACGCTGTAAAGAGAAAAGGCGCAGGAAAAGCCTGCCTTATATATTATCAGAAGCTTCATGGTTTTGAGTTTGAAAAGTTCCAGATAATTTGAAAAGATTTCCTTCACCACATTGGCTTTTTTGCTTGCCTTTTCGGTCTTGTCAAGAGGCTTATCCTTTGTGGTCATAACAAGAATCATCCAGCTTACGAAACATGTGCAGCCCAAAATAATGCCCATCACCTGCCATGCGGTTTTCTGGGATGAAGCAAACAGATCCAGTATCACCAGAGGCATTATATATCCGATGGCATTTCCCGCAATGGAGAAAACTCTTGAAATGGTCCTCAGTCTGGTTCTCTCGTCATAGCTTGGTGCGATTTCGGCGCCCAAAGCATTGTATGGAATTTCGCATGTGGAGAAAAACATTCTGAAGAGTATGGCAAGTACCAGATAGTATGCCACAGTCAGAGGATATGGAAGATCTACATAATGCAGTATGAGAATAAGCACAGGCAGCATTACCATGGCTGCCGCCAGCATAAACGGGCGTCTCCTGCCCATGGATGAGGTGCACCTGTCAGATATGTTTCCTACAACCACACCTGCAACAAATTCTACCATAAGTGCCACTGATGCTATTGTCCCTGCGATGGTGGAATTGAGCCCCACACAGTTGGTGAGAAAGAGCACAAAATAGGCTGACATAAAGTAATATGCCGCTCCCATTCCCAGTGAGCCCAGTCCATATCCCATTATCATTTCCTGAATACCGTCCTTTTCTTAAACTGTCAGATCTTTCATTTCGTATTTTATTACTTTTTTTAAATCCTCCGGAGAGATCTCAATCTGATATCCTATCTTCCCTGCGCTTACGCAGATTGTTTCACAGTTTGCAGCAGAGATATCTACGGTGGTTCTGAAAAACTTCTTCATTCCTATAGGTGAACACCCTCCATGGATATATCCTGTAAGGGGGAGAAGTTCTTTGGATTTGATCATTTCCACGGACTTTTCTCCTACAGCCTTTGCCGCTTTCTTCAGGTCCAGTTCCCGCGTTACGGGTATGACAAACACATAGTAGCTGCGGCTTTTCCCTGCAGTTACCAGAGTTTTGAAAACTGCATCCGGATCTTCACCCAGCACATCCGCCACATCGGCGCCGCTTACTGCTCCTGTATGACCATAGTAATGGCTCTTGTAAGGTATCTTTTTCTGATCCAGCATACGCATTACGTTTGTCTTGTCTTCCATATAAAGCCTTTCTGTCACCTAAAAACTTCCGCAGATACTGCGGAAGTTTCAGTATTAAACTTATTTAATTATACTCTGCTTTTTGCACAGTTTCAAGTCTTTCTTCTTTATTTTTGTCTTTTCCTCTTGCTGACGAAACCACCAGTCCCGAGAGGGCTATCAGTGCAATGGCATTTGGCAATACCATAAGTTGGTTGAACATGTCTGCCAGTTCCCATACCAGGTCATTGGAAAGGCATGAGCCAAGGAATATGAAGCCTACCGTAATGATTGAGTAAACGATTGTAGCCTTTTTGCCGAAGAGATAATTTACATTTACCTTTCCGAAGAAGTTCCAGCTGAGTATTGTGGAGAATGCAAAGAACATCAGGCATATAGCTACGAAAATGTTTCCGAACTGGCTTCCGAATATTGAAGAGAAGGCCAGCTGCCCCATATTTGTCTTGTCTACTCCGTCTGCAGAGCCGCCTGCCAGTATGCCGTTTCCTGCATAGAGCGTTGAAATAACTACCAGTGCAGTCATGGTAAGTACTACGAAAGTATCAATAAAAACACCTACCATGGCAACTACGCCCTGGTCATGAGGTTTCTTTACGTCTGCCATGGCGTGAGCATGCGGAGTTGAACCCATACCCGCCTCATTGGAAAAGAGACCTCTCTTTACGCCCTGGCTGATAGCTGTCTTCAGTGCGTAACCGATTCCGCCGCCTATGATTGAATTAGGTACGAAAGCATATTTAAATATCATTCCTATGGTTTCCGGCAGATATTTTGCTCTTGCAACCAGAACGATTATTCCGCCTATCAGGTAAAGGAATGCCATGATAGGAACGATCTTTTCAGCTACAGAAGCGATTCTCTGAATTCCGCCGATGAATATGAAAGCTGCAATTGCTGCAACGATTAAGCCTATTACCCATGAAGAGATACCGAAGGCTGTGCCGCATGTTGCTCCTATGGAGTTTGACTGCACCATGCTTCCCATGAATCCCAGGGCAAGGATTGTTGCAATGGCAAAAAATACTGCAAGGAAATCACCGAACTTGTTAGGGAAGGCTCTCTTTATGTAGTAAACAGGGCCGCCGTGAACATTTCCTTCGCTGTCCACGATTCTGGTTTCCTGTGCCAGAACTGCTTCGGCATATATGGTTGCCATGCCGAAGAAGGCAATTATCCACATCCAGAAAATTGCGCCCGGGCCTCCGATGAGGATTGCTCCGCAGGCTCCGATGATGTTACCGGTACCTACCTGAGCTGCAATTGCTGTGGCCAGTGCCTGGAATGAACTGATTCCGTTTTCGTTTTTTCCGCCTCTCATGGAGAACTTTTTAAATACTGCTCTGAATCCTTCGCCCAGGCAGCGAACCTGGACAAATCTTGTTTTGATGGTAAAGAACAGGCCTGTTCCAACCAGCAGAATTATAAGGATGTAGTCAGAGAGGTAGAAATTGATGGTCTGTACGATGCTTAATAGTGTCTGCATTATAAAATTCCTCCTAAACAAATAAAAAAGCTGCTGACAAATATCAGCGGCTCCGGAAAATAACTGGCTCGCGAGACACCATCAAGATTATACAAAGCATAATCCGAAAATATTCTCGCTCTGTCCTTTTACCTGAGAGATTCAGCTTGCTCTGCGTCGGCTGAGCAGGCCTTGCACCTTCGGTACCCGTTATATGGGATTCTCCAGAGTTCCCTCCGCTCTCGGTCTCCTGCGATTCCAAAAGTTTCATTGGGGATATTACTGAATTATCGTATCATTTCTTGTATATTTTGTCAATAGGCGTTTTGGCCTCTTTATCAGGTATCGGATCTCTTTTCTGCCAGATACTCAATAACGCTGTGAGCAGCCACATTTCCCTCTCCCACAGCCTTCGCATACTGATAAGGTCTTCCCGTGCAGTCTCCTGCTGCAAAGATTCCCGGAAGGTTTGTAGCCATTTTTCTGTCAACCATTATATGACCGTTTTCTGCAGTCAGTTTCGGCAGAAGTGCCGAAAGCGCCACAGAATTTCTGAGGCAGAAAACACCGTCCACATTGATGACTTCTCCGCCGGAAAGCCTGATTCCTTCCGCCTTTTCTTCTCCCACTATTTCAACAACCCTGTCTGCTACTTTTTCTATGTTTTCTCTCTCCACTGCCGCCTTATATGTAGGGATGTAATATACCTTTCCTGCAATCTCGGAAAGATATTCCACTTCATGTTCAAACCTGGAGGCATTGCATATTACCGCAACGGTTTTTCCCTTGTAAAGGGGACCGTCACATGTTGCACAGTAACTTACGCCTTTTCCCAGCAGCCGTTCTTCCCCGGGCAGCGCAGTCTTGTTAATGACACCCGTCGCCAGAATTATACTCTTTGCTTGGAAAAATTCGTTTCCCGCCAGCAAGGCATAGTAATCACCCATGGATACTATGGAATTTACCATCTGTTCAGTGATTTCAAGTCCCATGTCCCGCGCCTGTCTGCTGAGGCGGCGGCTGAATTCCTGCCCGCTTATATCCTCCAGTCCCGGGTAATTGGAAATTTTTTCGGCTTTACTTATTTTGTCGCTCAGCGCCTTGCTGCCCAGCCAAATAAATTTTTTCTGATGTATTTTGAGGTTCAGTGCTGCTGAAAGACCAGCCGGACCTGTTCCGATAATTGCAGTATCATAAATCATTTTTTCTTTTCCTCCTGTTCTACCACCTTTTTGTTTTGTGCTTTTGCTCACTGTGCACCATACAGCATTTAAACCGTCCTCCGCTCTTTCGCCGGCTGATACACCGACACACCGATACTGACCGGACGGTACCTTCTGCACCCGGCGATGTCACCGTACAATTCTGCGGCAGCTGTGCTCTGAGCCTGTGTGGACCCTGCCTTGGTTTTGTCCGTGAGCTTGCACGTGTACATAAATATATGTTAACCCTATCACATATTAAAGGAACAAGTCAATGGTTTGCATGAAACCTTTCTTTTCATTTGGCAATATCGTGTATACCGACGCTACTTCCTTGCTCCGAAGCGTTTCGCCATTTAAGCTCCGCTGCAGTTCTGTTCCTGCCTTTTTCTGATTACAATTGTGCAGGAAATTCTTCCGTAGTCGGTTATTTGGTGGCAGCAAAGTAACTCTCTACCTTGTCCCGCTTCTCGTACAAAACACATCCACCGGCGTGATCCTCTGTCAATGTGCCGCTGTCCCGTAATATTGCAAACAGCCCCGATTGCAAGGCTTCTTTCAGAGATGTATCCCTTACATTCACGTCTGAATATGGTGAAAACGGGCATGGTTCCGCACCACCATGGGAATTGATGTGGAAGAATCCTCTTCCTGCGGCGATGCATCCTCCTGAGGACTTTTCATCTCCCGGAAAAGATAAGAAAAGCATATTTGGATGTTGATTTCTGATTTCCTTAATGCGCTGAATCAGATACTCCCGTTCTTTATCCTCCGGTGCCAGACTCTCGAGTTCCGGAGACATAGGTACGAACTCCACAAAGAACAAAGCTTTGCAGTCTCGTTCTTCCAGGCTTTTAATAAAGACATCCGATGTTATCTCTCGAAGATTATCCTTGGTGACTGTAACCGAAGCTCCGAACAGCAGCTTCTCCTGCTGCATTTCATCCATAGCATCGAAAACCCTGCCGTATACTCCTTCTCCCCTTCGGCTATCTGTCTGTTTTTGTTTTCCTTCAATGCTGAATATGGGAACAAGGTTCCTGCTTTTTTTTAGTGTTTTGATATATGTATCATCAACAAGAGTCCCGTTTGTAAAGATTGGAAACATTATTCTTTGTCTGCTTCCGGCCTTTTCAATCACATCACGGCGCATCATAGGCTCGCCTCCTGCCAGCAGAATAAAACTTATTCCCATCTCTTCTGCATCTTCAAAAATATGATCCCATTCCTCTGCAGAAAGCTGCATGACAGGTTCTTTATCTTCACAGGAATGAACTGCCCTGGCATAGCATCCGGCGCAATGCAGATTGCATCTGCTGGTAATACTGGCAATAAGAAAAGCCGGAACATGTTCCCCAGCCTTTTCCAAATTAAGCCGCTTCTCAGATGCTGCTCTCACTGCTAATGCAAATCTTGCCATGAAAATGCTCTGGACGGGATTGGTTAAAGCAACTCTTGCCGCACTTTTCATAATATTTTCTACGCTACCGGTCAAATATTCCTGTATATTCATCGTTTCTCCCATGAGTTTTTCTCCTTTTCTTAGTCTTTTTTCCGGTAAATCCGGAAAAAATCTTCTATCTGTCTGTCAAGTATTTTAAGTGCTTCATCTTTGCGTTCCGGCTGATTACTGTACATGGACAGAAGCAGATAAATTGGCGCATAAAAGCTGATTGCCGTTGCTCTTGCATCTCCGGGGTAAAATACTCCCTGATCCATCATCTCTTTAAAAAGCTTTTCCTGGTAATCAATGGCATCCTCCATGAATATTTTTCGAAACATGGAATAGATCTGAGGATTCGAATATTGCTCCATGTGAGCTATTCTCCAGAATCGTGCGATATATGGATCCGTGAGATAAAATATAAAGGATTCCTCCGTTATTTTTTTCAGTCCCTCCAAATCAAGCTTTATAAAAAAATCAGATAGCGGTGAATCCTGCTTGTCATACTGAGGTATTCCCAGTGTCTGCGAAAGCCGGGAAATATGTTTGGAAATCAAGCACACAATAGAATCAAAAATCTCCTGCTTGCTCTTAAAATGGTTATATAATGAAGCATCCTTGATTCCAACCGCATCTGCAATGTTTTTTACGCTGGTTCCTTTATAGCCTTTTTCGGCAAAAAGGGTCAGTGCCTCTTCAGTAATTCTCTCCTTTGTTGTCATTTGTTTCCTCCCTGTCATATGCCGGAAATAAACCGAAACTAGCGAGCGCTAGCCTTGTTATATTGTAGACTAGTAATTGCTAGTTTGTCAAGCGTCAAATCAGGTCTTTTATATAAAAAAGAAACAGAATGTGTTTCTACCCCTTTTTTACCGGTGCGCGATGAGGGACTGACCGCCTGCCGCTTTTCGTTTGCAGGCTTTTTCTTCGGCTTCCCTGTCGGTCGCCTTCAGACCGTGACCGGCTCAAATGTCCACAGGACATTTTCGCTTTCGGTCACGCCCTCTCGGGTTCAAGTCCCTCTAATTATATGCGACCAAATAAAAACACCCATCAAAATGATGGGTGTTTCTCTTTGGTGCGCGATGAGGGACTGACCGCCTGCCGCTCTTCGTTTGCAGGCTTTTTCTTCGG
>DCJK01000044.1 GCA_002320005.1 Firmicutes bacterium UBA1702
AAAACGCCCCCGCCGGGGCATGGATACACACTATGAATGAGATAGCGAAGTATGGCGATATGATCAATGAAATCAAAGAGGTTTTGCAGTCTCCACGGCAGAACGTAGCGCAGCAGGTGAACACAGAGCTGTTAACTACTTGCTGGAATATCGGGCGCATTATCGTGGAGCATGAGCAGCAAAGCAAGGAACATGCTGAATACGGACAGCAGACATTAAATAACTGTCCAGAGTGCTGACAAAGGAATTTGGCAAGGGATTTTCCCGTTCCAATCTGCAAAATATGAGAGCGTTTTACCTCACCTATCAAAAATGCCAGACACCGTCTGGCAAATTGAGCTGGTCACACTATAGTCTTACTCGTTACTTCTTCCTGCAAAATGTAACTCCTTTGGGGTATGCGAAAAGGGATGCTGCCTTGCGGTAACATCCCTTTTGTCGCTTGGTTATTCAATTTTTGAGCTAACCTGTTTGCCCACTGCCCTTAAAAGCGTTGATTTTATTGGATTCTTGCTTGTTTTCTTATGTCAACGCTCTTAAAGGGTGTGTCTTTATTTATTTATTTATTTATTTCTCTTCTTTTTTGTCTTTTGCAAGTTCTGCATAGCGCTTGATTTTCAAGGTGCTGGTCTTTTCAAACTGATCTGTCTTTATTTCCAGCTTTTTAACCGTCTTGTAGTTGGACAGTTTGCGGTTAACCTGCTTGATTTTCTCCCACAGTATCTTATATATCTCATCTTCGCCGAGGCCTTCACCATGGGAGCTTTCAATCTCTTCCATATTAGGAATTACCCTTGCGGTTATGATAAGTTCTTTTTCTCCGGCAACTTCTTTGCCGTAAACCATGCACTCCTGGATTTCAGGAACCTTTCCCAGAAGGCCCTCAATCTCTTCCGGATATATGTTCTTTCCGTTCTGGGTTACTATTACATTCTTGCTTCTTCCGGTGATATATACGAAGCCATCTTCATCCATATATCCTATATCTCCGGAATTAAACCAGCCGTCCTTTATGGCGTCTGATGTTGCTTCAGGATCTTCATAATATCCCAGCATAACGGTTTTACCTTTTATCCATATTTCACCTTCGCCCTTTTCGTTAGGCTCATGTATCTTTATTTCATCGCATACAACCGCTTTACCTGCCGATCCGATTCTCGTATCGTAATCAGGCGTCAGTGCAGCGATAGGCGCGGTTTCCGTAAGCCCGTAGCCCTGAAGGAACAGTATACCTATATCCTCAAACCATTTGCCTACTTTGGCATCTATCGGAGCAGCCGCAGAAACCACTATTCTGAGCCTTCCGCCCAGGTTTTCATAAATTTCCTTAAATACTTTTTTCTTGACATCTATACCCAGGTTCTTAAGGCCATTAGTCAGCGTTATCATTGATTTTACTGCTGAGGCTTTGCCGCTCTTTTCAATGGACTGAGTTATCTTTTTGTGAAGAGTTTCAATAAGCAGAGGAACTGCCAGAATTGCAGTAGGTGAAGTTTCTTTCATGTCATTTGCAATGTGCTTCAGTCCCTGGCATACTGCCACCGACGCACCCATAGCCATAGGATACAGAAATCCTATTGTGGATTCATAGGTATGATGCAAAGGCAGCACCGAAAACAGTCTGTCCTCCGGTGTCAGATATACATATGGAGTTACCGCGTTTATGTTGTAGGCCAGATTTGTATTGGAAATCATAACTCCTTTAGCCGCGGAAGTGGTGCCGCTGGTAAAAATAAGCACTGCAAAGGCATCCGGATCTATCTCGGTATCAATATAACCTGTATAGCCCATATCCACCAAGAATTTACCTTCTTCCATGACATAATCCAGTCCGGCAAATCTTCCGCTGAGTTTCTCGTCGGAGTACATTTCAAAGAAGAATTTAACTCCCGGGCAATGGTTTGCTACCTTCTTTATAAGATCTTTTTTTCTCGGTGAGAAGATCACCGCAGCAGCCTCTGATCTTTTAATTATGTTTTCCAGTTCGTTTTCCGGAAGTTCTTTGTCTGTAGGCACTGCAATGCCGGCTCCGCAGAGCATGGCCATGTATGATACATACCATTGGTATGTGGTTTCCCCGATTATGAGGACCTTTTCGCCTTTGAGTTTGAAGGCTTTGGACAGCCCGGTTCCCAGATTGATTACATCCTCTCTGAATTTTCCGTATGATATTTCCTCGAAAGATCCCTTTCTGTTGAACTTTTCCAGAATAAAAGTTCTGTCCTTGAAGAGAGTTGTGGAGCGTTCAAACACTTCTTTTATTGTGGAATAAGAAGTTCCCGGATAGCCCTCACTGCCTGCTGTCTTGCGGCTCTTCTGCAGTTTTTCCAGTTCCTCGGGAGTATATTCAATCTTAAGTTCTTCTATGTCTTCGATGTCCCTCATGGTATACTTCGGAAGTTTGAAGTTCGGGACTTTTTTTAATATCCTTGCCATATCTATCCCCCTTACCTTAAAGATAATAAGGTATTATATCACTTTTTCCTGCGAAAAATCAATCTTTTTAACACTTTACCATCAAAGGGAATGAGAGGATAAAGGTACGAACCACCTGTCAGGGTCCTGGTAGATGCCAATACCGCTATGGAAATCACCGCTCCGGCGATAAATCCGCCTGCGCCCAGGAATCCTGCTCCAAGTATCATGAGAATCCTTGAAAATTTTATTCCGTAGCTCAGTTCGATGCTTGGCTGGGTAAAGCTGGCCAGTGCCACCACAGCCATGCATAGAATTGTCTGCGGTATGAACCATCCTGATTCCACGCTGAATTCTCCCAGTATCAGAGCTCCAATGACAGACAGCGACATACCCAGAGATTCGGGTGTGTTTAATGAAGCCAGCTTCAAACCATCAATAGCTATTTCCAGCAGCAGGAACTGCAGAAGGATGGGAACTGCAAAATTTTCCTCCGGTATAAAAAAGGCAAGAACTTCAGGTGTAAATTCCTCATACTGTATTATCAGCATGTATATCGGAGTAAGAAACAGTATCACAAAAAAATTCAGAGTCCGCAGCATCCTGAAATAATTACCCGTTATCTGAGGAAAGTAGAAATCATCTATATCCTGCAGAAAATCAAAGACCCCTACAGGAAGGAGCATTACCGTCGGTGAATTGTCGACTATGACTGCTATTTTGCCTTCTGTTATATGTGCAGATATAATGTCAGGCCTCTGGGAATATCTTACCTTCGGAAAAGGATTAAATCCATGGTACGCTCCTATGGATCGCATCAGAGACTCCAGCAGGCTCTGATCTCCGGCTGTAAGACTTTCTATTTTCAGTTCTTTTATTTGTTTCTTCAGTTTCTCAAGCATGCCTTTGTCTGCCCTGTCCTTCATGTAGCACAGCACAACATCTGTCTTGCTTGCTTTTCCGACGGAATTATGCTCAAAAATCAGATTGTTGTCTCGTATTCTTCTCCTTATAAGGCCTATGTTGTCCATCATGTTTTCGGTAAATCCATCCTTGGAACCCCTGAGAGATTTTTCCTTCTCCGGTTCCTCTGCTGATCGTCCGGGATAATCTCGGGTGTCCATAATCATTATCTTGTCAAGTCCCTCGATAATCAGCGGCGTCAGCCCGGCATACATCTTCTCTTCAGCTTGGGCACAGCAGTCTCTGACGGCCTCCTGGCTCCAGTATATGGCTTTTTTGCTGTCATCTCCCTTTACTCGTGTATTTACCACGCTGCTGTCGAGGAAAGGCAGTTTTTCCTCCAGAAACTGACGACTGGTGTGCACTTCATCCATGCTCTCAGGCAGTATTTTCATCAGGCTGATCAGAATACGCTGCGTCTTTTCTCCATCAGTAAGTCCGTCGGTAAAAAACATCGCAGCTCTTCTTCCGCCTATTTTCAGCCGGCGTTCCAATATGTCAAAGCTCTCACCGATAGGGAGATCTTCTCTCAGGATTTTCAGGTATTTGTTGTACATTTAATGTCTCCTTTCGTTCCTTTTTATTCTTCCAAAATCTTGCCATTTCATACTTTTGCATATATAATTAGTAAGTCAGAAAAATACCGGGAGGTTTTTATAAATGGATTATCAGCGACTGGCGGAGATTCTTTTTCCTGATGTGGACAAGACTCCGGAATATTATGAAGAAGTTTTCCCAAAGAGAGAACTGCCGGAGGGTGCTAAAGTCACACGACTGGGGCCAAGCCCTACAGGCTTCATACATCTTGGCAATCTTTTCGGGGCTTTTGCCGATGAGAGGCTGGCTCATCAGTCATCAGGCATTTTCTATCTCAGAATAGAGGATACTGACGACAAAAGATTTGTAGACGGAGCAGTAGATGTTATCATCAATTCCTTGCGTTTCTTTGACATCAGATTTGACGAAGGTGCTTCGGCAGAAGGGGAAACCGGCTCCTACGGCAGTTATACCCAAAGCAAGAGAGGACCTATATACCGGTGCTTTGCAAAAAAACTGGTCTCTGAGGGCAAAGCTTACCCTTGCTTCCTTACCGAAGAAGAAATCGCATCCATTAGAGCAGAACAGGAGGCAATTAAAGCAAATCCCGGAATATACGGAAAATGGGCAAAGAGCCGAAACCTGACTATTGAAGAAATTGAAGAAAAACTTTCTGCAGGTCTTCCGTATGTAATAAGACTCAAATCCGATGGGGATATGAGTCTTCCTGAAGATCAGATAAAGCGTTTCCGGGTTGAGGACGCTATACGCGGTACCCTTGATATGCCTGTAAACGACCAGGATACAGTCCTCCTTAAGGCCAACGGCATTCCTACCTACCATTTTGCTCATGTGGTCGACGATCATCTCATGAGAACAACCCACGTGGTAAGGGGCGCCGAATGGCTGCCTTCTCTTCCCATTCATGTGGAATTGTTTGAGAAGCTTGGATGGGAACTTCCGATATATTGCCATACAGCCCAGCTTATGAAAATAGGAGAGGACGGCAACAAGCGCAAGCTTTCCAAGAGAAAGGATCCTGAGCTGTCTCTGGACTACTACAGGAAACTGGGTTATCATCCGGCTGCAGTGAGAGAATATTTGATGACTATCCTCAACTCCAACTTTGAAGAATGGAGAATTGCAAATCCTGATGCGGACATGAATGAATTCAATTTTACCACGGAAAAGATGAGCAATTCCGGTGCACTCTTTGACCTTAACAAGCTCAATGATGTCAGCAAAGATGTGCTTCTCAAGGTAACCGCTTCTGATCTGGCTGATTTTCTTCAAAACTGGTCAGAAGAATTCAGACCGGAACTGTCCTACATGTTTGAAGATCGCAAATATCTGGAGAGAATTCTTGACATAGGAAGGCACGAGTCAAAACCGAGGAAAGACCACATATATGCAGATCAGATGGTGGAAAATCTCAGCTATTTCTTCGACAGCACCTTCCGCATACAGGAAGACTTCCCTGCGGAAGCCGCAGATGATGCGGATACAATCCTTGAAAAATACCTTGAAAGCTACAATCACAGCGACAGTCAGGATCAGTGGTTTGACAAAATCCGCCGGATTGCTTCGGATCTGGGATATGCCGCAAAGCCTAAGGATTTCAAGAAGCATCCTGAAGAATATAAGGGTCATGTAGGCCATGTAAGCACCATCATCAGAATTGCGGTGATGGGTCGCAGCCAGTCTCCTGATGTATGGGAGATTCAGCAGATTCTGGGAGAATTCCGGACCCGTGAGAGAATTAAAGCCTGCCTGAACAGATAAAAATCAAAATGCCACATAAAGCGTTGTTTACGCCTGCTGTGGCATTTTATATTGGCCGTTACAATCTGTTGTGCAGAGGCTTTATATCCATGCCTCCAATAATTTCCGCCGCCTGAAGCCTTCCTGCTGCTCCAAGTTTTCTATACAGCTTGGAAGTATGCACCTTAACCGTGTTCACAGACAGAAAAAGCTGGTCGGCCATTTCTTTATTACTCTTGCCCTGACATATAAGCCGAGCTATTTCTTTTTCTCTTTCACTTAATCCATACTTTACTGCTATGCTGTCAAAGTGCGTCTCTACAGACGTGGTTATCTTCTCCGGCCCGGACTTTTTACAGCAGTTAAGCATGAAAACCGTGTTGAAAACATTGAATATCAGCCAGAAAATCATGTAAATTTCCTTGTCGTTTTTGAAATAATCCCAAGTTGTTCGTGAATCTATAATTCCTGCTGTAACCACCATGCATAAAAACGCGAATACAGCATTGTAAACAACCATATACAGCCTTGCATCTTTGCTGCTTTTTTCATAAATTAAAGCAGCGTACCTTGCTCCGCAGTATATCATTGCCGCAAGAGGAATGCAGTTAAGCGCTGCCATTGCAGCTGCGTATTTGTCTTCACCAATATGTATAAATTCTGTGGTGTACAGTATATCAAACCACAATATAATAACGGCTGCAGATGCGAAAAACAGTCCCTTCATCAGTTCCTTATCTTTCCCCGCCCACTTTCTTTCTATCTCTGTAAAAAAATAAACCAGTCCTACTTCCAGTACATTTTCAAAAATGTATATACAGCTTACGCTTTCCTTTCCCCATTGACTTCCAAGAAAAATAATCAGAAAGTCACATAAGTTGAAAATGACTATTGCACTTAGAAACACCAGGGTTTCCCCGCTTTTTACAGGCTCCATCCTCACCGCCAGATTTTTCCTACGTGTCATCAGCTCCATGGCAAAAGGCATCATTCCTGCCATCATAGTGAAAATATAGCCTATCTGTATCACCTGCCTCATGGTCTTTCTCCTTCCCCTACTTCATCAACATTATATTTCTCTTTTCTTCCATTTCATTTTATTTTTTTTCTTCAAAGTTCGACATCCTTCATCTAAAAGTGTAAAACCCAAAAGCCCGGTGAATATCCACCGGGCTTTTGGGTTTTGTGATTCCCGAAATAAATTATGAGAACTTTTTGATTTAGGCTTCCAGAGCTTTCAGTGCGGCTTCCTTTTCTTCTTCTCTTTCTCTTAAAATCTTCTGGTACTCTTCATCTGTCATCTTCGTCATTGTTATTCCTGTGTAACCGAAGATTACCGATACAATAGGATTTACCCAGTTAAGTACTGCATAAGGCACGTAGGCGCTGTTTACTCCAAGGAACTGTCTCATGGTTGCACCGCAGGTATTCCATGGGAAGAAGTTGGAAGTGATAGTTCCGCAGTCTTCGAGACATCTGGAGAGATTCTTCGGTGCCAGTTTTCTGTCTTCGAAGGCCTCTTTAAACATCCTGCCCGGCAGCACCAGCGACAGATACTGGTCGCAGCATACAGCATTTACAATCAGACATGACAGCTCGGTGGCGAGGACAAGGCCTCCGGTTCCCTTGGCAACTTTCAGCATAAGTCCTGCAATAGCTCCCATCATTCCCGTGCAGTCCATAATTCCACCGAAGCACATTGCGCATATTATGATGGAAATGGTCCACATGAAGCCCTGCATTCCGCCGCATGACAGCAGATCAGACAGCTGTGAGATTACCGGGGATGCATCCTCGCCCACATTCCCCAGTTCAATACCGTTATTGAGGATATTAAATATATTTTCCGTCAGATTTCCGTCAATGGCTGTTTCAATGTGTTTTTTGTTGAGGAACATCAGAGGAACAGCTACAAAAACTCCGCCTATGAGGCCCGGAATTGCAGGCAGTTTAAAGGCTACCATAGCAATTACCACCAGCGGAGGTATCAGCGCCCAGAGGCTTATGTTGGAAGAATCTGCAATGAAGTTCGTTACTTCTTTTACTACTCCCAGATCAACCACATTATCAGAAGCAAACATGAATCCCATAACTGCATAAGCAATCAATGCGATGGCCATGGAAGTTCCCGTAGTGTAGACCATGTGCTTGATGTGGTCAAACAGAGTTGAACCTGCCATAGCCGGTGCCAGGTTTGTAGTGTCGGAAAGCGGTGACATCTTGTCGCCAAAATAAGCTCCGGATACTACAGCTCCTGCAGTCATGTATGTAGGGAAGCCTAAAGCGGTTCCTACACCGATAAGCGCCACACCCATTGAACCGGCCGTTGACCAGGACGAACCTGTAGCCAGCGATACGATGGAACATAGAATACATGCTGTAAACAGGAATACCTTAGGACTGATTACTTTTATTCCGTAATACATCATTGAAGGGATAGTTCCGGCTGCCATCCAGGAAGCGATCAGGCATCCGAGGATAGCCAGAATAAGTATGGCCTGCATAGACCTGTTGATGGATGCCAGCATACCCTGCTCCAGATATGCCCACTTCCAGCCGTTGGCTACAGCCACAATTCCGGCTACTATGGCTGCAAGAATAAGTGCTATATGCGGCTCTCCGCCTGAATCTTTTACTATGGACCAGATCAGGAACGCGACCATGGCCAGCATGACAACAAAACATTGCCACATAGGAATTTTTCTACCCATAAATAATTCCTCCTATAAAATCAAATAAAATAACTTCGGCAGGGTATCCCGCCATGGATAGAATATATGCACTTGATCAATGTTTTGCAATTACACCGGAGGGTGATTTCTTATAAACCCTTATGCTAACCTGAAAGTAAATTAATGCTCCGTAAAGACTTTATCCTGCTGACGTGTAAAGTCTTCTGCAAAAATAAAAACAGCACCATCCTTTGCTGGAATGATGCTGTTTTAAATATCTCTTATCAATAGGAATCAGGCGCCTTTTGTTTTTTCATGTTCTTCTGAATCTCCGCCTGCTGCCTCTCCTCTTATCAGGCGGACAGCCTGCACTCTGTTGCTGACACCGAGTTTCCTGTATAGATTAGACGCGTGAACCTTTACTGTGTTTGTAGAAAGAAAAAGGGCATCGGCTATCTCATTATTATTTTTCCCCTGGTAAAGAAGCATTGCTATTTCCTGTTCTCGGCTGCTGAGGCCTTTCTCTGATGCTATTTTGTCAAGGCGCATCTCAATAGTTTCCGGAGTCTCCTCATCCGAGACAATCCTGCATGAGTTCATCACGAAAACTGCATTGAGAATATTAAATATCAGCCAGAATATAAGATATATTTCCTTGTCATTTTTGAAATAGTCCCATGTGGTTCTGGAATCTATTATGCTCATGGTAACCACAATGCACAAAAAAATAAATACAATATTGTATATGATCAGATAGGCATCTACTATACGACTTTCTGTTTTTCTCATTATTTTGTGCATGTACTTTACACTGAAATATGCATCTGCGCCCAAGGGGAGTATATTGAGAAAGGTCATGAGCATCATATACACTTTTTCAGACATCCATATCAGATCAGTGGTATAAAGAGTATCCGTCCAAAGTATCACAGTGGCCACCGACATAAAGAATACTATAATCCAACTGCTTTTCTTTTCACCTGCATAGTCTCTCTCCATGGCTATCAGAAAATAGGCCAGTGCAACCTCCAGTACATTCTCTAATATATATATCCACTCCACATTGTCAGGGCCTATCTCATAACGAAGAAACACGATAAGGAAATCACACATGTTGAAAACGACAATCAAGGCAAGAAAAACACCTGTATTTCTGCTCTTGACCATGTCGTTGTTTACAGAAAGATTTTTGATGCTTATCATGGTCTGCATGGCAAAAGGTATAACACCAACCATTATGGTAACTATGTATGCCAGTTGAATAATCTGCATCATATTAAAATCACCGCTTTTCTTTCTATAATATATATATTATACATAAAAAAACGGCGCCGAT
>DCJK01000020.1 GCA_002320005.1 Firmicutes bacterium UBA1702
ATAAGTCGACGCGAATAGCGAGCTATTTAAGGAGACTTATGACGCATCATTGGATAAAAATACATATGAAATTCGATTCTGCGAATGAATCAGTGCTTCCCTAGCCTGCCCAATAAGAGGCTTTCCTATTGGCGGCTGACCGGTTGCGGTCGAAATGCCGATGGGGCGGGGCAGCTGTATTTCCGGATGTGTGCAGCCCTGACAGGGGGGCTCTGACTAGTTCACTAGTTCACTAGTTTACTAGCCAACCAGCTCACTAATAAATACCGGTCAGCGAGAAGGCAGTAACTATCGATTTGCATTAAGAACTTACTGTTGTCTTTTATTATTTCTGTGGTATAATGGGCATAGAAAGAGACAGCTGGTATCCTGGGTGGGAAACGGCTCTCTCATAATTGTTTTAATTTGAAAGGAGCCTTCCTAGCCATGGATGGCTTTTTTCAATTGCTACTTTTTAACAAGTGCAATGATGGCGACCACTAAGGCCGCAAAATTGATGATAACCATAAAGGCCTGATACAAATCTTGGCTCATAGTGAATCACCTCCTCTTACAGGAAGTAAGAGAAAGCCATACCAGCTGTCTCATGTAAATAGTATCATGTTATTTAAAGTCTTGGCAAATATTCCCAAAAATAAATCAATATTTTCTGAAAAGCCTTCCCGATTAGAGACGGCTTTTTATTTTTTTCAACTAACATATGAATCACCGCACAGATACGGAATGACCGGCTGCGGTCAAAATGACGATGAGGCGGGGCCGCTGTATTTCCGGATGTGTGCAGCTCCGACAGGGGGCTCTGACTAGTTCACTAGTTCACTAGTTCACTAGCTCACCCGTCAACCCGCTCTAATAAATACCGGTCAGCGGATAACGGATAGCCGTCTGACCGTCTGACGTCTACGATCCCTTTCGGGAGTACAGTCCCACGCCCCACAGCCATCGGTCAGCAGTAAGCGGTTAGCGGACAGCTGCCCCCCTATTTCCCAATAAAAAAGGCACCGCAGTCGCCTCCTCAATTCTCAAACCTCAAATCTCTTATTTTCCCATGGAAAAACGCCTTCGTCTGCGGGGAACGAAGGCGTTTTCAGGAACCAAAAGCGAGGTTCCTTTAAAATACTGCCAGAGGAAAGGAGGGGATTCATTGCCCTGCCGCCATCACTAACGAGCTCAATTCCGGATCCAAATTTCATCTGACTATGAAAAAAACGAATCGCTGAGGTTGTGATGCTAATACGAATCTACAAACGGGGTTTATATGCAGACAGCAGCAGGATTTCCCCTGGCAATGTGGTGGAGATAAGACCTTTCTTACCTCTGCCCTAAGTATAGCAGAAATAGCAAGAGAGTCAAATATCAAATAATAAAGTTTCAATATGTGTACTTTGCACTAAAGTCATATTTGAGCGGCGAACGGCGTAAACAATAGGCAATAGGCAATAGACGATAGACGATAGATGTCAAACGTTAGACATCAGGCTGCAGACATCCAATGCCTGCCAATTCCCTCTTCTTCTATAAACCCCCGATTTCAAGAAACACGAATCTCCGTTACAACCCCATTTTTCAGCATGAAAGCCATACGATGCCTGCCTTCTGTGGTCTTGTACATCAGTGTTTTCACCGGATTACATCGACCAATGGTATTTCCACGATTACTGTAATCAAAATCCGGCTGTCCATAGGCACGAATGACATCAGCCTTCGTAGACCCCACATGGATGCCCTCCGGAGTTGCAAATCCGTTATTGGCCGATACCACAATGATTTCTACTTTTGGGGTTGAAGAGGCACTGGCACCGCCCATCCATATAACCACCGTGTTTCCATAACCCAGTTTAGCGACATAACCACCTTCCCTTCTGTTCAGTTCATAGGGAAGTAATACATCAGCCGGGCCATAAATGCTTTCTATATCTTCCTGGGTCATGCCGGATGTAATTCCACCTAAAGCCGCAGAGTCCAGAGGAACTGCCGCCAATGAAATTTCTCCGGCCCACAAGGCAGCTGCCATCATGAGTAAAATTTTCTTTTTCATAGCCTATTCCTCCCTATAAACGATTTCAAACAGGTCTCCCTATCATCTATTCCCATTTGCCCCATTAATGTTCCCAGAGAACATTTGACAGTTGAAAGCAACGATAAGATCCCCCTTACTCCTTACCGTATTCCGTGGCTGATTCTGCCGCCATTCCATAGTTTTTGCCGGAGCTCTTCTTAAACCGGCTGTAATAGGCCGGCCCTTTCTCCTCCATGTCACTATTGTCTGCCCAGAGTTCGCACTGGGTCATCACGGTCTTTACTGCATCCTCCATGCCTTCCGGTGGATACCGATGTCTCCGAAGCAGCCGCTTAATCAGCATGCGCATCTTAGCGCGGGCCGAATCTCGTTTCTGCCAATCTATGGTTCGATTTTTGCGTAATGTATCTGCCAATTCTTTTGTAATAGCAATCAATTCACTGTTCTCATAGAAATCTTTAATCGCCTGCGGTTTTGTTAATGCATCATAAAATGCCAGTTCCTCCGCAGTCAGACCCAGCTTGGTGCCCTCCTTCTGTGCATTCCTTATCTGCCTGGCAAGATTCAGCATTTCTTCAATAACCTGCTCATTCGTAAGCATACCATTCAGGTAATGGTTCATGGTCTTCTGCAAGATTTCACTGAATTTCTGGGATTTTACAATATTGGTATGTTTATAGACAACAACCTGTTCAGCAATCAGCTTCTTTAAAAGTTCTACAGCCAGATTTTTCTCCTTCATCCTGGAGATTTCCTCGAGGAACTTTGGATCAAAGAGAGAAAATTTGCCGCCGGTATCTTTAAACAGGTTAATCACTCCATCGCTATGAATACTGGCTTTCAGCAGATTATTAATTCTGGCATTGATTTCCGTCAAAGAGAATTTTTTCCCCTGTCCCTGATTGGCCAGCCGATTAACCAATACCCGTACTGACTCGAAGAATGCCGCCTCTATACGTTCCTTTTCCATAGCTAAAGAAGAGCATAGAGAAAGGGCCTGCTTCAGAATCAGCGCTTCCTTGAGGAACATATCCCTATCTTCTTCCTTACCCACTGCAACAATAAAGTTTACAGCGCCGCTGATAGCCTTCGAGCGAGCAAGATTGCCACCATGAATGAAATCAGAGTAATCATAGCCATAGAACAAATCCTCGCAGACTGCCAATTTTTCCTGGAATTTTGGATAGGCCACCCTGGCCACATTCGTATCGCCATAGTTTTTTCTATCCCGGGCGGTATAATCATTCATAGCCTCTTTCAACGCAGATGCTATGCCAACATAATCAACAATCAGGCCGCCCTCTTTATCCTGAAATACACGATTCACCCGTGCAATAGCCTGCATTAGATTATACCCTTTCATGGGCTTATAAATATACATGGTAGCCAGAGAAGGAACATCAAAACCAGTAAGCCACATGTCTACTACAATGGCAATTTTGAAAGGGCTGTCATTATCCTTAAATTCAGCAGCCAGCTCATCTCTATGATGTTTATTTCCTATAATCGGAGCCCATTCTTCCGGATCCTTATTGGACCCCGTCATGGCGACCTTCACCTTCTCTGTCCACGAAGGCCGCAGCTCAAGAATCCGCTTATAAATTTTCATTGCTATGGGCCGTGAATAAGCCACAATCATAGCTTTACCGGTCAGCAGGTTCTCACGATAATTTTCATAATGGTCCAATATATCACAGACCAATGAGTCAATCGTTTTGTCATTTCCAAGGATTGCCTCCATCTGGCCCAGTTCCTTTTTGCTCCGTTCAATGACAGCAGGATCCGCATTTTCAGCCATAATGTCATATTCTTTATCAATTAAAGCAAGCGTTTCTTTATCCAGCTTCAATTTGATAACGCGGCTTTCATAATAAACCGGCCTGGTAGCACCGTCTTCAACTGCCTGCGTCATATCGTAAATGTCAATATAATCGCCAAAAACTTCCCTGGTATTTCTATCCTCAAAAGCAATCGGTGTACCTGTAAATCCGATATAAGTAGCATGGGGCAGGCTGTTACGGATTATACGCGCCATGCCTACTTTAATTTCACCGGTTTTGGAGTCAATCTTTTCTTTGAGACCATACTGACCGCGATGGGCCTCATCAGCCATAACAATAATATTGTGTCTATGGGAGAGCGGCTCATGAGATTCTTCAAATTTCTGCATAGTAGTAAAGATAATCCCATTAGCCTTACGTCCATTCAGCAAATCTTTTAAATGTTGTCGGCTTTTAGCATGCATCGGCGCCTGTCTGAGAAAATCCTTGCACTTGGCAAACTGTCCATACAGCTGATCATCCAAATCATTACGATCCGTGATGACCACAATCGTTGGCGACTGCAGCAATTCTTCCAGTAAATGAGCATAGAAAACCATGGACAGCGATTTCCCGCTGCCCTGGGTATGCCAGAACACACCACCCCTGCCGTCAGAAGCCATCCCTTTCTTTGTAGATTCCACAGCTTTTCGAACGGCAAAATACTGATGGTACCCTGCCAGAATTTTTATATTCTTCAAGCCTTCATTAGAAAAGCAAATGAAATTTTTAATAATGTCAAGCAGCCTTCTCTTCTCAAACATCCCCTTGAAGAAGGTATCAAACTGGGCATATTGCGTGTTCTCATAACTGCCATCTTCCGATTTCCATTCCATAAAACGATCTTCCCCGGAAGTAATCGTTCCTGCCTTACTGGTCAACTGGTCACTCATGACGCAGATACAGTTATAAATGAACATGGACGGGATTTCATGCATATAATTGCGTATCTGTATATAAGCCTCCGAAGCATCCGTTTCCTCTCTGGAAGGAGACTTCAGCTCCATAAGGACTACCGGCAGCCCATTCAGGAAAAGAAGTATATCCGGCCTTTTATTGCTGTTCTCAATGAATGTCCACTGATTGGCAATGACAAAAGAATTGTTATCCGGATTCTTGTAATCCACCAGATACACAATACCTGCCCTTTCTTCTTTACCCTCAAAATAACGCACTTCCACTCCATGCTGTATATAATCGGTAAAAGCAGCATTCTTCTGGATAAGATCCGCATTTTCAAAATTTTTGAGTTTGAAAAGAGCATCCTGAATGGCGCTTTCCGGCATAGTCGGATTGATACGATGAAGGGCACCTTCCAGCTCATCCTCATAAAGAGGATCATGATAGTCTCGCTCCAGGTCCGGACCATACACGTACTGCCATCCCATATGGCGGAATAACTCTATGATCGTATTCTCATAGTCTGCTTCCGTGTAAACACCTGACATAAAATCAGCTCCTTCATAGGTTATCTTTATAACAGGTAGCGTTTTCAAACTTCAAAAAATAAATAAACAAGAATTTAGGTGCTTA
>DCJK01000004.1:0-231 GCA_002320005.1 Firmicutes bacterium UBA1702
CTGTCGGCAGACTATGAGCAGGAGCAGCGGGAACTGAAAGACCGCGCCGCCGCTTTGCAGGCCGAACTGGACAAGTCGCAGGCCGCCACCGTCAACGCGGAAAAGTTTATGGGTATCGTCCGAAAGCACCTTGCCTTTGAGGAACTTACCCCCACCCTCTTGCGGGAAATGATTGAGAAAATCGTCGTGCATGAGTGCAGCTATGACGAGAACGGCACCCGCAGGCAGGAC
>DCJK01000004.1:254-129252 GCA_002320005.1 Firmicutes bacterium UBA1702
GATTTATTACAGCTTTGTCGGCAAAATTGACTTGCCCGAAGCCTAACGCCCGACCTATCCGACACAATGGCCAAGTGCCGGATAGGAACGGCAAAATTTTTTACACTTCTATTACTTCTTTATCGCACATCAGCAAAATCCCAGGGCATGAAACAGCTCATGGCGGGCGGCGGCGTTGCCCTTATCGGCATGACCCTTGTACCGCTGCTTTCCGGGCTGTTCGGTTAAGATAAGCGGGTAAAGGCTTATGCAGAGCATACTTGACGCGATTAACGAATGGATAAAGGAAATCCTTATCGGAGCCATAAACGGTAATCTGTCATCTATGTTCGGGGACGTAAACGAAAAAGTCGGCACTATCGCCGCAGAGGTAGGCAGGACCCCGCAAGCGTGGAACGCAAACGTATTTTCCATGATAAGGACGTTATCGGAAAACGTGATTGTCCCGATTGCGGGGCTTGTCATTACCTATGTCCTATGCTACGAGCTAATCAGCATGGTAACGGAAAAGAACAATATGCACGATATTGACACGTTCATGTTTTTCAAGTGGATATTCAAGGCGTTTGTCGCAGTCTATCTTGTTACGCACACATTTGATATTACTATGGCGGTGTTCGATATGGCGCAACACGTTGTTTCCGGCGCGTCGGGGGTAATCGGCGGCAACACGAATATAGACGTTGCCGCCGCCCTTGGCTCCATGCAGGACGGGCTTGAAGCAATGGAAATCCCCGAACTGCTCTTACTTGTCATGGAAACAAGCCTTGTGAGCTTGTGCATGAAAATCATGTCCGTACTGATAACCGTTATCCTCTACGGCAGAATGATAGAAATTTACCTTTACTGTTCGGTATCGCCTATCCCGTTTGCAACAATGACAAATCGAGAGTGGGGACAGATAGGAAACAACTACCTCAAAGCCCTGTTCGCTATCGGTTTTCAAGGCTTTATGATTATGGTATGCGTCGGCATTTATGCGGTTTTGGTAAACAGCATGATTATAGCGGATAACCTGCACAGCGCGATTTTCTCCCTTGCAGCCTACACCGTTATTCTCTGCTTCTCCCTGTTCAAATCCGGCGCACTGGCAAAATCCATATTCAACGCACATTAAAAGACACGCGGGGCTTCTCCCCGCAGAAAGGAGGTTTTTGCTTGGCGTATGTACCCGTACCGAAAGACTTATCCAAAGTCAAAACAAAGGTTGCTTTCAACCTTACAAAACGGCAAATCATTTGTTTTGCGGCTGCCCTTATCTTAGGACTTCCGCTTTTCTTTTTGCTCAAAGACAGCGCAGGCACAAGCCTTGCGTCGGTGGTAATGATTGCGGTTATGCTGCCCTGTTTCCTGTTCGCCATGTATGAGAAACACGGGCAGCCCCTTGAAGTGGTGGCAAAGCACATCATACAGACAAAATTCATTGCCCCCAAAGAGCGACCCTATCAGACACAGAATTTATACGCCGTATTGGAACGGCAGAGAAAATTGGAAAAGGAGGTATCAGCGATTGCAAAAGGAACCTACAAAAAAGGCAGCGGGAAAAAGAAACGCCGGGGCTAACCCGCCCCGCAAGCTCTCCCGCGTCGAGAGAAAGCAGATTGCCGAGGTTATAAGACAGGCAAAGGGCGACGGGAAAGCCCACACCGCGCAGCAGACAATCCCCTACATTCAAATGTACCCGGACGGGATATGCAAGGTATCAGAAAAGAAATACAGTAAATCCATTGCCTTTGAAGATATTAACTATCAGCTTGCACAGGCAGACGACAAGACCGCCATTTTTGAAAACTGGTGCGACTTCCTCAACTACTTTGACGCTTCCGTTTCGGTACAGCTTTCTTTCATCAATCAAGGGACACAGCGGGAACAGGCAGAGAAAGCTATCCATATTCCCGCGCAGGACGACGCTTTCAACTCTATCCGCACCGAGTATTCGGATATGCTGAAAAATCAGCTTTCCAAAGGCAACAACGGGCTTGTGAAGCACAAGTACATCACATTCAGTATCGAAGCAGACAATCCGGCGGCGGCAAAAGCCCGCCTTTCCCGTATTGAAACCGACGTGCTGAACAATTTTAAGGTACTTGGCGCGTCTGCCCGACCTATGACGGGCTATGAACGGCTGAACGTGCTGCATGGCGTATTCCACCCGGAGGGCAAGCCGTTTTCCTTTGATTTTTCATGGCTTGCCCCGTCCGGGCTTAGTACAAAGGACTTTATCGCCCCGTCCTCTTTCCATTTTGGCGAGGGACGCTATTTCCGCATGGGTAGAAAAATAGGCGCGGTATCATTCCTTGAAATCCTTGCGCCGGAACTGAATGACCGTATGCTTGCCGACATTCTGGACTTGGAAACGGGCGTTATCGTCAATCTGCATATCCGCAGTATCGACCAGACCGAAGCAATCAAGACTATCAAGCGGAAAATCACAGACCTTGACAAGATGAAGATTGAGGAACAGAAAAAAGCAGTACGCAGCGGCTATGACATGGATATTATTCCCTCTGACCTTGCCACTTTCGGCAGCGAAGCGAAAAATCTCTTGCAGGATTTACAGAGCAGGAATGAAAGAATGTTCTTACTCACGTTCCTTGTCGTCAACATGGCAGACACGAAGCGGAAACTTGAAAATGATATTTTCGCGGCGGCGGGCATTGCACAGAAATATAACTGCGCTTTGACGCGCCTTGACTATCAGCAGGAAGCGGGGCTTATGTCCTCTATCCCTCTTGGGGAAAACCTTATCCCTATTCAAAGAGGGCTGACGACAAGCAGCACCGCTATTTTTATCCCCTTTATCACGCAGGAGCTTTTCCAGACAGGCGCAGCCCTCTATTACGGACTGAACGCTCTTTCAAACAACATGATACTCTGCGACCGCAAGCAGCTTAAAAATCCGAATGGGCTTATCTTGGGAACGCCGGGAAGCGGTAAATCCTTTGCAGCGAAACGGGAAATGACAAATGCTTTCCTCATTACGGACGACGATATTATCATCTGCGACCCGGAAGCCGAGTATTTCTCCCTTGTGCAGCGTCTGAACGGTCAAGTTATCCGTTTGTCGCCTACGGGCAAGGGCATTGACGGAAAGCCCCAGTACGTCAACCCTATGGACATTAACTTGAATTACAGCGAGGACGACAGCCCCCTTGCGCTGAAATCCGATTTTATCCTGTCCTTGTGTGAGCTTGTCATTGGCGGCAAGGAGGGCTTGCAGCCGATTGATAAGACGGTCATTGACCGCGCTGTAAGAAACGTGTACCGCCCGTTTTTAGCAAACCCCGACCCGGCAAATATGCCGATTTTGGGCGACCTCTACGACGAGCTTTTACGGCAGCCGGAGCCGGAAGCGGCGCGGATCGCGTCGGCGTTGGAGCTTTATGTATCGGGAAGCCTTAACGTCTTTAACCACAGGACGAATGTAGAGCTTTCAAACCGCCTTGTCTGCTTTGATATTAAACAGCTTGGAAAGCAGCTTAAAAAGTTGGGTATGCTCATTGTGCAGGACCAGGTATGGAACAGGGTAACGGTCAACCGGGCAGAAAAGAAATCCACACGCTACTATATGGACGAATTTCACTTGCTTCTGAAAGAGGAACAGACCGCCGCTTACAGCGTGGAGATTTGGAAGCGTTTCAGAAAGTGGGGCGGCATACCCACAGCCATTACGCAGAACGTTAAAGACTTACTTAGCAGCCGCGAAGTGGAAAATATCTTTGAAAACTCTGATTTTGTCCTCATGCTCAATCAAGCGGCAGGCGACCGGGCTATCCTTGCAAAGCAGCTTAACATTTCCCCGCAGCAGATGAAGTACGTTACCCACACCGAAGCGGGCGAGGGACTTATCTTCTACGGAAACGTGGTACTGCCCTTTGTAGACCGCTTCCCGAAAGACACCGAGCTTTACCGGGTAATGACGACGAAGCCGGAGGAAGTGGGCGAAGCATGACAGAGGAATTAAAGACGGACATTATCATCAACCGGGACGCGCTCTTTGCTCTTAGGGAACTGCCCGACGAAAGCGTGAATTGCTGCGTAACAAGCCCGCCCTACTATGCACTTAGGGACTACGGGCTTGACGCACAAATTGGGCGGGAGGACACGCCGGAGGAATACATAGAAAGGCTTGTTGCCGTATTCCATGAGCTAAAGCGCGTCTTGCGTTCCGACGGTACCTTTTGGCTGAATATCGCAGACACCTATTGCGGCACCGGGAACAAAGGTTACTATGCCGACCCAAAGAACCCGAAAGGCAGAAACGGACAGCAGACTGCGAAAAATGCCCGCGCTCCCGGCTGCAAGCAAAAGGATTTAATCGGTATTCCGTGGCTTTTAGCCTTTGCCCTACGCGCTGACGGGTGGTATTTACGGAGTGATATTATCTGGCAGAAAGAAAACCCTATGCCGGAAAGCTGCAAAGACCGACCGAGCCGCTGCTATGAACATATCTTTTTGCTTACAAAGTCAAAGAAATATTTTTATGACGCTGCCGCCATTGCGGAGCCTATCGCTGCCACAACAGCGGCGCGTTACCGCACCGGGCGGGGCGCGGGGCACAAGTATGCTGATGAAGTACCCGGACAAGGGAAAGTACAGGGTATCAACCGCACAAGAAGCGGCGGCTACTATGACGAAGCACTTATACCGACCATGCGGAACAAGCGGGACGTGTGGCTTATCAACACGGTACCATACAGCGGCGGGCATTTCGCCGCCTATCCTCCGAAGTTAGCGGAAACCTGTATCAAGGCTGGCTGTCCGAAAGGCGGCGTTGTCATAGACCCCTTTTTAGGCAGCGGCACAACGGCGGCAGTCGCAAAAAGCCTTGACCGACACTATATCGGTATCGAACTGAATATTGAGTATTGCGCCCTTGCAAGGGCGCGGATTGGAGGTGTGCAGCCATAAAACAATATAAGCCGCGTGATAAAATCACGCAGAAAATGACCCGCGACGGACTTATCGAGGTCAACGAAACCAAAGAAACCGCCGAGCGTGTAAGCCGCCGGGAACAGGAAGCGGATTTTTCAAAACCGCAGGAGCAGCCCGCGCCGCAGGCCGCACAGGAAGCGGCGGCGCAGAACGTGGCAGAGCTACCCCCTGTTTCTCCTGACGCTTCCCCGCTTCCTCTTGCGCCAGAGCTTCCCCACAGGCAGGACACCGCTACCGCCGAGCGCGTCATGGAGCGCGTTAGCGCAGCCCAGACCCGGAAAGCGAGTAAAAAGGCAGCGCAGAAAGCACAGCGCGACGCTACGGTAAAAGAGAAATCTTCCCGCTTGCAGTTTACCGAGGAAGAATTAAATACGCCGGAGCTTGAAACGTATATCAAAAAATCCGATAAAGCCGCCGACCGTCTGGACGCGGCAAAGGCAGCTATCCCCAAAGAAAAGAAACTTGTAGGGGAACGCACCTTTGACGAAGCCACAGGAAAGGCAAAGACCCGCTTACGCTTTACCGAGCAGGAAAAGCCGATAAATGGCGGCAAAGCCCACCCTAACCCGCTATCCCGCCCCGCGCAGGAAGCGGGTATTTTCGTCCACAACAAGATACATTCCGTTGAAAAGGATAATTCCGGCGTGGAGGGAGCGCATAAATCCGAGGAATTAGCGGAGAAGGGCGCAAAGTACGGGACGCGGAAAATCCGGGAGGGCTACCGCAGCCACAAGCTGAAACCCTACCGGGCGGCGGCAAAGGCTGAAAAAGCAGCGGAGAAAGCAAACGTCAATTACCTGTACCACAAGACGCTGCATGAGAACCCGCAGCTTACAAGTAACCCCCTATCCCGTTTCATGCAGAAGCAGCAAATCAAGCGGCAGTATGCTAAGGTAGCAAAGACGGGCGGCGCAGCTACCGCAAAGAAAGCCGCCGAGAATACCCGCAAGGCAGCGAAGAAAACCGCCGAGGAAACAAAGAAAGCGGTTGCTTTTGTGGGGCGGCACCCGGCGGGCGTTGGTATCGCCGTTGCCGCGCTGCTCTTATTCATCATGGTATCAGCGGGACTTTCTTCCTGCGGGGCTATGTTTTCCGGCATGATGAACGGCGTTCTTGGGACGTCCTACACGTCGGAGGACAGCGACCTTGTGGCAACGGAAAACAACTACGCCGCAAAGGAAACCGAGCTTCAGCAGCGGATTGACAATATCGAGCGCGACAATCCCGGCTATGATGAATACCGCTACGACCTTGACAATATCGGGCATAACCCGCATGAACTGGCTTCTTACCTTACCGCCCTTTTGCAGAACTACACGCCCCAGAGCGCACAGGCAGAGCTAAACCGCGTCTTTGATAAGCAGTACACCTTGACACTGACGGAAGAAATCGAAGTGCGCTACCGCACCGAAACCCGCACCGACACATGGACGGACGAGGACGGGAACAGCCACAGCGATACCTATACTGTTGAAGTACCCTATAACTATTACATTCTCAATGTCAAGCTGACAAACAGACCGATTAACAGCTTTGTATCGGAGCTTTTGACCGCAGAACAGCTTGAAATGTACCAGGTGTATCTGGAAACAAGCGGCAACAAGCCCTTGATTTTCGGCGGCGGTTCTCCCGACGTTTCCGCGTCCGAGGATTTAAGCGGCGTACAGTTTGTAAACGGGACGCGCCCCGGAAATACCGCGATTGTAGATATAGCGAAGCGGCAAGTCGGCAACGTGGGCGGGCAGCCCTATTGGAGCTGGTACGGCTTTAACAGCCGCGTGGAGTGGTGCGCCTGCTTTGTGTCGTGGTGCTACGGGCAAATGGGCTTATCCGAGCCGCGTTTTGCCGCCTGTCAATCACAGGGTATTCCGTGGTTTACTTCACGCGGGCAATGGGGAGCGCGGGGCTATGAGAATATCGCACCCGGCGACGCTATCTTTTTCGACTGGGACTTAGACGGAAGTGCAGACCATGTAGGGCTTGTTATCGGCACAGACGGAAGCCGCGTCTATACCGTCGAGGGCAATTCCGGCGACGCCTGCAAAATCAAAAGCTATCCCTTAGACTATGCCTGTATCAAAGGGTACGGGCTGATGAACTGGAACTAACCGCAAAAATGAAAGGAGTATTGACATTATGGCAATGAGTAAGATTGAACGTATCGACCGGGAAATCCAGAAAACCCGCGAGAAAATCACAGAGTATCAGAACAAGCTGAAAGGACTGGAAGCGCAGAAAACTGAAGCGGAAAACCTTGAAATCGTACAGCTTGTGCGCTCCATGCGCTTAACCCCCGCAGAGCTTAACGCTATGCTGTCCGGCGGCGGGATTCCCGGCATGGCTGCCGCCGTTCCCGAAGAAACCACAGACTATGACGAAGAACAGGAGGACACCGAGAATGAATAAGAAAATCCTTAGAACGCTGACTGCATTTTGCGCCGCCCTTATGCTCATGGGCGGCTTTTCCGTTACTGCTTTTGCACAAACGCCGGAGCAGCCCGCCGCTGACGCGACCAACGACAGCGGCGTTATCTATGAGGAACCCGAAGAAACCGCACCCCTTACGCCGGAGGGGAACGCGACCCTTGTTGACGATTTCGGCGGCAATAAGCAGCTTATCACAGTTACGACCAAAGCCGGGAACTATTTTTATATCCTCATTGACCGGGACGACGAGGGCGAAAACACCGTCCATTTCTTAAATCAAGTGGACGACGCAGACCTTTTCGCGCTCTTGGAGGACGGGGAAAACAGCGAAGCGCAGACCCCCGCTGTCTGCACCTGTACGGAAAAATGCGAAACCGGGAAAATCAATACGTCCTGCCCGGTATGCTCTACCAACATGACCGCTTGCAGCGGCAAAGAAGCCGAGCCGGAGCCGGAAGAACCTACCGAACAGTCGCAGGAAAAAAGCAATACCGGTGGGCTTGTGCTTTTCCTTGTCGTGGCACTTCTTGGCGGCGGGGGCGCGTTCTATTACTTTAAGTTTATGAAACCGAAGCAGAGCGTCAAAGGCGGCACCGACCTTGAGGACTTTGATTTTGAGGACTACGACGAGGACGAGCCGGAGCCGGACGACGCAGACGGGGACGCTTCCGAAGATGATACGGAGGACGAGGACGCATGACCCTGTTTACCGACAATCCCTTTGAAAAGATGATGATACAACGACCATGCGGGCGGCGCGACAATACGCCGCCTGTTTTCAAATCCCCGGCCTGCGCTTCCTGCCCCTATAAAGGGCAAGCCCCTTGTGTGGGCTACTGTCTGAAACAGGTACAGGAGAAACAGGGCGCGGAGCCGGAACGCGGAAAGGAGGAACTTTAATTGATTTTAGTTATCGCTGAAAAGCCGAGCGTGGCGCAGACTATCGCCGCCGCGCTTGGGGCAAAGAAGAAACAGGACGGATATATCGAGGGAAACGGCTACCTCATTTCATGGTGCGTCGGGCATTTGGTACAGCTTGCCGACGCTGCCGCCTATGGGGAGCAGTACAAAAAGTGGAGCTATGACAGCTTGCCGATTTTGCCGCAGAAATGGCAGTATACCGTTTCCGCAGATAAGGGAAAGCAATTCAAAATCCTAAAGGAGCTTATGCACCGCACCGACATTTCCGAAGTCGTCAACGCCTGCGACGCGGGACGTGAGGGAGAACTCATTTTCCGTTTTGTCTATGAAGTCGCCGGGTGCAAGAAGCCTATGCGCCGCTTGTGGATTTCCTCAATGGAAGAAAGCGCAATCAAGGCGGGCTTTGAGAACTTAAAGGACGGGCGGGACTATGACGCGCTCTTTGCGTCTGCCCTCTGCCGCGCAAAGGCTGACTGGATTATCGGCATTAACGCCACCCGCCTTTTCTCCTGCCTGTATAACCGCACCTTGAACGTAGGGCGCGTCCAGACACCGACCTTAAAAATGCTTGTAGACCGGGACGCTGCTATCAGCACTTTCAAGAAAGAAAAATATTACCATGTGCGGCTTGATTTATCCGGCGCAGAAGCCGCAAGCGGGAAGATCTGCGCCGCAGAGGAAGCAAAGGAACTGAAAGCGGCCTGCGAAGCGTCGCGGGCTGTCTGCACTTCCCTTGTGAGGGAAAAGAAAAGCGCAGCCCCGCCGAAGCCCTTTGACCTTACCTCTTTGCAGCGGGAAGCAAACCGTATTTTCGGCTATACCGCGAAGCAGACACTTGACCTGGCGCAAGCCCTGTATGAAAAGAAGCTGCTTACTTATCCGAGGACGGACAGCAGCTATCTGACCGACGACATGGAGGAAACAGCGGCAAAGGTTATCGCCCTGTTATGCGGGACGCTGCCCTTTATGGAGGGCATGAGCTTTTCGCCGGAGATTGCAAGGGTGCTGAACAGCAAAAAGGTATCAGACCACCATGCAATCATTCCTACTATGGAGCTTGCAAAGACCGACCTTGCCGCGCTGCCGGAAAGCGAAAAGAATATCCTTACCCTTGCGGGGGCGCGTCTTTTGTTCGCTACTGCCGCGCCGCACATCTTTGAAACGGTTACGGCGGTTTTCTCCTGCGCCGGAGCCGACTTTACCGCGAGGGGAAAGACGGTGCTTGCGGGCGGTTGGAAAGACCTTGAACGCCGCTACCGGGCAACGCTGAAAAACAAGCCCGAAGCAGACGACGAGGACAGCGCAGACGGAACGCTGCCGGAGCTTGCCGAGGGACAGAGCTTTGATAATCCCGCAGCAAAGGTAACGGAACACGACACAACGCCCCCGAAGCCCCACAATGAAGCGTCTTTGCTTTCGGCTATGGAACGCGCCGGGAATGAGGACACCGACCCGGACGCAGAGCGCAAAGGGCTTGGAACGCCCGCCACCCGCGCCGCTGTCATTGAAAAGTTAGTGAGCAGCGGTTTTGTAGAGCGCAAGGGAAAGCAGCTTATCCCCACAAAAGACGGGAATAACCTTGTGTGCATTTTGCCGGACAATCTTACTTCCCCGAAGCTGACCGCAGAATGGGAAAACAATCTGACGCAGATAGCAAAGGGAGCAGCCGACCCCAACGAATTTTTATCCGGCATTGAAGCTATGGCGCGGGAGCTTGTGAAATCCTATCCATTCCTTTCCGACAGCGACAAGGAGCGTTTCAAAACGGAAAAGCCGGAAATCGGCAAATGCCCCCGCTGCGGTTCCCCCGTCCATGAGGGCAAGAAAAACTACTACTGCTCTAACCGGAACTGCGCTTTTGTCATGTGGAAAAATGACCGTTTTTTTGAGGACAGGAAAGTAGCCTTTTCCCCGAAGATTGCCGCCGCACTTCTGAAATCCGGCAAAGTGAAAGTCAAAGGGCTGTACTCTCCCAAAACAGGTAAAACCTACGACGGAACGGTTATTTTAGCCGATACGGGCGGGAAGTATGTCAACTATAAGATTGAGCTACCGAAGAAGAAATAACTTGAATAGCAAGCATAGGAAGCGGGTACCCACTTCCATAAATCCCTGTCCTGCCGCTTCACGCGCCGGACGGGGATTTTGCTTGTTGGGAAGTTTCCCAAACCCTCTAAAAATCTTCAAAAATCTTTGGCAAAATGCGCGAGCGCACCGTAGTAGGACTATGTAACCATTACCGCAGCGTCCGCGCTGCCATACGCGAAAGGAGGTTTTACACATGGCAAGTTTACGCGACACCGTAAAGGAATATCAAGAGGAACTTAGGGACGGTATCGCATGGGTGGCGTTCTGGAAAGAGGGGCATTCTTGGAACGCCGAGCATTTTCATCTTGAAGTGGACGGCACCTTAGACCCGTTTGACAGGAGCCGGTTAGAGGAAATCAAAACGGCTGACCCCGCCGCCGTTATCTTGAACGGCTACTACTGCGGGCAGTTGGGCGAGGACGTGAGCCTTGACGAGCTGACCGCCGGAGTGCGCTATCACTATGAAAACAGCAGGAACGATATTGACGGTTTTATCGGGGCGCACGACGACAGGCTTCCCCCGGAGGTTATTGATGAGGCGCGGGCTGCTGCTCATGCCGCCGGGCTTCCCTTTTCCGAAAAGCCCTACCGGGACGGGGAAGAATTTGACCCTTATGTATTTGACGGGAGTATGAGCATTGAAGATTACGAGCTTATGCACCGCATGATTGAACAGGAAAGGAGCGAACAAATGGCAGAACCGATTTTAAGCGGCTATCTTTCCAATCTTGGGAAGTACACCGAGGGCAGACCCGCGGGCGAATGGGTGACATTCCCCACGACTGCCGAACATCTGAAAGAAGTCTTTGACCGTATCGGGATTGACTTCAAGAACTATGAGGAATGGCATTTCACAGAATATCAATCTTCCGTTCCCGGCTTGACGGAACATTTAAGCGAGTATTCCCACCCCGACGAACTGAACTATTTAGGGAAGCTCTTGGAAATGCAGTTTGACGACGACCGGGAGAAATTTATTGCAGCCATTGAATACGGCGACCATACGGACAGCTTGCAGGACATCATCAACCTTGCACAGAACCTTGACTGCTACTGGGGCTATCCGTCCGTCCATAATGAAGAAGAATACGGGCATTATCTGGTTGATGAACTGGAAGAACCCGAATTGCCCGAAGAAGCAAAAAAGTATTTTATGTATGAGGAATACGGGCGGGACGCTTCCATTAACGACGGAGGTATGTTTACCGAACAGGGATATATCTACAATAACCGCAACACCTTTACAGAATGGTATGACGGGCGCGACGTACCGGAGGAATACCGGATAACGCCACAGCCCCCGCAGCCGGAAAGACCCGACCCGTCAAAAGTGGAAATGGACGCAGCCGCGCCGGGAGTGAAAACAGTACAGGCCACAGAGCAGCCGCAGGAGCCGCGCCCGGTTATCCCGATTGTGCTTACCTCTGAAAAGCCCGCCGAGAAATTGAAAGAGATAACCGACCGACTGGAACAGGGCATTGCGGAGCTGTTCGACAGCGAGCGATACAAGGAATATCTGCGCGTCATGTCAAAGTTTCATAATTACAGTTTCAACAATACGCTGCTTATCGCCATGCAGAAGCCGGACGCTTCCCTTGTGGCGGGCTTTTCCGCTTGGAAAAATAACTTTGGGCGAAACGTGATGAAAGGACAAAAGGGTATCAAAATCATTGCCCCATCGCCGTTCAAAATCAAACAGGAAATGGAGAAAATCGACCCGCATACCCAAAAGCCCGTTATCGGCAAAGACGGGAAGCCCGTCACCGAGGAAAAGGAAATCACGATACCCGCCTACAAGGTGGTATCTGTCTTTGACGTTTCCCAGACCGAGGGGCGCGAACTGCCCGACATTGCAGTAGACGAGCTGACGGGTGACGTTGACCGCTACAAGGATTTTTTCGCCGCCCTTGAAAAGACTTCCCCCGTTCCTATCGGCTTTGAGAAAATCGAGGGCGGCGCACATGGCTACTACCACTTGGAGAACAAGCGCATAGCCATTGACGAGGGCATGAGCCAGCTCCAAACCTTAAAGACCGCTATCCACGAAATCGCACACGCAAAGCTGCACGACATTGACCTTAACGCCCCAAAGGACGAGCAGCCCCGCGTTGACAGGCGCACCCGCGAAGTCGAAGCGGAAAGCGTCGCTTATACCGTCTGCCAACATTACGGGCTTGACACGTCGGACTATTCCTTTGGGTACGTCGCCGGGTGGAGCAGCGGGCGCGAGCTTGCCGAACTGAAAAGCTCCCTTGAAACGATCCGCAGCGCAGCCGCCGAGATTATCAATTCCATTGACGCTAATATCGCAGAATTGCAAAAGGCGCAGGATAAGGAGCAGACCGCCGGACAGGAGCAGCCGGAACAGGAAGCAGAAAAAGCCGCCGAGCCGGACAAAGACACCTTTTCCATTTATCAGCTAAAGCGTGGGGACGAAACGCGGGACTTCCGCTTTGAGCCTTACGACCGCCTGCAGGCGGCGGGGCTTAGTGTGGAAGCGGCGAACTATGACCTTATCTACACCGCACCCCTCACGCCGGATATGACCCTTGAAAGCATTTGGGAGAAATTCAATATCGACCACCCCAAAGACTTTAAGGGACACAGCCTTTCCGTTTCCGACGTGGTAGTGCTTCATCAGAACGGACAGGACACCGCCCACTATGTAGACAGCTTCGGCTATAAGAATGTGCCGGAGTTTTTACAGGAGCAAAAACAGCTTACCCCCGACGAGTTGGAAACAGGCGAAACAATCAAAACGCCGCGAGGTACTTTCTATGTAACCGATATGAGCCACGAACAAATGGAAGCCGCCGGATATGGCTTTCATCATCAATCCGATGACGGAAAATATTTCATCATGGGGAATGGAACGCGGGCGTTTGCCATTGCCGCAGAGCCGCCGGAAAACTACTTAAAAACAGCCGAGCAGACCACAGAACAGAATTACAACATGATTGACGGACAGATAAATAACACCCCGACGGTTGACGAACTGGAAGCAAAGGTTAAAGCAGGAGAAACTATTTCCCTTGTTGACCTGGCTAACGCGGTCAAAGCCGATAAGGAGCGTGGCAAGGCAAAGCCGGAAAAGAAGCCCTCTATCCGGGCGCAGCTTCTGGCAGATAAGGAAAAGGCACAGAAGAAACCCGCAAAGCAGAAGTCACAGGACTTGGAAAGGAGCTGAACGATTGGAGAAATTGAAAAAATTTGAAGATGTGGACGTTATCGCTTCCCTTGAAGCGATTATGAAGCAAAACACCGCTTTTTATCAGAGCGACTTTGATATAGATAAACGGATTTTACTGGAAGCGGCGGCAAGACCCGTCGCCGAGGATAAACGGCTCTTGTGGTTCTCCCGCCCGTCCGGGACTTGCTGCGTCCGGGAACGCGACGTTTTCCTAAAGGACACAAGGCAGCACAATACATGGAGATTCTACGGCGAACAGACCCGTGACAAAATCCTTGCCTATGCGGTGGAACTGACAGGCACAGAGCGCGGAAAGCTCAAAGGCAACCTCTATGAACTTGACTACCCGCAGCATTTCCGGGATGTAGCCGAAAAATCCATACTCGCCGACAACTATACTTTGATTTATGAGCATGGGGAACGCTCACAGCCCGCCGGACAGTATTTTGACGGGAACCCAGACCCGCAGCTTGGGAAGTTTGAACGCTTTGAAGCACAGCCCAACGACCTGGAAGCACTGAAAGCCTTGTTGCGGGAGCAGCAGCACAGCCGCAAGCAGCACAGGCCGGGGGACTTCAAGGAGCATATCGCCGCGTTGCATGACTGCCGGATTGAAACGGAAGCCCACCGCGTGGTGGAGGAAATGAAGAAATTCGATAAGCCGAACAGCCCGGACAAAAGCCATTTTTCCGCAGAGCTTTCCCCGTATTTTCTCCGGCTTGCAACGGATAAGGACATGGATCGCCTGTTTTCCATGCTGCCGTATAAGAGCCTTTCGTTCTCCGCTATGGAGGGCAAGCATGGCGTGTATGCGCTGATAAGCAAAGACGAGAACAGGGACAGGAGCATAAAGAAGCCCCGCCCCTCTCTTCGGGCGCAGCTTGAAGCAGACAAAGCAAAGACCACCCCGAAAAAGGCGGCGGCAAAATCGAAAAATCATGAAATGGAGGTATGAGCATGAATAGATTTACCGTTGAGGAAACAAACCTTATGAGCATTTACAGCGAGGGCGGCAAGCGTGAGGTTATGGAAAACATCAACGCCGCCATGCCGTATATGGACGGAGATATGCGGGAATTGGCAAAGCGCACCCTTTCCAAAGTGGACGGGCTGACGGAAAACGAGTATGCGGAGCTTGCTATTTTCGCCGCTGATGAAGTATGACCGGGCTAAAGCGGCTTTCGCCGCCCCAAAGCCGGAAAGTCAACAGCCTTGTAAAACGGGAATGCTGCAACTGCGATAGCGGAAACTGCATTTTGCTTGACGACGGAGAGGAATGTGTCTGCCCGCAGCTTATTTCCTATTCGCTTCTTTGCAAATGGTTTCTGACTGCTGTACTTCCCATTGATAAGCTGCTCTACGCGGAGCTTTTCAAGACCGAGGATAAAAAGCGTTGTACCGAGTGCGGCGCGTTCTTTGCTTCAAAGTCGAACAGCGTCAAATACTGCCCGGACTGCCGGAAACGCATTACCCGTAGACAGGCAGCCGAGCGCATGAGAAAAAAGCGTACTCTTGTTACGCAGTAAGGGCAAAAACAGCCTGGATTTATATGGTTTTCCGAGCGTGAAAACCACTTAGGCGATACTTGATACCTTTTCCCCTTAAAATGGCGTTCTATTGCGTAACATTTCAAAACAGCACCCATAAGAAAACCGGGGCGCAGATAGTCTTTACCGACTGTCTGCGTCCCGGCTTTTTGTTGTTATAGGAGTTAAGTATTATAGTGTTTGTCAATCACTCTAAACAGTTTATATGCGCCATGTCCAATTAGATAACAAGCAATACCAAAAATAAGGACTTTCCACCAAACAAATCCTATAAGCAATGGTGGACCCAAAAGCAAACCAATGGTAATAAGTACTATCCAAACAATTCCTTTTACCATGTACTTCATTATTTCCCTCCTGTATTTAGAAATGCATATTATCTGTAGCATTATACACATTCCAATATGCTCTTAAACAAACATTACATTGTGTACCAACTTGGGTAAGCAATACTGCCGCTGTACCTGTAGCGCCTGTCGCTGCTACGATTGCTGTAATCGCTCCCGGTGTTAAAATTCCACCACTTGCAACTGCCATACCAGAAATAAAGCCTGCTGCGGCACTTGTGACTAAAGCGACACCGTAGCTTGAAACTGCTTGCCATTCCTTGTCATTTAATGAGTTGACAGCATTAAACCAGCTATCTAACTGACTGCTATTCGAGGAATTTTCGTACACCATAAAATAATTTTGTCCAGAGCCAGTTTCTTTAGGGCGTTCTAAATTCCATTCATTTGGACTTCCAGTATAAATATCATACTCGTAATTACAAAAAGTATCTTGATGAATTTTTGAACGAGCACTTACGAGTGAATTTTCAGTTATCTCCGTAGATTCTACAGTGCCATACTCAACAAGACCAGTATTATTATCTTTTTGAGCAACACAAATTGTATTGTTTACTGTATCATATGTAACAATATATGTCAATTCACCATCATTAAGAGAAACTGTTCTTGTTCCATTTTCTTCAACAATTTGCAGTTCATCTGTTGTACCGCTTTCTGCTGCAAAAGCTACTGTATTTAACGAGAAAAGCATAGAGAGTGCCAAAAGAATACTTATAATTTTTTTCATAGTAATACGTCCTTTCTTTAACTGTCCATAAATTTGTTCCCAAAAAATAAAGCGCATAATCCAATAATAATTTCTCTGGATTATGCGCTATACTTACGGTTTTAATTCTTTGCCTCTAAAACTGAAAGTGGCGGCAACTCGATTTGCGCATAAAATCACATGACGGATATAATACTTTAATCATCGTTTACCACCTCTCTCAATTCGTTTTCTAAATCTTATTTGTATGTACTCACAGTATACACTATATGAACTAATAAATCAATATCAGAAATATCTTATGATTGTGCAAAACATAATTTATCCGCGCTCTGTTTCCTTGCCCCGTTCCGGCTCTCTGTCCTGTCTTAAAATACTGTCAATGTTCTGCTTGATAACGTCGTATTCCCGGACTTGCTTTTTGAGCTTGCCATAGTCGGCGTAAAGGGCTTCTTTCTGCGCTTGGAGGGCTTCATACTCTGATTGCAGCGCAGCGAGGTTGGGGAACTTGGTAACGCCCGCCGCTTTCATAGCCCTTGCAGCGGCTTCATGGAGGATAATATCGCGCTCATGTGCGGCGCGGTATTTCTCTTTATTCTTTGCCTTACGGTATGCGTCATAAACAGGTTTTGTCTTTTGGTAGGTGGAAATATTCTTGATAAAGACCGCCATATCCGTAAGACGCTTTTCGACGTTCTTCAATGCGTCTGCGGCCTGTTCGCTCTCTGTCTGGATTTCCGCTATCCTTGCCGTTAAATCCGCATACTGTTCAATCTTATGTTCCGTCAAGAAATTCATGGTCTTAGCTGCCTGTTTCAGATTATGGATTTTCGCCCATTGTTCATAACCTTTGCTCTGCGCTGCTTTGATACTGTTCTCAATATCAATAAGCAGACTGACGCCGCCCCGATCTGCGCGTGGAGCTTTCCCGGCGCGGGCGCGTTTGCCGCTTATCCGTTCCCTTATGGCTTCCTCTGTATAATCTGCGCCGAGGGTTTTAAGGCGGGTAAACCGTTCCTGCCCCGGAGCGCGGCACGATACATATTTCCCCGGTTTTATCTCATAGCCCGCTGCTTGCAGCCGTTGTAGTAGTTCCTCAAAACTTGATACTTGGGGAATGAGTGCGTCAACGGCGATTTTCAGCTTGCCTTTCCAACTGGTTCCCGTTTTCTCTGCCTGATACTCTGCATAGCTCTTTCCCTTACTCCCTTTGCCGGGAACGACAACAGACAATCCATTTTCCCGGCACAGCTTGTCGCTCATGTTCCGTATGCCGTAATAGCTGCGCTTATTGGAATTGTATTTGTGGTGGTCTACGAAATTGACCGCGCAGAAAATAATGTGGTTATGGACGTGTCCTTTGTCAATGTGCGTCGTCAAGACATATTCATGCTGCCCTTTGGTTACTGCGTCGGCAAGCTGCCGCCCGATTTTGTGGGCGGTTTCATAATCCACTTCCCCCGGCTCAAAGGACTGTATCAAATGAAAGGCTAAATTGTTGCCCTTTTGGAGAGCTTGCGACAGGGTATATTCAAACTCAATGTCTGCCGTTTCATAGGCGCAGCCGAAAGAGGACACAAGCATTTTCCCGTCCGTCTTATCTGGATTTTGGATATAGTCAAGGGCTTTGCTCAACGTGCTTTTAACAGGCTTAATCTTTGTAACCGCCATATCTCCGCAAGCACCCCCTTTATTTCCTCTATGTCCTCTTGGTAGACGCTGCCCGTCGCGTTGACACGCTTTGCAATCTGATTGACGTTGACACCGATTTTCTGTATTTCCGCTGTCATTGCCTTAATGTCGCTATGGTCTACTTGAATGATGTACCCGTCAATGGCAATCTTCCTAAGATATGCCGCCATGTTCCGGGTGGGTATGAGCTTCATTTTTTCAAGAATTAAATCCCGTTCTGCTTCCGTTACTCTGAATTTGATTTGTACCGTCCTTTTGCGCCCGTCCATGCTTTCGCTCCTTTCCGTTCCGAGGGTTTGGGACACTTCCCAACAAGCAATTTTCAACCGACGCGCCGCAGCGCGGGAGGGCGAAAATACGGAAGTGGGTACCCGCTTCCTATGCTTGCTATGAAAGTTTTTCCTTATTCCCTACTACAACGGAAAGCCCCGTTTTGCCAAACTTACGCAAAAGAAAAACGCTGCAATCTCAAAAAGATTACAACGCTTCCTAAGCCTATTCAGTTTTCGTTTTCGACTTCTGCAATTTCTTTCGCTGTTGCGGTAACAATCCGTATGCCCTTATCGCTCATGCTGTCAAGCAGCGTGTCGAGCTGCCGCCTTTGCGTCGATTTTTCCGCTGTCTTATCCGGGAAAAAGAATTGGTCTACGGATATGTCATAACGGGTTACAAGCTCATAAAAGATTTGCAGGCTTGGCTGTTGCCCTTTGTTTTCAATATTCGCAAGGTAGCGAGGGGAAATGTTCATTTCGTCGCTTACTTTCTTGCGGCTTTCATTTCTGCCTGTCCGCGCTGCTTTTATGGCTTGCCCGAAAGCTGCAAAGTCATACAAAGGTACTGGTCTTTTTGCCATAATAATTCACCCAACTACGTTTACTGTTCCTTTCTTTGCTTGGATATGCTTACACAGTACCTACTATTAGCCAAAATAATTCATATTATTGCCGGATAAAAACATATTGACAAATTTCAATTTGTGTATATAATAGTTTATAGAAGCACGTCAACAGGAGGTGAGATTATGGAACTTGATGAAAAAAAAATACCAACGATTTTCAAAGCATTTTGTGATGAAAACCGTGTTAAAATTTTGAAACTATTGCTTACAGGAGAGAAGTGTGCTTGTGTACTATTAGATGATATGCACATTACGCAACCAACGCTTTCCCACCACATGAAAATACTTTGTGATTCTGGTATAGTGATAGGACGCAAAGAGGGGAAATGGATGCACTACTCTATTTCAGAGAATGGCGTGCAGTATGCAATAGATTGTCTACAAGCGCTTATGATTACAAGTGCAGCATTTGAAAATAAGTCGTGTTGTGATAGGTAAGTTTACTTACTTTTCCGCACGACTTATCAAAACATCAACATATAGACAAATTTCAATATTTCTATTTCAAGGAGGCTATTTATGGATATGCTAAAAACAGGTTGGAACTTCTTTCAAAATGAAGTTTTAGGTATGGCATGGCTTAATCGTCTAATAGGTAATTTAATTAACGCTTGCGGATTAGACGCAACGAGCAAAATCGGTGGTAGTATTCAATTTTTTGTTTACGACACAATCAAAATCATGGTGTTGTTAGGGGTTCTGATTTTAATTATTTCATATATTCAAAGCTATTTCCCGCCGGAACGGACAAAGAAAATTCTTGGAAGGTTTCATGGTATCGGCGCAAATATAATTTCTGCGCTCCTTGGTACGGTAACGCCTTTTTGTTCTTGTTCTTCCATTCCTCTGTTTATCGGTTTTACAAGTGCAGGTCTGCCGCTTGGAGTTACTTTTTCTTTCCTGATTTCTTCTCCAATGGTTGACCTCGGTTCGCTTGTTCTGCTAATGAGTATATTTGGGTGGAAGATAGCCGTTGCTTATGTCGTGCTTGGGCTTGTGATAGCCGTTGCAGGTGGTACATTGATTGAAAAACTACATCTTGAAAGCTACGTTGAGGATTTTATAAGGGGTGGAAACAGTCTTGATGTTCCGCAGGAAGAACTACACTTCAAAGACCGTATCAAATACGCATGGGAGCAGGTTTTAGCAACAGCAAAAAAGGTTGCCCCCTATGTACTGATTGGCGTAGGTATCGGTGCATTTATCCATGATTGGATACCCGAAGATTTTATTGTCAAAGTGCTTGGTACGGGTAATCCCTTTGGCGTAATCCTTGCGACGATTGCGGGCGTTCCTATGTATGCAGATATTTTTGGTACACTCCCGATTGCAGAAGCCTTGCTTGCAAAAGGCGCTCAACTTGGTGTCGTCCTGTCTTTTATGATGAGTGTAACCACGCTGTCGCTGCCCTCTATGATTATGTTACGAAAAGCCGTAAAGCCTAAATTGCTTGGTGTTTTCATTGCAATTTGTACCATAGGAATTATTCTTGTAGGCTATTTTTTCAATGCAATTTCTTACTTGTTAATATAAGCGAATATAAAATTTTTTGGAGGTAATTATTATGACATTATTTGGTTTTGGAAAGAAGAAAGAAAAAGAAATAAACGCTCCTGTTTGTACTTGCAATGGTAACTGTTCCGTGTCTGAAACAGTTGAACCGGAAAATTTGAATAACTGTTGTCAAGACATACAAGGCAGAATTTGCTGTATCAAGGTATTAGGTTCAGGGTGTTGTCATGCTCTTTATGAGAACACACAATCCGCCGTTAAAGCAATGGGGATTTCCGTAGAAGTAGAATATATTACGGACTTGAAAAAGGTTATGGAATATGGCGTTATGAGTGTACCTGCTCTTGTTGTCAACAACAAAGTAGTATCTACGGGGAAAGTGCTGAAAACAGAAAACGTGCAAAAACTGTTACAAAAAATCGTTTCCGAAAAATAAATTTAATATCAAATTTACGCCTTATTATCAATAATTCAAATAGCGATTTAATGCTATGTAAAACAACAAAACTGCCGAATGTAGGCAGATAAAACGGCGGTTTTGAAATATTTACTCAAAACCGCCGTTTTCTTTTTGAAAAATAAGATAACGGGGGGTGTATTAAAGTCGCCCTTTTTTGAGGATACGGCGGTATCAAGGAGGTATCGCCATGTCCTTTTTCTATATCGCCATATCTTTTAGCTTATCAAAAAAAGCCCGACCGCCGCCGGGAACACTTCTACCCTCATATATGAACTGTCAAATCATCTAAATACCGCTTACAATTCCTTTGCGCTTGTCTGCATCTTGCAGACAGGCGCATTTTGCATTTTCGGGAGGTTTTTTCAAAAAAGTTTCGCTTTCATTCGGCGTTTGAAAAAATCGCCTGTATTATCCCGCGAAAAGGGGAGGTACCGCCACCTTTCAACACGAAAGGAGGTGAGAACATGGAACCTAATCGCGTGGAATTTCAGAAGCAATGTATCTTTCAAAGTTTCTGTAAACGGGTGCTGCACAACGAAGCCTGCAACGCCCACGAGGAAATCCGGCGTCGCAGAGCAAAGGAAGTGTCGTTTTCCGACCTTGCCTTGCATGAGGAACGACAGCTTTATACGCTTGATAAGTATTTTCAAGACGAAGAAGCCGAGCCGAGCTATCAGCAGGCAGGAAAGAAAATCACGCCGAAGCTGCTGCTTGAAGCAATCCGCACTTTGCCGGAAGAAAAAAGGAAAGCTATCATGCTGTACTATTTCGAGGGCATGACCGACGTGGAGATTGGAAAGTTATTCAATACGTCGCGCAGCACGATACAGTACAGACGGACAAGCTCTTTTGAAATCTTGAAGAAATATTTGGAGGAACACGCTGATGAATGGGACGAATGGTAAACAATCTGACTTCCCGGACGTTGCCCTTGTTCCCTATCCTGTCATTGTGGCAGCGACAAAGGGCGACCCGGACGCTATGAAAATTGTCTTGCAGCATTTTAGTGGTTACATAGCGAGCCTTTCCATGCGGAAGCTCTGCGACGAGCGCGGAAACGTCTATTTTGGCGTTGACGAGGATATTCGCCAACGGCTGCAAGCAAGACTAATGAGGGCAATCCTCACATTTAGGGTTGAATAACTGCACCGATACCGAAACGTCTTAACCCCTTTTCCGTTTCGTATCAATCCGCAGCAGCCCCGTATGTTCCTTGACAAAGAAAGCGACGCAAGATAACGGCGACGCAGTATAGGGCAAACCGGGTACGTCCTTTTTGCGCCGAGCCATACGGAGGGTGCGCCATGACGCTATTCCTCTATCGGGAAAAGCCGAGCGAGAAACACCGCGACGGGAAGCAAGTTAGCAGCTTGCGGGCGACAACACGCATTGAGGGGAGATAAGCCTTTACAGCCACAGTCCGAGCGTTCAGAGCGTCGCAGGCAATGGGTAAAGCTGCCTTAAATGAGCAGGGGTGCAATTCCCGCGAGGTTGTGCTAACAGCCGCCCGGTTAAAGCCCACTTTTTGTAACTTGACTTTTTAGCCATTTATGAAAGGGGGTATTTTCCTATGGCAAAAAAGGAAACAGCAAGCCCCGCTATCCCTGTATTCCCTATGTTAAAGACCGTTGAGCAAATGAGCAAGATTAGCGGTATCGGGGAAAATAAACTGCGCGAGCTTATGGATAGTGGCGAGCTTGAATATATACAAAATGGAAACCGTCGTTTGATAGCTGACGCTGCAATCTGGGACTGGTACCACAGGGCAAAGACGACAGCGAAGCCCCCGGCACGACAGGGAGGTTAAGCTATGGCTATATCAACAAGGCAGGTTAAGAATAAACGCGACAGCAACGGCGTACTGACCGGGCGGCCGGGTACAGTTTACGACGTGAATATAAAGTACACCGCCCCGAATGGGGAAAAGAAAACCTATTCAAAAAAGGGCTTTCCAACAAAAAAGGAAGCAACGCAGCATGAAGCAGAGATGAAAGCAAAGCTCCATAATCCGGGACAGATTGCGTCTATCGCTTCACAGCGGAAACAGACCGTTGCAAGCTATCTGAATGAATGGGTAGAAAGCTATGCAAGAGTGAACTTGCGCCCCTCTACTTACGACGGGTACAAAAGAACGATTGCAAACTACATCACGCCATATATCGGCGGCGTTGCCCTTAATCAGCTTACCCCCGCTATGGTAGACAAAATGTTTCAGCAGATTATTGACAAAGGCTTGAAACCGTCCACCGCAGCCGGGGCAAAGCGTGTGTTGAGCGTGGCGTTGAGCCATGCCCGGAAATACCGCTATATCGAAACAAACGCAGCAAAGGACACGCTTACGAAGTTTGGAAAGAGCGACAAGACCCCCGACCCGTACACGCCGGAACAGGTAAAAGCCCTTATGCAGCGCGTCGAGGGTACCGTTTGGGAAATGCCCGTTATCTTAGGCGGGCTTTACGGTATGCGCCGTTCTGAAATCCTGGGCTTGCGTTGGCGCAATGTGGATTTGGAAAACAACACCTTTGACGTTTCCGAGCAGCTACCCTTTAAGGTACCGCCAAAAACAAAAGTCATTGAGGAAATGGCACCGCCGAAATCCAACGGGCGAAAGCTGCCTATCACAGAGCTTGCCCGCCCGTTCTTTCTCAAACAGTTTGCTATGCAGGAAGCGCAGCGCGAACAGGCAGAAAAGGACGGAAAGCCTTACTATGACAATGACCTTGTTGTAGCGAAGCCGGACGGTTCCCCTATCTCCGCGTCGTGGGTATCTTCCCAGTTTGGAAAGCTGCTTGAAGATTTGGATATGCCGCATATCCGCTTTCACGATTTGCGCCATACAGCAGCTACAAATATGCACCAACTGACAGGCGACTTCTACACCGTAGGCGAAGTGTTAGGACATACACTTGCGGGTATCGGCGTATCGCTTGGGCTGTCTATGAACTTTGAAGCTGTTACCGCCCGTTATGTGGACGTGCGGCTTGAACGCAAAAAAGAAGTCTTAGACGCTTATCATGGGGCGGTCAAACAGGCAGACCCGGCAAAGGCAGAGAAAGCCGAGCCGAAGAAAGCAAAGAGCGCGGCAAAGAAAAAGAGCAGCGATTTAGAGCTTTAACCGCTGTATCTCTTTACCGCTTCTTATACCGTTTTATAGCCCCGCGTGGGATTTGGGCACCATTTGGGCACCATTTACCGAAAAAGCACCACTAACACAGGCGATAAAAGAAACGCCGAGAACGCGCAAAAACATAGAGTTTATGCGGGTTTCCGGCGTTTTCTAATCCCTCAACCGACCTAAAATCATCTTGCGGCAGAGAGAAAAATTCTACTATTTTTTATATGGAAGAAGGACAATACTGTGACAGGAGATGAAAAACTGTATCAGCAGTATCTTGCCGGAGATGAAACGGCGGCGGATGAACTGGTCGCACGGTACGGTGATACGCTTACATTATACATACACGGTTTTCTTGGTGACCTTCATGAGGCAGAAGACCTGATGATCGAGGCCTTCGCCTTGATTTTCGCTAAGCCGAGGCCGGTGGGCAAGCAGGGAAGTTTCAAAGGATATCTGTTCAGGATTGGGAGAAATCTTGCCGGACGGCACCGACAAAAGCACCGGCTGCGACTTCTCAGTCTGGATGAACTGCCCTTCGAGCCGAAGGGCGAAGTGCTGGCGGAAACACCATTTTACGGAAAGGAACGCAAGCGGCAGCTGTATAAAGCCATGGAAATCTGCCGTGTAATGTGATATAGATAGAAGGAGCGAATTAAAAATATCCTGCCTGCAATATATATGTTGCTGATGTTTGTACCGGCATAAGTACCTGCAGCGGGGACACAAGAGGCAGATTTAAAACATATCTTGACAAAACAGTCTCAAACACTGTAAAATATCTAATGCGTAGGGCTTGCAATATGTATGTGAATTGCAAAAAGTTTGCAAAGCAGATGAACGCATAATCAGAACAGAAGCAGACCCCCTTGGACAATAGTTCCGGGGGGTTTTTCTAAATTTAAAAACAGGAGGGAAGAATGAATAACTTTACTTACACTATTCCTACAAAAATACACTTTGGAAAAAATCGCCTTGGTAAACTGGCAGAGCTTAAAGAAAGCGGCACAAAAGTGCTGCTTGTATACGGAGGCGGAAGCATTAAAAAAAGCGGTCTCTATGACGCTGCAGTCAGCGTGCTGAAAGAAAACGGACTGGAAATCACTGAACTTTCAGGAGTTGAGCCAAATCCGAGAATAGAATCCGTGCGCAAAGGAGTTTCTTTATGCAAAGAAAACTCAATAGACATGGTATTGGCTATAGGCGGCGGCTCCACTATAGACTGTGCAAAAATTGTAGCGGCAGGTGCAAAATATGATGGAGATCCATGGGATCTGGTTCTTAGGGGAAGCCTCATTAAAGAAGCCCTCCCTATATACTCTGTTCTTACCCTTTCTGCCACAGGCTCCGAAATGGACTGCTTTGCTGTAATATCTGATCTTGAAAAGAACGAAAAATGGGGAACAGGCGCAGAGGCGCTTAAACCAAAGATGTCCATAATGGATCCGCAGTATACGTACACTGTTTCAAAAAAGCAGACTTCTGCAGGAACAGCTGACATAATGAGTCACACTTTTGAAAATTATTTTACAAATGTGAAGGGAGCCGGGCTTCAGGGGCATATGTGTGAAGCTGTTCTGAAAACATGCATTAAGTATGCGCCTATAGCTCTCGAAAATCCTGAAGATTATGATGCAAGAGCAAATCTCATGTGGTGCGGCTCACTGGCAATCAACGGTCTTCTCAGCTACGGAGCCGAAGTGACATGGTGCGTTCATCCTATGGAGCATGAGCTTTCGGCTTTCTATGACATAACTCACGGAGAGGGTCTGGCTATCCTTACCCCTGTATGGATGCAGTATGTCATTGAAAAAGATCCATCTAAGATACCGCAGATAGCAGAATATGGCCGTAACATCTGGGACATCCGTCAGGAAGATGATAAAAAGGCTGCGGAGGAAGCTGTAAGAAAGACGGCTGATTTCTTCTTTGAAACTCTCAACATTCCTTCGACTTTAAGAGAAGTGGGAATCACTGAAAAGAACCACTTTGAGGTTATGGCCGAAAAAGCTGCAAAAGGATGTGCGGGAAGCTTTATGACGCTGGAAAAGGAAGACATTATTGAAATCTTTAACAGGGCATTTTAGAATAGAGTATATGGTATGAGAAAGAGGAATATCGGGGTGGCGGTACTGACCGCGGCCACGGCAGCAGCAACAGCTGCGGCCGTAGCCATGGGCATGAATCCTCCTGCAGAAAATGTTGCAGGAGCTTTTGTGTCAATTGCAGTGCTGGTGGCAGCCGCAAAATTTTTTAAAGTTGATGATACTTTATTTTTCTGCGGGCTTGTGTTTGTGTTTATGGCGGCTCCTGTGGGGTCTGTGATAAACCTTTACCGCACATGTGGACCTTATGACAAAATCATTCATCTTATGAGCGGAATCCTTCTTGCTGCATTGGGAATGCTTATAATTCGCAGACTCATGGAAAAAGCATATCCTGAGGGAGATCTTAAACCTTTTGCTCTGCCTATGCTTTTTGCTGCCTGCATGTTTTCCGGTGCAGGAGCCGGAATATGGGAAATTTTTGAGTTTCTGGCAGACAGGATAGCAGGCGGTCAGATGCAGCGCGGAATGGTGGATACCGTGACAGATATCATTGCCGGAAATGCAGGAGCGCTTGTATATGCAGCTGCTTTCCTTATAAAGCTGAAGAAGGACCGTTGCAAGAAGAGAACTTGTTTTCAGGCAAAGAGGCCTGATATAAAAAACACGGAAAAGGAGGCGTAAAGGATGCTGACAACTGAGAGATTAGATATATTACCGGCATCTGCTGAGGATATATCGGAATTATATGCCATAGAACATGATCCGGCAAACAGCCCTTATATTTTCAAGCAAACTGTGGAAGAACACCTGAAAGAACTTGAGAATCCCGACATTCTTAACTTCATGGTCAAGTTGAAAGAGGACGGAAGCACTGTAGGATATGTAATAATCGATCTTGAGACAAAGGCTGAGTGGTTCGAGATAAGAAGGCTGGCTTTTACCAGGAAAAACTGCGGGTACGGAAGGGAACTGCTCACGGAACTGATAAGATATGCCTTCGAAGATCTGAATATGAACAAAGTATGGCTGGAAGCGTATCCTGACAACCTGCCTGCAATGCACCTTTATACATCTCTGGGATTTTTTGTTGAAGGAGTACGCCGGCAGCATAGCAGAGAGGAAAGAGGACTTCTGGATGAGGTGCAGCTTTCAATGCTGAGAAACGAATATCTGGAATTAAAAGAAAAAAATTCTCTGTACAAAACACGGGAGTAGTGCTATATTAGTGTGTGGATGGCATTTGAAACAGAGCTGTACCACATATTTTAAATATTTTTTATTGGAATTTGCAGGCTGCATTCGCACAAAGCATAGCGTAGCAGCACTGAAAGACAGATTGCATACCTTCGCCGCCAAAAGGCATAACATGGAGGTGATGCGATGAAAGCAGGATTTATAGGAGCCGGCAAAGTCGGCTTCACACTGGGCAAATATCTTGCAGAGGGCGGTATAACCGTCACCGGATATTACAGCCGCACTGCCCGTTCAGCCAGAGAGGCGGCAGCCTTTACGGGGACAAGATATTATGATAAACTGGCTGGTATTGTTAAAGACAGCGATACCCTGTTTGTTACGGTTCCTGACGGAGCCATCGGAGAAGTTTGGAAGGGTATATGCAATTTGCCGATAAAAAATAAAAATATATGTCATTGCAGCGGTTCGATATCATCGACCGCTTTTTTTAACGCCTGCGAAAAAGGCGCGTACAGATACTCGATCCATCCGCTTTATGCCATAAGCGATAAATACAACTCATACAAAACTTTAAAAAATGCATACTTTGCAGTGGAAGGGAGTCCCGAAAATCTTCAGGAGATAATAAATTGCCTCCGGTCTTTGGGAAACAAAGTGACATCAATAGATCCTCAAAAGAAAGCACAATATCACTGTGCAGCAGTCATGGTAAGCAATCATACTGTAGCTCTGGCGGACATAGGGGCAGAACTTCTTACTGAATGTGGCTTCAGTCGCCGAGATGCGGAACTTGCCCTGGGACCTCTTATCGCCGGAAACGCTTTAAAAATTGCGGAAGCAGGTCCTGAACAGGCGCTTACCGGACCTGTGGAGAGAGCAGATGCGGGAACGGTGAAAAGTCATATGAGGATTTTAAGCGGGGAGACAAAAGAAATTTACAGACTATTGTCCAAGAGGCTTATCGCAGTGGCAAAGAGAAAACACCCGGAGCGAGACTACCGGGATGCGGAAAAGGAGTTAGAAAAATGAAAACCACAGTAGCAACAGTCAGACAGCAGAAAAAAGACGGAGATAAAATTACAATGCTGACAGCATACGATTATTCTACCGCAAAGCTGATGGATGAAGCAGGTATCGATATGATACTGGTAGGAGACTCTCTCGGAATGGTAATGCTGGGATATGAAGACACTCTTTCAGTGACCATGGAGGATATGCTTCATCATACCAGAGCAGTCTGCAGAGGAACGAAAAACGCCATGGTTGTAGGAGATATGCCGTTTATGTCATACCAGGCGTCGGTTTATGATGCAGTGGTGAATGCAGGAAGATTTATTAAGGAAACAGGATGCAATGCAGTGAAGCTTGAAGGGGGAGCTGCCGTATGCCCGCAGATAAAAGCCATTACTGAAGCGGGAATACCGGTTATGGCACATCTGGGACTGACACCGCAGTCGGTAAATGCTTTCGGAGGCTTTAAAGTTCAGGGAAAAAGCGAAGAAGCAGCGAGAAAGCTTGTGGATGATGCAAAAGCTATACAGGAAGCCGGAGCTTTTGCTGTGGTGCTGGAATGTATACCGTCAAAGCTGGCAAAACTCATATCCGAAACCATACAGATTCCCACAATAGGAATCGGAGCGGGAGCAGGATGTGACGGACAGGTGCTGGTATATCAGGATATGCTGGCTTTGTTCTCAGACTTCAAGCCAAAGTTTGTAAAGCACTTTGCAGATGTGGGAAGCGCCATGAAAGAAGGCTTTGAAGGGTATATACGCGAAGTCAAAGAAGGAACATTCCCTGCAGAGGAGCACAGCTTTAAAATTGCAGATGATATTATAGAAAAATTATATTGATATGGAGAAAAAAATGAAGATAGTCAAAACCGTCGAAGAAGTAAGACAAGAAGTTAAAGCATGGAGAAAAGAGGGACTCACCGTAGGGCTGGTACCTACAATGGGATTTCTCCATGAAGGGCACAAGAGCCTTATAGACAGAGCTGTGGCCGAGAATGACAGAGTAGTTGTAAGCGATTTTGTAAATCCTACACAGTTCGGAGCAGGCGAAGATCTGGAAAGCTACCCCAGAGACCTTTCCAGAGATGCAGAACTTTGCCGGGAAGCGGGTGCATCACTTCTTTTTAATCCGGAACCTGAAGAAATGTACGCACAGGACGCCTGCACCATGGTGGACATGTCCGGTGATCTGACCACTGAGCTGTGTGGCAGAACAAGGCCCATTCATTTCAGGGGAGTATGCACGGTGGTATCAAAGCTCTTTAACATAGTGGCTCCGGACAGGGCATATTTCGGACAGAAAGATGCGCAGCAGCTTGCCGTTATAAGGAGAATGGTACGCGATCTTAACTTTGACATTGAAATAGTGGGATGTCCAATAATCAGAGAAGAAGACGGGCTTGCCAAGAGCTCCAGAAATACATATCTCAACTCTGAAGAAAGAAAAGCCGCACTTGTTCTAAGCCGTGCGGTGGCAAAGGGTCGTGCTATGGCTGAAGCAGGTGAAAAGGACGCAGATAAGATAGTAGCAGAAATGACGGACTGCATTAACCAAGAACCTCTGGCAAGGATAGATTATGTCAAAGCAGTAAATGCAGAGACAATAGTTCCTGTAAGTGTAATGGAACCGCCGGTGCTGATGGCAATGGCTGTATATGTCGGAAAGACCAGACTGATAGATAACTTTATTTACAAAGGATAGAGGAGAACAGAGAATGTATTTGCAGATGCTTAAAGGAAAAATTCACAGAGCGACCGTAATCCAGGCTGAGCTTAACTATGTAGGAAGCATCACCATAGATGAGGACCTTCTTGATGCAGCAGGAATCCTGGAATACGAAAAGGTGCAGATTGTTGATGTGGATAACGGTCAGCGCTTTGAAACATACACCATTGCCGGCGAGAGAGGCAGCGGAATGATTTGTCTAAATGGCGCCGCTGCACGCTGTGTTCAGAAGGGGGATAAGATCATAATAATGTGTTATGCCGAAATGACTCCGGATGAAATAAAAGAAAACCCGCCTAAAGTGGTATTTGTAGACAGCGAAAACAGAATCAACAGAGTGACACGCTATGAAAAGCATGGAAGACTTGAAGATATGTAAGACTGTTGAAACGTTTAAGATACAGCAGTTCATCGAGAAAACCTATGATTACTTGCCATAGAAACAGAATATAAAAGTTAGAATTCCCGGGAAAAGATATAATCATCTGATTTCCCGGGGATTTTTTATTGACAAATACCCCTAAGGGGTATAATATATAGAAAAAAAGAGACTGTTATATGACAGAAAAGTGAAAGGTATAATAAAAGGAGATTTTTTATGGATGGCAAAGAAATATGCTGCAGTTGCAAAAAGATGACGGTAAGAAGTGAAGAAGAACAGAAGAAACTGATACACAGGCTGAAAAGGATAGAGGGACAGGTTAAGGGCATATGCGGAATGGTGGAAAGAAACGCCTACTGTACCGATATTCTGATGCAGTCAGCTGCGGTAAACGCTGCAATTAATGCTTTTAATAAAGAACTTATAGGGAATCATATTAAAGGATGCGTAGCAAGAGATCTCCGCCAGGGAAAAGAAGAGGTGGTGGATGAACTCATTACGGCGCTCCAGAAACTTATGAAATAGAGGAGACGGAATTGGAACGATATAATGTAAGCGGGATGAGCTGTGCAGCGTGCAGCAGCCGCGTGGAAAAGGCTGTATCTTCTCTGCCCGGAATAAATTCCTGCAATGTGAGCCTTTTAACTAATTCAATGACAGTTGAAGGAAACGCTGACAGCCGCGATATCATAGCAGCTGTTGAGAAAGCAGGATATAAGGCCAGATTAGAAAAAGAGCAAGAAGGAAGGAAAGGCAAAGACAGTTTTTCTCCCGATGAAGAAACGGCAAAGCTCAAGAGACGCCTTACCGCATCGCTGGTATTTCTGGTTATTCTCATGTATTTTTCCATGGGCCATATGATGTGGGGATGGCCGATTCCTCGGTTTATGGAAGGAAATCACATTGCCATGGGACTCCTTCAGCTGATTCTTACAGCTGCCGTAATGGTGATAAACCAGAAATTTTTTATAAGCGGATTTAAGGGGCTGATTCATCGCGCTCCGAATATGGACACACTGGTGGCTATAGGAGCTGCAGCGGCTTTCATTTACAGCACGGCAGCGCTTTTTTTAATGACAGATGCTCAGCTTGAGGGTGACATTAGTTCAGTAGAGGGTTACATGCACGAATTTTACTTTGAATCTGCAGCCATGATACTGACACTTATAACTGTAGGTAAAATGCTGGAGGCGCGGTCAAAGGGAAAAACGACAGATGCCATCAGGCGCCTTATGAGCCTGGCGCCTGAAAAAGCAACTGTCATCCGCGGAGACCGGGAGGTAATCGTGCCTGTGGCTCAGGTAAAAAAAGGAGACATTTTTGTGCTGCGTCCGGGAGAAAGAGTTCCTGTGGACGGCACAATTGTTGAAGGTAAAAGTGCAATAGATGAGTCAGCCCTTACCGGTGAAAGCATACCTGCCGAAAAGGGAGAGGGAGACAGCGTATCTGCGGCAACCATAAACACTTCGGGTTATCTTAAATGCAGAGCTGTAAGAGTAGGTGAAGATACTACGCTGGCTCAGATTGTCAGGCTTGTCAGCGATGCGGCAGCCACCAAAGCCCCTGTTGCCAAAATAGCTGACAAAGTATCCGGAATATTTGTACCTGCTGTTATGGCAATATCGTTGCTGACTCTGGCAGTGTGGCTTGCAGCAGGACAGAGCATGGGATTTGCACTGGCAAGGGGCATATCGGTGCTGGTGATAAGCTGTCCGTGCGCACTGGGGCTGGCAACGCCGGTAGCTATTATGGCCGGCAGCGGCAAAGGTGCCAGGAGCGGTATACTGTTTAAAACGGCTGCCGCCATGGAAGAAACGGGGAAGATTCAGATAGTAGCCCTTGACAAAACGGGAACCGTAACAAAGGGACATCCTGAGGTTGCCGACATCGTAACAGCAGAAAGCGTCCATGAGGAGCAGCTCTTACGCCTTGCCTTTGACCTTGAGAGCAGGAGCGAACACCCGCTGGCCGTAGCCATAGTGGAGGAGGCTTCGCGAAGAGGAATGGAAGCAGCAGAGGTCTCAGAATTCGAAGCATTGCCGGGAAGGGGTCTTGTTGCTGTTCGTGAAGGTAGGGTAATTGCAGGTGGAAATCTCCAATTCATCAGCAGCAAAGCCGAGGTAACAGAAAACATTTCGGCAGAAGCCCGCAGAATATCTTCTCAGGGAAAGACTCCCCTGTTTTTTTCTGAAGACGGGAAGATGATAGGCATGATTGCGGTAGCGGATTCCATAAAAGAAGATAGCCATAAGGCAGTTGAAGAACTTGAAAATATGGGAATAAAGGTTGTTATGCTTACCGGAGATAATGAGGCGGCAGCTCGTTCCATCGGAGAGAAAGCCGGAATCAGCCGCGTAATAGCACAGGTTCTGCCGTCTGAAAAAGAAAAAGTGATAAGAACTCTTCAGAAACAGGGCAAGACTGCCATGGTGGGAGATGGCATAAACGACGCTCCTGCACTTACAAGGGCCGACGTGGGAATTGCCATAGGAGCAGGGACTGATATAGCTGTGGACGCTGCGGACGTGGTTCTTATGAAAAATAGTCTGCGGGATGTTCCTGCAGCCATAAGACTCAGCCGATCTGCGCTGAAAATAATTCATGAAAATCTTTTCTGGGCATTTATATACAATGTTGTAGGGATACCTCTTGCAGCAGGAGTTTTTATATCGGCTTTAGGATGGCAGCTTAACCCCATGTTTGCGGCTGCAGCCATGAGCCTGTCCAGCTTCTGCGTTGTGACAAATGCGCTGAGGCTGAACCTTGTCAATGTGTATGATGAAAGAAAAGACCATAAAATAAAAAGCAGAAAAAAAAGAAAGGAAGATAAACTTATGGAAAAGACGATGAAAATTGAAGGAATGATGTGCGGACACTGTGAGGCCACAGTGAAAAAGACACTTGAAGGAATAGAAGGTGTGGAATCCGCAGAGGTAAGCCATGAAAAGGGCACTGCTGTGGTTATATGCTCTTCAGAACTGGAAAATGAAGTCCTCAGACAGGCTGTAGAAGAACAGGACTACAGAGTTACAGCAATAGAGTAAATAAAAAGCAAGTTTTTGATGCAAATCGGCAAACCATGTAGTATAATAACTCCTATGCATATAATGTGACCTTGCGGAGGACCGGATGAACGATACGAGACTTGGAATTTTAAAGAACTCTGTTACGGCCACACTGGGGCTGATGCTTTTCGGAGTGGCAGTGTACCTGGTAATCCAGGCAAACATAGGAGTGAATCCATGGGATGCATTTTGCCTTGGACTGGCTGACAAACTGGGGGTGCTGTATGGTACTGCATCTATCATGATTTCTTTTGCAGTTATATGTATAGACCTTTTGCTGAGAGAAAAAATCGGACTGGGAACAATCCTGGATGCTGTAGTTGTAGGAAAGACTGTTGATCTTCTCAACTGGCTCGACCTTATTCCCAAGCAGAACAGTATGTGGATAAGCCTGCCCATGATGTTTCTGGGTTTTTTCATAGCAGGCTTCTCTCAGTACATATACATGAAGGCAGGACTTTCCTGTGGGCCGAGAGACGCCATGCAGGTTGCAATAGGCCGGAGAATGCCCAGGGTGCCCATAGGAGCCGTAAATGTCATTATTCTGGCAGTGGTGCTGCTGATAGGATGGGGGCTGGGAGGACCTATCGGAATAGGAACTCTGATTGCTCCATTTGCTTCCGGAGGATTTCAGCAGCTGGCCTTTAATATAATGAAGTTTGAACCAAAAGAAGTGAAACATCAGGATCTGACGGAAAGTTTTAATGTTTTGTCAGGCAGGAAATTAACCCGAAAGAGAGACTTTTATGATGGACAACAAAAAGAATAAGAGAATAAGCCGCGCATTGATTTTACTTATAATCATTCTTCTGGCAGCAGCCATAGGCTTCAGCATCGGTGAAGACAATCCGGATGCCAGAGATGCACTCAATGATGATGTGCAGAATCAGATTTCACTTGAGCTCAGAAGCAAAAAACCTCAGGTAAGCGATACCATTGAAGTTTCGGGCATGAAAGAGGGAGACACCATGGTGGTGCCTTACATAGTGAGGGTTAACCATACTGCCGCAATGGATCTGTTTTTCAGAATCGATGTTGAAAAAGCCACCGATGGAATAGACCAGGATCTGAATATCAAAGTATATGACACAACAAGCAACAAGGTCATATTTGATGATAATTTCAAAGACCTGAATAATCAGGTATATAAAGAGGAAAAGACCGCCAATGCGTCCAAGAAGAACGATACCAGGTACGAAGTAACCATATACTTTGACGGTCCGGTAGGAGACAGATATCAGAACTCAGAGCTTACGGCCACTCTTAACTGGTATGTTTCCGATGACGCTGCTGACGATCTGATTATGTCAAGGTCCGGAGATGTGAAGATAATTCTCTATGCCTTTATAGCTGTAGTGGTACTTATAGTTGTAATAATGGTGGTTTTCAGAGACAGACTTAAAGAATCCGCATTTAAGCCTCTGGACTTTGAGGATAATGACGAAGAAGATAAATACATAGAATAACAAAAACGGCATCTCAGGATGGTATACATTCCATCCGGATGCCGTTTTTTTATCGAGGCTTTGGAAGGCTCCAACGGAAGCGGGCTGCCAGAAAACGAAGCAGTATCACTGCTGCAGTGCCCAGAAACATAGAGTATACGGAGCCTATATATGGTCTTGAGTAAACGCAGAGAAGTGCGCCGATTATTGATGCGCATGCGTAGAAATGTTTCACAAAAACATAAGGAGGGTTGCCTGCCATGATATCACGCATGATTCCACCGCCGACGCCTGTTACCACTCCTACGAAAACCAGAAGAAATATGCCGTAATCCGGATTGGAAGTATATGCGGTGTTTATTCCTATTACCGTAAATATCCCCAGTCCTATTGAATCCATTATAAACATCAGAATATCGTAGTAATGTCTGTACTTAAAGGATGGTTTCTTGGCAACAGCGAAAAAGACCACGAAAGAAACTATGATGGCCATGGTTGCATAGACGGGATTTCTGAAGGTCATGGGAGGTGTGATGCCGAGGATGAGATCTCTGATAACTCCTCCGCCCACGGCGGTGGTAAGTCCCAGTATGGATACTCCGAAAATATCCATCTTTTTTTCGATGCCGGCGATAGCGCCGGAAGCGGCAAAAGCAATAACGCCGACTATTTCGAATATTGTAAGAATGTATTCGGACATGATTTCTCCTTTGCGTATGTGAAGCTCCGTGGCATCAGCTGAGATTGCAAGATGTCTGGATTTCACAGTGCAAAAAAATTTACCTATGAGGGTGTAAAAAATTCTGCAGCCTCACATGTAAAAAAATTTGCATACGGTAAATTAAATATATCGAAGTATATAATTTAAATATATCAAAGTATAGCATTATGAAAAACAAAAGTCAACGCAGATAAAATGCGAATAATATAAAAAAATATAGGCAAAACGTTCGATATATAACGAATGTATAAAGCAAAGATGAAATTTATTGTCGGTATTTCTATTGACAAAGATTTCTATGACTTGTTATAATCAATATAGATTTTTCAGTAGAATATCAGGAGGATATGTTATGAAAAAAATCGGAATAGTGATGGGTTCAGACAGCGACCTCAAAATCGCAGAAAAAGCCATAGAAACTTTACAGGAACTGGGAGTGCCTTTTGAGGTACATATATACTCTGCCCACAGAACACCTGCAGAAGCATCAGAATTCGCAAAGAATGCAAGAGAAAACGGCTTCGGAGCTATTATAGCTTTTGCAGGAAAAGCAGCACATCTGGCAGGTGCGCTGGCAGCCAACACATGCCTGCCTGTTATCGGAGTACCTGTAAAATCATCGACTTTAGACGGCATTGACGCTCTTCTTTCAACTGTACAGATGCCATCGGGAATACCCGTTGCCACAGTTGCCATAGACGGAGCAGTGAATGCCGCTTTGCTTTCTGTCCAGATGCTGGCCATTGAAGACAAAGATGCAGCAGAAAGACTTCAGGCCAAAAGAGACAGAGATGCACAGAAGGTATTGGAAAAAGATGCCGCATTATCGGCAAAATATTTATAAAAAAGGAGCAGAAAAATGGAAAAGAATCTCGTTTACACAGGAAAGACCAAAAATGTATTTGCACTGGACAACGGCAATTATCTTTTGAAGTTCAAAGATGACTGCACAGGAAAAGACGGCGTCTTCGACCCGGGCGAAAATTCAGTGGGACTCACAATCGAAGGCGTGGGCGATGTAAACCTTCGCATGTCCATATACTTCTTTGAAAAGATAAATGCGGCAGGAATCAGAACACACTTCGTAAATGCAGATCTGGATGATACTACAATGGAAGTTCTGCCTGCAAAGGTATTCGGTAAAGGTCTGGAAGTTATCTGCCGTCACAAGGCAGTGGGAAGCTTCTATCGCCGCTATGAAGAATATGTTGAAGAGGGAGCAGACCTGCCTGCATATGTGGAAATGACTTTCAAGAACGATGCCAAGGGAGATCCGCTGGTAACAAAGGACGGACTGCAGGTTCTGGGAATTATGACTGCCCAGCAGTATGAAGATATCAAGGAAATGACTCAGAAGATCACTCAGATCGTAGCAGATGACTTAAAGGAAAAAGGCCTGGTTCTGTACGACATCAAGTTCGAATTCGGATACGATAAGGACGGCAAGGTTATGCTTATTGACGAAATCGCTTCAGGAAATATGCGTGTTTACAAAGATGGCAAGTACATTGATCCGATGACTCTGTCAGAACTCTTCTTCGCAGAATAACTGCAAAAAACATAACGGTACAATTTGTACGAGGAGGAAATAATGGGCGGTTTTTTTGGAATAGCCTCTAAAAATGACTGCATGCTTGACGTGTTCTTTGGTGTGGATTATCATTCACACCTTGGAACCCGCCGCGGCGGCCTGGCAGCCTATGATAAAGAAATAGGTCTGCAAAGAGAAATACATAATATAGAAAATTCACCATTCAGAACTAAATTCGAAAATATTTTTGACGAGATGAAAGGCACGTCGGCCATCGGATGCATAAGCGATTCCGATCCGCAGCCTCTTTTAATCAGATCAAGTTTAGGAACCTATGCTATATGTATCGTAGGTAGAATAAATAATGCCGATGAGCTGATAGAAAAGTATTTTGCAGCCAGCGGCGGCCACTTCGACGCAATGACGGGAGGCAGAGTTAATTCGACAGAGCTTGTGGCAGCGCTCATAAATCAGAAGAGCACTTTTGCAGAAGGTATAAAATTTGCCCAGAGCTCCATAGAAGGAACGGCCTCTATTCTTATACTAAGAGAAAACGGAGCTATAATTGCCGCAAGAGATAAAGTAGGAAGAATTCCGGTGCTGGTGGGAAAAGGTGAGGACGGATACTGCGTTTCTTTTGAATCTTTTGCCTACAAGAAACTGGGATATGATGATGAAAGAGATCTTGGACCGGGAGAAATAGTTGAGCTTACACCTGAAGGCATAACACAGCTTAACCCGCCGGGAGATGAGCTGAAAATATGTGCGTTTCTCTGGTCATATTACGGATATCCCACATCCAATTATGAGGGTGTGAATGTGGAGGTAATGCGCTACCGCAACGGAAAGATAATGGCCAGAAACGACATGGAAAGCGGTGAGGCTCAGGACATAGATTACGTTTGCGGAGTGCCGGATTCCGGTACGCCTCATGCCATAGGTTACGCCAATGAGAGACACATTCAATTTGCAAGGCCTTTTATAAAATACACTCCTACATGGCCGAGAAGCTTTATGCCTGCAAATCAGAAAGAAAGAAACAAAGTCGCAAAGATGAAGCAGATACCCGTTCACGAGCTGATACAGGACAAGAACCTTCTCTTTGTGGACGATTCAATAGTAAGAGGAACTCAGCTTAAGGAGACTGTTGAATTTCTCTATGAAAACGGTGCAAAAGCGGTACATATGCGTTCCGCCTGCCCGCCTATAATGTACGGATGCAAATATTTAAATTTCTCATCTGCAAAAAATGAGATGGAACTTATCGCAAGACGTGTTATAGTAGAGTTAGAAGGCGAAGAGGGTTTCAATCATACTGAAGAGTACAGTGACTTCAGAACAGAGAGAGGAAAGTCCCTCAGAAAAGCCATATGTGACAAATTCCAGTTTGACTCTCTGGACTTCCAGTCTCTTGAAGGAATAATAGAGGCAATAGGGCTGGAACCATGCAAGTTATGCACTTATTGTTGGAACGGAAAGGAATAGGAAATGAATACTAAATCAAAGTCGGATAGCTACGCCCAGGCGGGAGTTGACATTACAGCCGGATACAAAGCCGTAGAACTTATGAAGACTCATATCGCCAGAACCGTTGTCAGCGGAAAAAGTTCTGATATAGGCGGTTTCGGCGGCCTGTTTGAACTGGACATTACGGAAATGCCAAATCCTGTACTGGTAAGCGGCACCGATGGAGTAGGTACAAAGCTCAAATTGGCATTTCTCATGGACAGGCACGACACGGTGGGTATAGATTGCGTTGCCATGTGCGTAAACGATATTATCTGCTGCGGAGCAAAGCCACTCTTTTTCTTGGACTATATTGCCTGTGGCAAGAACTATCCTGAGAAGATTGCTTCAATCGTATCGGGAATCGCAGAAGGATGCGTTCAGTCCGGCTGTGAGCTTGTAGGAGGAGAAACTGCGGAAATGCCGGGATTTTACAGCGAAGATGAATACGACCTTGCAGGATTTTCTGTGGGAGCCGTGGACAAGGCAAGAGTTCTTGATAAGAACAAGGTCGAGGAAGGTGATGTGATAATCGGCCTTGCCTCCAGCGGAGTTCATTCCAATGGCTTTTCTCTGGTAAGAAAGGTTTTCGACGTGGAAAGCGCCGATCTCAAGGCACCTGTAGAAGCTCTGGGAGGAGCGTCCCTGGGAGAGACCCTTCTCACCCCTACGAAGATATACGTCAAACCTATGCTGGCGCTTTTCAAAGGCGTGGAAGTAAAAGCCGTATCCCACATTACAGGAGGAGGCTTTTACGAAAATATCCCAAGGAGCATTCCTGACGGATACTGTGCCAAAATAGACAAGTCAGCGCTTAAGATACTTCCTATATTCAGACTTATAGCTGAAGCCGGAGGAATTCCTGAACATGACATGTTCAATACCTTTAACATGGGCGTGGGAATGACCTGTGTCGTATCAGCTGAAGAGGCAGACAAGGCTCTTGACATATTAAAAGAAGCAGGTGAGGATGCCTATGTAATAGGATCAATCGTGAAGTCTGAAGATGAAAAGGTGATGATATGTCGGTAGCCAGAATAGCGGTCATGGTATCCGGCGGAGGAACCAATCTGCAGGCTCTGATAGATGCGCAGGAAAGCGGAATCATAAAAGACGGAAAAATAGCTCTGGTGATATCCAACAACGCCGGAGCTTATGCCCTTACCAGAGCCGATAAGGCCGGAATACCGGCAGAAGTGGTTCTTTTAAAAGACTGTAAGGACCGCGCTGAGTTTGAAAAGAGAATTGAAGATCTTCTTTCTGAGTATGATATCGATCTTATCGTTCTGGCAGGATTCATGAGCATACTCAGTGCGGAGTTCACGGGAAAGCATCCCAACCGGATAATCAATGTTCACCCGTCCCTTATCCCTTCTTTCTGCGGCAAAGGCTTCTATGGACTCCATGTTCATGAGGCAGCGCTGGCCTATGGCGTAAAGGTGACAGGGGCCACGGTGCATTTCGTCAATGAGATACCCGACGGGGGAAAAATAATTATGCAGAAAGCAGTAGAGGTAATGGAGGACGACACTCCGGAAACTCTGCAGCGCAGAGTAATGGAAGAGGCAGAATGGAAGATACTTCCGCGGGCCTGCCAGAAAATTGCCCGGGAAATAGTGAGAGGTAATTAAATGAGTGTTTACGAGATAAGCAGAATAAAAGACCTGACAGGATCCAACCCATATGTCGGACGAGGAATCATCATAGGCAGGAGCCCTTCGGGAAAGGCAGCGGTCGCTTACTTCATAATGGGAAGAAGCGAAAACAGCCGCAACAGAATTTTTGATATAGCCAAAGACGGAAGCGTATACACCAGACCTTTTGACGAGTCCAAAGTTGAGGACCCGTCTCTTATCATATATAGGGCAGTTGCGCCGATGGAAAATCATCTGATAGTCACCAACGGCGACCAGACTGATACTGTGTACGATGCCGTTAAAGCCGGAAAAAGTTTCCGTGATGCTCTCATGACCAGAGAGTTTGAGCCGGATGCTCCCAACTTCACACCTAGAATAAGCGGAATGATAACCGTAGGAGAAGATGACTTTTCATATGAAATGAGCATTCTTAAGAGCGCTGACGAAAAGGGAAGCGCTTGCAGCCGCTTTTTCTATAATTATCCGGCCATATGCGGGCTGGGACATTTCATCCATACATATCAGGGCGACGACAACCCGCTTCCTACTTTCCAGGGAGAGCCCAAGAGAGTGGAAATTCCGGAGAACATTGATGAGTTTACCCGGGAGATATGGGATAACTTAAACGAAGAAAACAAGATATCTCTTTATGTGATGTATGCCGATTTGGGCAGCGGCACTGTTGAGACCAGACTTATAAACAAGAATGAACAGAGGTAGAAAATGAAAGAGTACGAATTAAAATATGGCTGTAATCCCAATCAGAAGCCTGCAAAAGTATTCATGGAGGATGGCAGCAATCTGCCTGTTGAAATCTTAAACGGACGTCCCGGATACATAAATCTTCTGGACGCCATGAACAGCTGGCAGCTGGTAAAGGAAATAAAGGAATCTCTCGGAATGTGTGCGGCCACATCTTTCAAGCATGTGAGCCCTACTTCCGCAGCAGTGGGAGTTCCCATGGATGAAAATCTCAAAAAAGCTTTTTTCGTAGATGATGTAAAGGGACTGGACGAGTCTCCTATAGCTACGGCATATGCAAGAGCCAGAGGGACGGACAGAATGAGCTCCTTTGGAGACTGGATAGCTCTTTCTGACAAGTGTGATGTCACCTGCGCCCGCCTCATTGCAAGAGAAGTGTCTGATGGAATAATAGCACCGGATTTTGAGCCGGAAGCGCTGGAAATACTTAAAGGAAAGAAAAAGGGAAATTACAACATAGTAAAAATTGATCCTTCATATGTACCGGCTGCTGTTGAACACAAGCAGGTGTACGGAATAACCTTTGAACAGAAGAGAAACGATCTCAGAATAGATACCGAAATGCTCAACAACATAGTTACGGACAACAAGGAAATGACGGAAGAAGCAAAAAGGGATCTGGTGATTGCTCTCATAACTCTCAAGTATACTCAGTCCAACTCCGTATGTTATGCCAAAGACGGGCAGACCATAGGCGTGGGAGCAGGTCAGCAGTCAAGAATTCACTGCACAAGACTGGCAGGAGAAAAAGCGGACAAATGGCATCTCCGCCAGCATGAGAAGGTTCTCAACCTGCCTTTCAAAGACGAAATCAGAAGACCGGACAGAGACAACGCCATTGATGTATATTTGTCAGAAGATTTTGAGGATGTTATCGGAGAAGGAAACTGGCAGCAGTTCTTCACCGAAAAACCGGAAGAATTTACGAGAGGGGAACAGAGAGAATATCTCAAGAGCCTAAAGGGTGTATGCTTAGGCTCCGATGCATTCTTCCCTTTCGGTGACAATATAGAAAGAGCGGCAAAAAGCGGGGTGACATATGTTGCTCAGCCGGGAGGCTCCATCAGAGATGATAATGTTATTGACACATGTAACAAGCACGGCATGGTAATGGCGATGACGGGAATCAGACTTTTCCACCATTAGTCAGTTCAATCGGGAGGTTAAAATGAAAGTATTGGTAGTAGGCGGAGGCGGCAGAGAGCATGCCATTATAAAAAAGCTTAAAGAAAGCAAAAAGGTAAGCAAGATATATGCTCTTCCCGGCAACGGTGGTATTGCAGCCGATGCAGAGTGTGTAGATATAGGAGCAAAGGAAATAGACAGAATTGCGGATTTTGCTGCGAAAAATGATATAGATCTGGCAGTAGTGGCGCCGGATGATCCTCTTGTGCTGGGAGCTGTAGATGCTCTCAAGGCAAAAGGAATCAAAACTTTCGGCCCGGACAGAAGGGCTGCCATAATAGAAGGAAGCAAAGCTTTCTCAAAGGATCTGATGAAGAAGTACAACATTCCGACAGCAGCTTATGAGACTTTTTCGGAAGCTGAAGAGGCTCTCAGATATGTGGAAAACTGTCCTGTACCCGTAGTTGTCAAGGCTGACGGGCTGGCACTGGGGAAAGGCGTCATCATTGCCGAAACACGGGAAGAGGCCGTAAACGCCGTAAAGACAATAATGGAAGACAGAATTTTCGGAGACAGCGGAAGCAAAGTGGTTATAGAAGAATTTCTTACAGGACCTGAGGTTTCCGTGCTGTCCTTTACGGATGGAAAGACAATAGTGCCTATGGTATCATCCATGGATCATAAAAGAGCTCTTGACGGCGACAAAGGGCTTAACACGGGAGGCATGGGAACTGTGGCTCCAAACCCTTATTACACGCCGGAAATTGCTCTTCAATGTATGGAAACCATTTTCAGACCCACCATTGATGCCATGAACAAGGAGGGCAGAACTTTCTCCGGATGTCTTTACTTCGGACTTATGCTTACGGAAAAAGGACCTAAGGTAATAGAGTATAACTGCCGTTTCGGAGATCCTGAGACTCAGGTGGTGCTGCCGCTTCTTGAGAGTGATCTGGCGGACATAATGCTCAGCATATATGAAGGGAAGCTGGATGAGGCAGAAGTCAGATTTGCTGACAAGAGTGCGGCCTGTGTGGTGATGGCATCAGAGGGATATCCTTCAAAGTATGAGACAGGCTTTGAAATAACCATGCCTGAAGACAAAAACATTTATGTGGCAGGCGCAAAGCTGAAAGATGGCAGACTCGTCACCGCCGGAGGCAGAGTTTTGGGAGTAACAGAAACTGCAGAGACTCTTGCAGAGGCCATAGATAAGGCCTATCAGACCGTAAAGACAATCAGCTTCGAAAACGCATATTACAGAACAGATATAGGAAAACGTGCCCTCATGGCAGAAAGGAAGTAATTTAATGGTTTTCAGAATTTTTGTGGAAAAGAAGCCCGGGCTTGATAATGAAGCCGCTGCATTAAGAAACGACATCAGAGAATTGCTGCAGATTGAGGGAATCGAAAAGGTAAGACTTTTTAACAGATACGATGTGGAGAACCTGGCAAAGGATCTCTTTGACTATTCCGTAAATACGGTGTTTTCCGAGCCTCAGTTGGATAATGTGACAGAAAGTCTGCCGGAAGCGGATTACGTCTTTGCAGTGGAATATCTGCCGGGACAGTTTGACCAGAGAGCTTCCTCTGCGGCCGAATGTATCCAGATAATAACCAGAGGAGAAAGGCCTGCCGTAAAAACAGCCAAAGTATATGCTCTTTACGGAAAAGCCTCCGATGAGGAAATTTCAGCCATCAAGAAATATGTAATCAACGCCGTCGAAGCCCGGGAGGCTGATATGGCGTTGCCTGAAACTCTTGCAGCAGACTATGACATTCCGGAAGAAGTTGAAACGTTAGACGGATTCCGCAGCATGAGTGATGAGGAGCTGGCAGCCTTTATTGAGGACAGAGGACTGGCCATGGATTTTGAAGACATAAAATTCTGCCGTCAATACTTTGACAGCGAAGACAGAGATCCTACCATAACGGAAATAAAAATGATTGATACCTACTGGTCTGATCATTGCCGCCACACTACCTTCAATACAACTATAGACAGCGTCAAATTTGCTGACAGCACTTTGCAGGAAGCTTACGACAGATACATGGATCTGAGAAAATCCCTGGGAAGAACCAAGCCGGTCACACTTATGGATATAGGAACCATAGCCGTAAAACATCTTAAAAAAGAAGGGAAGCTGTCAAAGCTTGACGAATCGGAAGAAATAAACGCATGCACTGTCAAGATAAAAGTTGATACAGACAGCGGGGAAGAAGAATGGCTTCTTCTTTTTAAAAACGAGACTCACAACCACCCTACGGAAATTGAGCCTTTTGGAGGTGCAGCCACCTGCGTGGGCGGAGCCATTAGGGATCCGCTTTCAGGCAGGAGTTATGTATATGCAGCCATGAGAGTCACAGGTGCCGGAGATCCTCTTGTACCTGTTTCGGAAACCATACCGGGGAAACTGCCTCAGAGAAAGCTGGTAACCACAGCAGCAGCCGGCTACAGTTCCTATGGCAATCAGATAGGACTTGCCACGGGACAGGTGGACGAAATATACCACCCGGGATATGTAGCAAAGAGAATGGAAATAGGTGCCGTAATTGCAGCAGCACCGGCAGAAAATGTAGTCAGACTGAGACCTGAAGCAGGAGATAGAGTTATTCTTTTAGGCGGAAGAACAGGAAGAGACGGATGCGGCGGAGCCACCGGATCCTCCAAATCCCATAATCTTTCTTCCCTTGAGAGCTGTGGCGCAGAAGTTCAGAAGGGAAATGCGCCGGAGGAAAGAAAGCTTCAGAGGCTATTCAGAAATCCTGAAGCGTCAAAGCTCATAAAGCGATGCAATGACTTTGGAGCAGGCGGGGTTTCAGTAGCTATCGGAGAACTGGCAGACGGCCTCGAGATAGACCTGAACAAGGTTCCGAAGAAATACGAAGGCCTTGACGGAACGGAGCTTGCTATCAGCGAATCTCAGGAAAGAATGGCCGTTGTGGTAGCGGAAAAAGACGTTGAGCTCTTCTGCAGTTTGGCAAGAGCCGAAAACCTGGAAGCCACGGTGGTTGCGCGTGTAACTGCGGAGCCGAGACTTTCCATGCACTGGAACGGCAGGAATATCGTCAATATTTCAAGAAAATTTCTTGACTCCAACGGAGCTGAAAAACATATAACGGTTGAAACTGCAGTGCCGGTTGAATATGCCAAGAAGGCGCAAGGCAGCTTTGAGGAAAGCTATGAGGCAGTTGCTTCTGACCTGAACATATGCTCCAAGAGAGGTCTTTCTGAAAGGTTTGACTCCACCATAGGAGCAGGAACCGTACTGATGCCTTTCGGCGGAAAATATCAGAGAACCCCGATTCAGGCCATGGTAAACAAAGTTTCGGCAGAAAAGAAAGACACATCAACATGCAGCCTAATGGCCTGGGGATACAATCCGTTTATAATGGAAAAGAGCCCTTATCACGGTGCATATCTTGCAGTGGTGGAATCGGTTTCAAAGCTTGTGGCTGAAGGAGCCAAGTTTGAAGAAGTATATCTTTCTTTCCAGGAGTATTTTGAAAAACTGGGAAAAGATCCTTCAAGATGGGGAAAGCCTTTCTCCGCCCTGCTGGGTGCCTTGGACGCGCAGCTGGATCTTGAAACAGGCTCAATAGGCGGAAAGGACTCCATGAGCGGAACTTTCGAGGATCTGGATGTACCGCCTACTCTGGTATCCTTTGCCGTGACCACGGAAAACATAGACAATATTATTTCTCCGGAATTCAAGAAGGTAGGAAGCAGAGTATATCTTTTAAAGCCTGAATACAATCAGAAGGGGCTGCCTGACGGAAAGAAACTGAAGGGTCTTTACGACAGAGTGACTCAGCTTATGAGAAAGGGAATTGTGCAGGCATGCTATACACCGGGAATAGGCGGCATAGCTGAAGCGGTGCTTAAGATGGCTATGGGCAATGCCATAGGATTTGAATACAGCGATGCGCTGACATTGGATGAAATTTTCGGATACTGCTACGGAGCCTTCATAATTGAAACTGCAGAAGAAGTGGATGATGCGCTGCTTATAGGAATGACAACCGGCAGAGATTCCATTGAAAGAGGCAGTGAAAGCATAAGCCTCAGCAGGTTGTGCGGTCTTTATGAAGACAAGCTGGAGCCGGTATATCCTTGCAATATTCCGGTTCAGGGAGAAAAACCGGAAACATTGTCCTTTACCCGGGAGAAAAAATTCTCGGCTTCCATAAAATGTGCTCAGCCTAAGGCTCTTATTCCTGTGTTCCCGGGAACCAACTGCGAATATGATACGGCGAAGGCATTCATGAGAGCCGGAGCACAACCTGAAATATTCGTCATAAATAACCTGACGGCTTCAGACGTGGCACGTTCCATTTCGGAATTTGCACAAAAAGTTCGTAGCAGTCAGATGATATTCATACCGGGAGGTTTCTCCGGTGGTGATGAGCCTGACGGTTCCGGCAAGCTGATTACGGCTTTCTTCAGAAATCAGGAAATAAAAGAGGCGGTAACGGAGCTCCTGGAAAAGAGAGACGGCCTTATGGCAGGCATATGCAACGGGTTCCAGGCTCTTATCAAGCTGGGTCTTGTGCCTTACGGCAAAATAATGGATACCGATGAAACCTTCCCTACTCTGACATATAACAGAATTTCAAGACATCAGTCCAAGCTGGTGCGTACCAGAATTGCTTCCAACAACTCTCCTTGGCTGTCAGGCACAAAGGTGGGAGATATCTATACTGTACCTGTTTCTCACGGGGAAGGAAGATTTATAGCGTCATCGGAACTCCTCAGCCGGCTGGCTCAGAACGGGCAGATAATAACACAGTATGTAGATATGGAAGGAACGGCTTCAAATGAGATACAGTTCAATCCTAACGGTTCAGACTGGGCGGTGGAAGGAATAATTTCACCGGATGGAAGAGTTCTGGGCAAGATGGGACATTCCGAAAGAATAAGCAGAGGAATATACCGCAACGTGCCGGGCGAATTTGACATGAAGATGTTTGAGTCGGCTGTTGCGTACTTCAAAAAGTGATTTTAATTGACAAATAATTTGTATAATTGATATAATTAAATGTCCGAGAAACTCATTTTAAGGAGAGAAATACAAGATGGAAAGACGTATAGGAACAGTTTCAAGAGGTCTCAGAGGACCTATAATCAAAGAGGGCGATGACCTCAAAAAAATCGTCGTTGATACATTGATGGAATGCCTTAAAAAGGGCGACTTTGAAATAGGAAGCAAGGACGTTCTGGCAATTACAGAGTCTATACTGGCTCGTGCCCAGGCTAACTATGCGACCAAGGATCAGCTTGCTGAAGATGTGAGAAACAAGCTGGGCGGAGAAACAATAGGAGTTATATTCCCTATCCTCAGCAGAAACAGATTTGCAATTTGCCTTAGAGGAATAGCCAGAGGTGCAAAGAAAGTAGTACTGATGCTCAGCTATCCCAGCGATGAGGTGGGCAACCACCTGCTGGATCTGGACCTGCTGGACGCAAAAGGCGTAAACCCTTATACAGATGTTCTCACCCAGGCTGAATTTGAGGCAACTTTCGGCAAATCACGCCACACCTTCACAGATATGGATTATGTAAACTATTACAAAGATATTATCGAAGAAGAAGGCGCAGAGGCAGAAATAATTTTTGCAAATAATCCTCGTAAAATTCTTGATTATACAGACAAGGTTCTCTGCGCGGATATTCACACAAGAGAACGCACCAAGAGACTGGTAAGGGAGGCCGGCGGAAAAGTGGTTCTCGGAATGGATGACCTCCTCAATGCACCGGTAAATGGATCCGGGTACAATCCGGAATATGGAATCCTCGGCTCAAACAAGGCTACAGAGGACACTATAAAGCTGTTCCCCGTAAATTGCCGTGAATTTGTTCAGAGCGTTCAGGATGAAATCAGAGAGAGAACCGGAAAGACTGTGGAAGTTATGGTTTACGGTGACGGAGCTTTCAAGGATCCTGTCGGAAAAATATGGGAGCTGGCAGATCCGGTGGTTTCTCCGGGATATACAGACGGACTTATCGGACAGCCTAACGAACTTAAACTGAAATATCTGGCAGATAACGACTTTGCAGATCTGCGGGGCGATGAGTTGAAAGCAGCTATTGAAAATGCCATCAAAGAAAAGGACGACAACCTTGTAGGCCAGATGGTAACAGAGGGAACTACTCCGAGAAGGCTGACAGACCTCCTGGGTTCTCTGTGCGACCTCACCTCTGGATCCGGGGACAAGGGAACTCCGTTCATATACATTCAGGGATACTTCGATAATTATACTGATTAGTATCAGAAGGAGGATATATCATGTTAGAGAAAAAAGTTGTCGAATTATTAAATCAGCAGGTTAACAAGGAATTTTATTCTGCATACCTGTATCTTGACTTTTCAAATTACTATTACGATCAGGGCCTTGACGGCTTCGGAAACTGGTATAGAATCCAGGCTCAGGAAGAGCGTGACCACGCAATGCTCTTTGTTCAGTATCTGCAGAACAACGGCGAGCAGATCGTACTGGAAGCCATCGACAAGCCGGCTGTAAAACTTGAAAGCCCTAAGGCAGTTCTGGCTGAAGGATTAAAGCATGAGCAGTATGTAACAAGCCTGATTCATAATATCTATGATGCGGCTTATTCTGTTAAAGACTTCCGCACCATGCAGTTCCTGGACTGGTTCGTAAAGGAACAGGGAGAAGAAGAAACTAATGCAGATAACCTCGTCAAAAAATATGAACTGTTCGGCGATGACCCTAAGAGCCTCTATATGCTGGACAGCGAGCTGGGCGCAAGGGTTTATTCCGCACCTTCACTGACTCTGTAATCTGAAAATATGAAGTTAAGCCACGGTGGCAGAACAGCGCCGTGGTTTTTTTTAGGAGGTAAATATGGTTTCATTTGAAAGCGATTATATAGCGGGAGCGCATCCTGCAATTCTAAGACGCCTTACCGAAACAAATATGGAAAGTCTTCCGGGATACGGCACAGACAGATACTGCCGAAGTGCAGCTGAAAAAATAAGAGATGCGTGTAAATGTCCTGAAGCAGAGGTCGAATTTCTTACGGGCGGAACTCAGACCAACTCCATAGTGATTTCGGCTATGCTTAAAGATTATCAGGGCGTTGTGGCGGCGTCTACCGGTCACATAAGTGTCCACGAAGCCGGAGCCATAGAATATTCGGGGCATAAAGTACTGGAACTGCCGCAAAAGGACGGTAAAATATGCGCACCTGATCTGAGAAGATTTATTGAAGAATTTCATGAGGACGGGAATTGCGAACATATGGTGTTCCCCGGAATGGTTTATATATCTTATCCCACAGAATACGGAACAATTTACTCGAAAAAAGAACTGACGGATCTTTATGAAGTATGCAGGGAATTCAGCCTGCCGTTGTTTATCGATGGGGCAAGATTGGGATACGGACTTGCAAGCCGTCAAAGCGATATGGCGCTGTCAGATGTGGCAAAGCTTTGCGACGTATTTTATATCGGAGGGACCAAAGTAGGAGCTCTTTGCGGTGAAGCCGTGGTTTTTACCAAAGGCAACAGACCTGAGCACTTTGCAAATTATGTCAAAAAAAGAGGGGGACTCCTGGCTAAGGGAAGGCTCATAGGAATCCAGTTTGACATGCTTTTTACGGATGATCTGTACTTTGATATATCGCACCATGCCATAGACATGTCCGAAAAACTTAAAGATATACTGCACGACGCAGGGGTGCCTTTTTATCTGGAATCCCCTACAAATCAGCAGTTTGTCATAATCGAAAACAAAATGCTGGAAAAACTAAAAAAGCACATAGCTTACAGTTTCTGGGAGAAGTATGATGAAAGTCATACGGTAATACGCCTGGCCACATCATGGTCAACTTCAGAAGAAGACATGATTCTCCTTAAAGAAGCATTTGCACTTGTAAATCCAAAATCAATATGGTAGTCTGAAGATACAAACAATCAAAGGAGGCAGACATATGAAGGTACTCATGATAAACGGAAGCCCTCATAAGGAAGGCTGTACATATACCGTTCTCAAATATATGGCTGATATTCTGTCAGCCGGAGGTATATGCAGTGAAATAATTCATGTGGGCAGTGAAACGGCAGGAGGATGTATGGGGTGCGGAGGGTGCAGTCTGACGGGCAGATGCATCACCGATGATTGTGTCAATGATGCAATAGAAAAGGCAAAAGAAGCTGAAGGCTTTGTCTTTGCATCTCCCGTTCATTATGCTTCACCTGCAGGCTCCATGATATCATTTATGGACCGATTCTTTTATGCAGGCGGCGAAAATCTCCGTTATAAACCTGCAGCCATAGCAGTGGTGGCACGCAGAGGAGGATGCACATCTTCATATGATGCATTAGCTAAATATCCGGCAATAAATCAGATGCCTATTGTGAGTGCTGATTACTGGCCTATGATTCACGGGCATGGCGATGCCGCCGATGTTCTGAATGACAAGGAAGGTCTGTTTACAATGGAGACGGCAGCATTAAATCTGGCATGGCTTATGAAAGCCATCAGAGCAGGCAAAGATGCAGGTATTGAACCGGAATTCAGAGAAAAAGACATATGGACCAATTTCAACAGATAAGCAGCATTTTAAGGAGGACGACATGGCGGAGAGAAAAGCAGCACTGGTAACAGGTGGAGGAACAGGAATAGGAAAGGCATGTGCCTTGAGTTTTCTGAAAAGAGGATATAGGGTAGCAATAGTCGGAAGACGCAGGGAGAAAATAGAGGAAGCAGCATCGGAATTCAAAAGAGAATTCGGTGAAGATTCGGTTGTGGCAATAGCGGCAGACGTATCGAAGCAGGAAGATGTCAAAGAAATTTTTGATACAATAGAGGAAACTTTCGGAAGAATAGATGCAGTTATAAACAATGCAGGCGTTGCCCCAAGCAGGCCTTTTCTGGAAACCTCATATGAAGATTATGACAGAGCTATTCGCATAAATCAGTATGGCACATTTATGTGTATGCAGCAGGGTGCCCGCATGATGGTCTCAAAAGGAATCGCCGGCGTCATAATAAACATGGGTAGCATTTACGGCAAGGTTGCCAGCGGTAATATTATAGGATATAACGCTAGCAAGGGTGCAGTGGAAATGATGACAAAAGCGGCAGCACTGGAGCTGGCACCTTACAACATCAGAGTGGTGGCCATAGCCCCGGGAGTTATAGACACACCTATGCTGGACATTGACAAGGAGAGAGGAACCTTTGAAGAACTCTACTCCAAGGGAATGCGCAAAAAACCTCTTGACCCGTCAGCCATAGGTGAGGTGGCTGCGTTCCTGGCATCTCCGGAAGCAGACGGAATCAACGCTGTGACCATACCTGTGGATGACGGATTCCTGGAATTTAAATAGGGAGGTAGTCCGGATGCAGAAGACAGGCAAAGTAAGACTGCCGCAGGGCAGCACCATAGCTTTAAATCTGGGATTTGATTTTGACTCCTCGTCAGTATGGATGGAATCCTTTGGAAAAACGTCACCTGTTTACACCTCAAGAGGAGAATACGGTGCGGAAGTAGGAGTTCCAAGGATATTGAATCTTCTTGATAAGTATCATATAAAGGCTAATTTCTTTGTGCCGGGGCATACTGCAGACACTTATCCCGATGTATGCAGAGAGATAAGTGCCGGAGGCCACGAAATATGCCACCATGGTTATGTTCATGAAGACCCTACTGAGCTTTCCTATCATGAAGAGGAGAATATAATTGTCAAGGGCCTTGAAGCTCTTGACCGGATTGGTATAACTCCGCAGGGATACAGATCTCCTGGCTTTGATTTCAGCCCGAATACCGTTGAACTGCTGCAGAAATACGGTTTTAAATATGACAGCAGCCTCATGGGCAATGACTTTTATCCATATTGCCCTGCACCTTGTATCGTGCATTTTGACAGAGGCAATGAGTTCGGAGAGCCTGCAGACATAGTGGAAATGCCGGTGTCATGGTACATGGATGATTTCCCTCACTCCGAATTTGTGATGACAAGAACGGGGATGAAGCCGCAAAGTCAGGTTTTTGAAATATGGAAGAGCACTTTGGATTATGGTGCCGACAATATAAAAGATGGGGTCCTGAATGTAACAATGCATCCGCAGGTAATCGGAAGACCTCATAATATAAGAATGCTGGAGGATTTTATAATTCATGCTGTCAGCCGGGGTGCTTATATAACAACCATGATGGACATTTACGAAAGAACAGAATTCTGATATGGACAAGGTTTTTTATAACGGGAAAATATACTCTATGGACAGTAGCGACAATGTGTATTCTGCCATCGGCATAAGTGGAGACAGAATTTCCTTTCTGGGCAATGCCGATGACGGAAGCCTTCCTGAAGCCGGGCAGTACATAGATCTGAAAGGTATGACGGTGCTTCCGGGATTTACGGATTCGCATCTGCATATGCTTAATTATGGTTTTCTTGAAAAATCATACAAGATGTATGATGCCGACTCGGTTTCCGGAATCATAGAGGAAGGTCGCAGGCGCATCAGAGATATGAAAGACCGGCCTCCGGAGAAGTGGCTGTACGGAAGAGGATGGAACAACGATAATTTTACAGATTATCGGCGTTTTCTGACCAGGAATGACCTGGACATGATTTCACAAGACCGGCCTGTGCTGTTTATCCGGGTTTGCGGGCATGTGGCGGCAGTAAACAGCAAGGCGCTGGAGATGGTCATGAACCTTCCGGAGACAGGCAGTTATATTCACCAGATCGATGAAAAAAACGGAATACTTACGGAAGCAGCAGTAAAATTGTGCTATAATGCCATGCAGGAGCCTGAAGTAGATGACATAAAAGAAATGATTCTTGCAGTGCAGCCTCTATATAATCAGGCAGGTATAACCGCTGTGGAAAGTGATAATTTTCTGTCACTGCCGGGACGGAACCGCCATAGGATAATGCAGGCATACCGGGAGCTTTCAGAGGAGGGAAGGCTTACGGTGAGAGTAAGAGAACAGGCTTCGTTTACAGATTTTGAAGACATGAAGGACTTCATTGACTCAGGAATAAGAACCGGTGACGGAGACAGCTACTATTCCATAGGACCTGTGAAACTATATCAGGACGGTTCGCTGGGGGCGAGGACCGCTCTTATGAAGGAGCCTTATAAAGGTTCCTCCCAAAACTGCGGAACAATGGTTCATGACAGGGAAGAACTGCAGCGTATGGTAAACTATGCCTATGAACACGATATGCAGATAATTGTCCATGCTATAGGGGACAGAGCATCGCTGATGGTTTTTGATGCTTATGAAAAGGCCATTGAGATATACGGTGACAGACATCTGAGACTTGCAATAAATCATCTGCAGATAACAGATCCTGCGCTGCCCGGACGAATGGCAGCAAAAAACATACTCGCCTACATACAGCCGGTTTTTGTTGCATCGGACAAGAACATGGTTGAAGGGTGTGTGGGAACCAAGCGTGCAGAACGCTCATATATGTGGAGAACCTTTGAAGATGTAGGAGTTGTATGCTGTGGAGGTTCTGATTCACCGGTAGAAAACTTCAACATTCTGGAAAACATACAGATTGCCGTAACAAGAGACTCCATCGGTGAGAAAACCGATGGATGGATGCCATGGCAGAAACTTACAGTCCGTCAGGCGGTAAAGCTGTTTACCGGAAACTGCGCTTATGGTGCTTTTGCAGAGAATGAACGCGGGACACTGGAAAAAGGAAAACTGGCAGACATGACTGTACTGAGCCGTGACATATTTGAGACAGACTGCCATGAAATTGCGGATATAGCAGTGGAAGCCGCAGTTACAGGGGGAAAAATCGTATATAAAAGAGAGGAACGATAACTATGGAATTCACCAAAATGCAGGGAACAGGAAATGATTTTATAATCATCAATAATATTGAAGCAAAAATACCGGTGGAAAAACTGGGTGAACTTGCGGAAAAGCTATGCCACAGAAAATTTTCCATAGGAGCTGACGGACTGATGGTGGTGGATTCACCTGTTTTTGGCGGAGATTTCAAAATGAGATATTATAATGCTGACGGAAGTTTCGGCGAAATGTGCGGCAACGGTGCACGCTGCCTTGCAAGGTTCGGTTACGAAAATGGATTTGCCGGAGAAGTACAGCATATTGAAACCATAGCAGGCATGGTCATCGGCTACAGACAGAGCGAAAGCATGTACAGAGTACGCCTTAACGATGTATCCGTAAGAAAAGAGATGGATGTGTCTGCATGCGGAAACAAGTACCATTGCGCTTATCTGGAACTGGGAGATCCGGGAATACCTCATGCCGTAGTGGAAATGAAAGGCCTTAAAGAAATGGATCGGGAAGATCTGAGAGATCTGGGAAAAGCTCTGAGGAGGGCATCGGAATTTCCTAAGGGTGCCAATGTTAATTTTTATGAGATAATCGGAAATGATGAGGTTGCCGACATAACCTACGAGAGAGGAGCCGAAGACTTTACTCTGTCCTGCGGAACGGGAACTGGAGCGGTAGTAACTGTTCTTAAAGAAAGAGGTATGGTCAGCGGAGACAACGTAAAAGTAAAAGTGCCCGGCGGAGAACTTTTCGTGACCGTTAATGAAGAGGGAATTTTCCTGACCGGTCCTACTGAAGTTATAGCTGAGGGATACGTCAACACAAAGGAACTGCTGTAGCAGCAGACCTCATTATAAACAAGGCGAAAAACAAGGCCGGCTTCATGAGCCGGCCTTGTTTTTGCTAATAGTCTGTATTTGTCCATGGTTTTTGTTTGCAGCAAAGCAGGGAATCCAGCATGTCTGCATAAGCATCATCGGAAATTTCCGCACCTCCCAGGCGCAGAAGAGAAGCCAGCCTGCAGCTGCCCATAAGAAGAGCCGACAGATCTGCCAGATTGCATTTTACTCTCACATCGCAAGGAGCATCCTTTGGAATGACATGCCAGCGGGCAGTTTTACCGCTTTCATCGGTTTCAAAAGCGATATTGAATGTTTTTTCGCTGTGGGCAAGTTCATCATAGTAGTCAAACCCGGTTTTCAGGTTTACAGGAATGAATTTCCGATGAGAGGAAGCAGTTATGAAGCCTTCAAGGTCCACGATTTTGTACATGGTGCCGATGGCACCGATATTTGTCTGCAGGAATCCGAAATCTATGTAGTTTCCGCTGGTGTCCTGGGCGCTTGGAAGAATGTGATAGAAGTCTTCCTCACCGGTGCGTATGACAACCGTGCGGGCAAGGTCTGACTGGTTGCGCAGAAAACCAAGAAGAGTCTGAAGAACTTTCCCGTCTTCGTAGGCGAATTCTTTTACTTCAATTCTGTTAAGAGTATAATTCACATCGCTTTCGCATACAAACTCGTAAATCATATATCCACGCAGCTTGCCGTCCTGTACATATCCTATACGTCTTGAGTCCGAGTCGGAAGCCATACCTCTGATTTCGTCTTCAAATTTAAGAAGCATACCGTGATTTCTGGATGCAAAAGCTGCCTGACATTCCAGTATGCGCGGCAGATCGTCAGAGCCGAGAAATTCTATCATTGACGTGTCTCTGCATTCAGGCAGATTTACGGTAGGAATACGGTACTCTTCCAGCTTGCTGCCGTAGCCGTAACCCATCTTTCTGTAAAAATCTATACGGAAAGGAAGCAGCATCGATACGGAGGCTCCTGAATCAACGGTGTATTTTTCAAAGAAGCGAACCATGTCAAGACCGGCGCCTTTCTTTTTGTGCATAGGATGCACTGCCAGTGACATGAGCCCTGTTGCAGGAATCATCTTGCCGAAAGCATTCATGGAAAAATCTATGAGTTTTGCAAGAGCAATCAGCTGTCCGTTTTCAAAAAGTCCGCAGAAATTTATATTGCGGTCATTCTTCATGGAATCCAGATATCTCGCGCGATATTTGCTTCTGCCTTCATCTCCGATGTTTTTAAAAGCCGGATATGCGTTGAGGTAAATAGTAAGGTATTCTTCAATCAGATCGCCGGACACGGTACGGACTTCTCTTTCCGGTGTGCTTCCGAACTCCGGTCCGCGGGCATATATGGTCTTTTTCTGCATTTTACAGCCTCCTTTTTGTGGTATCTTTATCTTAAAATGACGGGAAGAAGATGTCAATAACGCCTCTTTAAAATAATTTGCAAAAAATACCGTAACCAATGTATAATTACGTTCAGATGTCCGTCTTGGCTGAAAACAAAAAAGTAAGAGAAAGGGGAAACCATGCACCCTGTAGCATATATCCACAATGATTTTAAAGAAAAATTCGGAATACCCAGACAGAGCGGCCTCGTGTCAAATGTCAGCTGCATAACTTTTGTTCATCCTTATGACGATCCTGCGGCCTTGAGGGGCATAGAAGAATTCACCCATCTGTGGCTGTTATGGGATTTTTCTGAGTCACACAGAGAAACTTTCTCACCTACAGTAAGACCGCCGCGACTGGGAGGCAATACACGGGTGGGAGTTTTTGCTACCAGATCTCCATTCAGACCCAACTCCATAGGACTTTCGTGTGTAAAGCTGCTTGGCACGGAAACAAAGGGAAAAGACGGCCCGAAGCTATATGTTCAAGGGGCTGACCTGATGGACGGAACCCCCATATACGATATAAAGCCGTATCTTCCGTACGCAGACTGTATTCCGGAAGCGAAGACAGGAATCCTGGGCGAGACGCCGGACAAAACGGAAGAGGTATTATTTGAAAATACCGGACCGGCAGAGGTACAAGCCGGAGAACTGGAAGTCATACAGGAAATATTGAGCAGAAATCCGCCGCCTGCATATCAGGATGATCAGGAGAGAATCTATGGTATGAAGTATGGGCGTTTTGAGGTGAAATTCCGCCGGGTGAAAGAAAAAATATATGTTCAGAGTATAGAGAGCCTTTGACATTTGCGGGCTCTGTGATAAAATTTTAATATAAAAAAGTGTAAAAGGAGGAAGCAGATGGAACAGAGATATCTGGAGGAGCGTGTAAGCCGTCTCAGAGGGAAAATAGGCTTTTATTACGAGAACCTCGAAACAGGGGAGACTCTTACTTATAACGGAGACGAGGTATTCAAAGCAGCCAGTGTGATCAAATTACCTGTTTTCATGTGTGTTGCGAAGCTGGTGAAAGAGGGTCAGCTAAGCTGGGACCAGAAGGTTCTGGTAAGAGAAGAGGATAAAATGCCAAGCTGCGGAGCACTTTTATCATTAACAGGAAATGTGGAAATTGACATAGAAAGCCTCTGCAGGCTTATGATTACCCTGAGTGATAACACAGCTGCGAATATGCTTATGCGGGCAGTGGGAATGGAGAGACTCAAAGAGAACTTTGAAGAGATGGGTCTGAAGAAAACCGTAGCAGAGAGAGAACTTTTCGACAGCGAAGGAGCGGCCAGAGGGCTGGATAATTATATATGCCCTTCAGAAATCGCCATGCTCCTTAAAAAAATATATAACAGGGAATTTGTTGATGAAGAGACCTCTGAAAAAATAGAAAACGTGCTGCTGCTTCAGCAGATAAGGCACAAAATCCCGGGATACATAGGACGCAAGAAAAAAATAGCTAATAAAACAGGTGAAGACACAGGAACCACTCATGATGCATCTGTAGTATTTGCCCGCAGTCCTTTTGTGCTTGTCATAACTTCTAACGATACCGATGTTCCAGAGACAGAGAGGTTTATCAGAGAAATTGCTCTTGAACTGTATGAAGAAAACGGAGAAGGAGAATAGAACAGTGCAGATGCAGGGAGATGATAACGGAAAAAACTATATAGCTGCCGATAAGGCGGCAAAAAAAAGCATGATTATCAGTGCAACCATTGTGTGGGGACTGGTACTGATACCGGCAACTCTGCTTGTGATACTTATTCCTCAGCTGGGAACGGCGGGAAAGGTGATACTTGCCGTGACATGGGCGGTTGCTGTAATGTATGTGATTCTTGTGCCCCATATCAGGTATATGCGATACAGATACTGCATAGATGAAGAAGCCATAAGAGTAAAACAAGGCATTGCCTGGATTACCGAGCAGATTGTACCTATGGAGAGACTTCACAAAATTGAAGTTTCCCAGGGACCTATAGCCAGAATTTTCAATCTTTCCACTGTCCGAGTTACGACAGCAGGCGGAGATGTGGGAATCAGATTCTTGAAGGAAGAGAGAGCTGAGGAAATTGCAGAGGCTCTGAAAAAGAAAATAAATGATATCGCTTTGGCGGAAAGAGAGAGGCAGTAAATGAAAGAAATCAAATTACGCTGCCATTTTTCCACCATTTTTGAAAGTCTCTGGCAATTCTGGGTTGTTATTGTATTTATGCTGCTCAACCAGATCGATACTATAATTGATGTGGTAAAAGATATCGGAAGCGACGGAATAAAAAGCCTTGTCAGCACCGGAGGAATCTGGGGACTTGCAGGGCTTCTGGTGCTTACTGCTTGTGTGCTGATTTTCCAGTTTCTCAGGTGGAGAAAGACATGGGTCATTCTTGATGACAATCTGATAATAATTGAGAGGAATACCCTCAGGAAAGTAAAAAATACTATAGCCATCGAAAATATATCGGCAGTAAACATGGAAAGGAATCTCTTTGAAAGGCTGGTAGGAACTTACCGCATCAAGATAGATACCAACAGCATGACTACAGCCAATGAGACTGACATTTCCATAGTCTTCAGAGAAGATATCGCTATAGCCTTCCGCAAGACGGTGATTGAGAGAATGAGCGCCCTTAAGGGCAGTGGAACCGGTAAGGCGCTGTCAGAGGAAAGGCAGCCTGACGAGCTTTATAAAGCAGCCTCAGAAGGGAAAAAGATATTTGCCAGTTCGCCTAAAGATATGCTGGCTCACGCCTTTTACGACATGCCGATGTTCAGTCTGATAATCGCACTGGCAGGCATATGCGGTTCGGTCTGGTATATAGGAAATATGGGATTTACAGCGTTTATAAGGGATGCCTTCGGGGGATTTATAGCTGTAGTCATAATGGTTCTTACTGCAATTTATAATATTGCAAAACGATTCATAAAATATTATAATTTTACAGTGTACAGGGATGGAAAAGATGTACATGTCCGCTGCGGTCTCATAAAGCTGCGCAGCTATACCATACCTGTTGATAAGATAACTGCACTGCAGATTGAACAGCAGCCTTTTTCAAGAATATTCAAAAGATATAATGTTAAGGTCGTCACTGTGGGAGTCGGTGATGAAGATGGAGAATCTTCCAATCTGACCATGTCACTGCCGGAGGAAAAGCTGAAGGAGCAGCTTCAGGAGCTGGTGCCGGAATACAGCTGGGCGGACATTGCCAAAGTGATAAAAGAAGAAAAAAAAGGAATGACAGTCCGTCTGGTAAAATCCGTAAAGTGGCATCTTGCAGCTGCAGCAGGTATCATTGTCGTAGTTGTCCTTCACGGCCCGTGGTGGGCTGCGGCAGTTCCGGCCGTCATGGATGCATATATAAACCTTCTGTATATAATGTCACATAAAGCGGCAGGATATATGGCGTCAGATGAAGGCATGATATTGTCAGGCGGTTTTTTTGCAAAACACCAGACGATATGTACATATAAAAAAATGCAGATACTCAATATAAGCTATCATCCCGCGGCAGCGCATCTGGGCATAGTGGATGGCGTGATAATGCTTCTTAATTCCTCAGCAGGCCTGCCTTATATAAAGAGGGATCTTGCTATTGAAATAACTAACAGAATAATAGGAGGACAAAAATGAGAAAAATCGTAGCAACAGAAAAAGCACCTGCAGCAATCGGACCTTATGCTCAGGCCAATATCCTTGACAATCTGGTATTCACTTCAGGCCAGATTCCTCTTGTTCCTGAAACAGGAGCAGTTGTCGAGGGCGGAATAGAAGAGCAGACAAAACAGGTTTTTGCCAATCTTAAGGCCGTTCTTGAAGAGGCGGGAAGCGGACTGGATAAGATTATCAAGACCACCTGCTTCCTTAAGGACATGAATGATTTTGCTGCTGTCAATGCAGTTTACGGCAGCTACTTTGAGGGAGCATTCCCGTCAAGATCAGCAATTGAAGTTGCAAGACTTCCGAAGGATGTAATGATTGAAATAGAAGTAATAGCATACATCTAGAATTTTTTAGCGGGGTGTCCGTCAAGTTCCTCCCATGGACTTTAAGACACCCTGTTTTATAGTAATAAACATGAATCTTTGAGGTGAATTATGACAGACAAGAGAGAAAAAGACTTTAGTAAATCACTTTTCAGAATCTTTATTTCGTATTTCGGAGCTCACAGAAAACTGTTTCTGCTGGATATGAGCTGTGCTTTTATGGTGGCAGTCATAGACATAGCCTTTCCGCTGGTCAGCAGATTTGCCATGTACGAGTTGCTTCCGGGTAAACTATACAGGGCATTTTTTACCGTGATGATAATCATGGCTCTTACCTTCGGGCTCAGAGCCGTGTTCAACTATATAATAACTTTTCTTGGACATAAGTTCGGAATATCAGTTGAAGCAGATATAAGAGAAGATCTGTACAGACACTTTCAGGCTCTGGATTTTGATTTCTTCGACAAGAACAGAACAGGGAAGCTGATGAACAGGCTCACAGGTGACCTCTTTGAAATAACTGAACTGGCTCATCATGGACCTGAAGACCTGCTTATATCAGCAGCCACAATAATAGGAGCAATTGCAGTTATGCTGACAGTGGAATGGCGGCTGGCTCTTGTAGTAATAACAGCAGTGCCTGTTTTCCTGACTATAGTTTTGTCTTTCAGAAAAAGCATGCTGGACTCTTCAGGGAAGGTTAAGCAGAGAATGGCAGACATCAATGCCGATATTGAATCCACTATTTCGGGGATGAAGACATCCAAGGCCTTTGACAATACAGAGGTGGATTACGAAAGATTTGAGCGCTCCAACGAAACCTATAAAAACTCTAAAAATGATTATTATAAAGCTATGGGAAGGTTCAACGCCTCTCTGGAATTTTTCATATGCATACTGCAGGTTATGGTAATAGCCTTCGGAGGCTGGCTCATTATGCAGGACAGGTTGAATTATATTGATCTGATTACCTTTACACTCTATATAACTACATTTATAACTCCGGTAAGAAAATTGGCCACCCTGGCCGAAATTTTCACCAACGGGATTGCAGGTCTTAAAAGATTTGCAGAGATTATGAGGATACAGCCAAGTGTCAGCGAGTCAGAAAATCCTGTGGAACTGAAGGACGTAAGGGGAGAGATAAAATTTGATCATGTGGAATTCGGATACGCCGGAGGAAAGGATGTTCTCCGTGATGTATGCCTTGATGTGAAAGCTGGAGAGACCATTGCCATCGTAGGTCATTCGGGAGGCGGGAAAACTACATTATGCCAGCTGATACCGAGATTTTACGATGTGGAAAGCGGCAGTATATCCATTGACGGAATTGATGTGAGAGACATATCCAAGAGTTCTCTCAGAAGCAATATAGGAATAGTACAGCAGGATGTATTCCTTTTTGCAGATACGGTTTTCGAAAATATCAGATACGGAAAGCCTGAGGCATCTTTTGAAGAAGTGATACAGGCTGCAAAGCAGGCAGAAATATACGAAGATATAATGCAAATGGATAAAGGCTTTGACACCTATGTAGGGGAGCGGGGAACGCTGCTTTCAGGAGGGCAGAAGCAAAGGCTTTCCATAGCACGCATATTCCTGAAAAATCCGCCTGTACTCATCCTTGACGAAGCCACATCTGCTCTGGACAGTATAACGGAACAGCAGATACAGAAGGCTTTCAGCAAATTGTCAGAAGGAAGAACCACGCTCATAATTGCCCACAGACTTTCAACCATAAAAGATGCAGACAGAATAATTCTCATAGAAGACGGGGAGATAAAGGAGGCAGGAAGTCACCAACAGCTTATGGCAAAAGGCGGACTTTATTCGCGGCTTTATGATGCACAGTCATTGCAGGATTAAAAAGGGTATGATATAATAAACAAAGCATTTGTTTAACGAGTTGAGAGGTGTAGAGGATGAAACCCATATATGACAGAGTGTTACTTAAAATAAGCGGAGAAGCTCTTGCCGGCCAGCAGCGTTTCGGAATCAACGAAGCCATGACCCGAAAGGTTGCCCAGGAGGTAAAGCAGATTCATGATCTGGGAGTGCAGGTAGCCATAGTTGTAGGCGGAGGCAATTTCTGGAGAGGAAGAACCAGCAAGGACATGGACAGAGCTACAGCGGATTACATGGGAATGCTGGCAACGGTGATGAACTCGCTGGCGCTTCAGGATGCATTTCTTGCACTGGGAGTACCTACAAAGGTGCAGACAGCCATAGAAATGAGAGAGATAGCAGAGCCTTATGCACGCAGAAAGGCCCTGAGCCATCTGGAACACGGAAGCATAGTTATCTTCGGTGCAGGAACCGGAAATCCGTTTTTTTCCACTGATACCACGGCGGCACTTAGAGCAGCTGAAATGGATGTGGATACCATACTTCTGGCAAAAAATGTAGATGCGGTCTACGACAAAGATCCTGCGCTTTATCCCGATGCAAAGAAGTTCAGCCGCCTGACGCACATGGAGGTTGTGGAAAAAGATCTCAAGGTTATGGATCTGACGGCAGCTACACTCTGCAAGGATAACAACATAAAAATTCACGTCTTTGCCATAGCAGAGGAGGGCAATGTAATGAAAGCTGTCCTTGGCGAAGATATAGGAACAATAATAGAATAGGAGGCCCCCATGATGGAAAAGATCAAGAAGAACCTTGAAGAAAAAAGCAAAAAGAGCATATCAGTTTTAAAAGAGGACCTTAATACGGTAAGGGCAGGCAGAGCAAACCCTGCATTACTTGACAAAGTAATGGTTGACTATTACGGATCACCTACACCACTTAAGAGCCTGGCTAATATATCTGTTCCGGATCCCAGAACACTTCTGATTTCACCGTTTGATCCTAAAGCCATCGGAGAAATCGAAAAAGGTATAAATGTGGCCAATATCGGAATCAATCCTTCTAACGACGGCAAATGCGTAAGGTTGGTAATTCCTCAGGTTACCGAAGAAAGAAGAAAGGAACTTACCAAAACAGTCAAGAAAATGGGTGAAGAGAGCAAAGTCGCTGTCAGAAACCTCCGCAGAGAAGCTAATGACGAACTGAAGAAGCTTGAAAAAGCTCATGAGATTACAGAGGATGAACTCAAAAAGGCTCTTGACGACATACAGAAAGCTACAGACAAGACAATTAAGGAAATCGATGACATTGTAGCAGCAAAAGACAAAGAAATTCTCGAAGTATAACAAAATATTCAACAGGTGTGGCTGCTCAGAGCGGCCACACTGTTTATAGGTGATTTATGACAGAAAAAAAACTACTGCCGCAGCATGTCGCCGTAATAATGGACGGTAACGGCAGGTGGGCACAGAAAAATAAAGTCAGCAGGCTTTCCGGCCACAATGCAGGGATGCTTGCAATGAAGGAAATAATAAAAAAAGCAGACATAATGGGGATAAAGTACCTTACGGTTTATGCCTTTTCCACAGAGAACTGGAAACGCTCAGCCGAAGAGGTAGGAGGTATTTTTGGCCTGCTGGTCAAGTATGTGGCCAGTGAGCTTGCTGAACTTAACGAGAACAATGTAAAGGTATCAGTCCTGGGCGACTGGAGGGCCGTTCCCGGAGCCGCTGCCGATAGCATAGAAAAGGCGCTGAAAACAACAGCAAATAATGACGGGCTCAGATTCAATATCGCGCTTAATTACGGAAGCCGTCAGGAAATCACAAGAGCTGTAAGGAAAATAAGTTCCCTGGTATCCGAAGGCTGTATGATGCCTGATGAGATCAGCGAGGAAACCATATCAAGATTTCTGTATACCGGAGAGGAAAATGAGTATATACCTGATCCGGATCTCATCATAAGGACCAGCGGCGAGGAGAGAATATCAAATTTCCTCTTATGGCAGTGTGCTTACAGTGAACTGGCCTTCACAGATTCCTTATGGCCGGATTTTACGCCGGATGAGTTTGAAAGTATAGTCGAAGAATATACCGGGCGCAGCCGCAGGTTCGGCGGTCGCTGAAAAGGAGATTTAAATGAAAACAAGAATTATTTCCGCATGTATAATGCTGCCTCTGCTTTTGCTGGTGCTGTGGGGAGGACCTTTCATCATAGCAGCAGCTGTAGTTGTGGGATTCCTCGGAGTCAGAGAGTTTTACAAGGGATTTGAGGCTGCCGGCGCGAAACCGTGTTATCCTATCGCTTATGTTGCCTTGGCAGCTTTATATGCCATAAACATAATTGCACCGGAAAGAACCGAATTGCTGATGCTCTGGATAGTTCTGGTAACTGCAGCCAGCATGGTTTACGGGTTTAATGTGAAAGAAAGACAGCTGGAGGATATGACATCGACTCTGCTTGGAATAATTTATGTCATATTCTTCTCATATCATATAGTGCTCATTGACCAGTCACAGCACAGAGTTCTGATTTGGCTGGTATTTCTGGCAGCTTTCGGAACCGATATTATGGCCTACTTTACGGGCATGGCTCTGGGCAGACATAAACTTTGCCCTGACCTCAGCCCTAAGAAGAGCATTGAGGGCGCCGTCGGCGGAGTTCTGGGAAGCATAGTGTTCTGCGGTATTTTCGGATGGTTTGTGATGCCGGAAGCTCTGACCGAGTGCCTTGTCATAGGCTTGGTGGGAAGCGTATTTGCACAGCTGGGTGATCTGTCGGCTTCAGCATTTAAACGGCGTATGGGAATAAAAGATTACGGAAATCTTATCCCGGGACATGGAGGAATACTGGACAGATTTGACAGTGTACTCTTTACTGCTCCGCTGGTATATTACTGTATTTTACTTTTAAACGCGTAAGGAAACATAATGAAAACAATAGCTCTTCTTGGCAGCACCGGATCCATAGGAACCCAGTGCCTGGATATAATTAGAGAAAACAGCAGCGACTTCCGTGTATCGGCGCTTACCTGCGGCAGAAATATCAATCTGCTGTCAAAGCAGATTGAGGAATTTAAACCTCAGGTAGCTGTTACGGAAAGAGAAGAAGATGCGGCAGCTCTGCAGAAAATACACAGAAATACCGAATTTTTCTGGGGAAAAGAAGGTCTGATTGCCGCTGCATCCTGCCAATGTGATATGGTTGTAAACGGGCTCATGGGCATGAGAGGGCTTGAGCCTACTTATCATGCCATAAAGGCCGGAAGGGACATAGCCCTGGCCAACAAGGAAACTCTGGTGGCAGGCGGGCAGGTGATAATGAAAGCGGCAAAAGAAGCCGGAATCAGACTTCTGCCTGTGGACAGCGAGCACAGTGCCATATTCCAGTCACTGGAGGGCAACAGAGATCGAAAAATCAGGAGGATTCTTCTTACCGCTTCGGGAGGCCCTTTCAGAGGCTTTACGAGAGAACAGCTTGAGAATGTTACTCTGGAGCAGGCTCTCAAGCATCCAAACTGGTCCATGGGGAAAAAAATTACGGTTGATTCTGCCACAATGATGAACAAGGGGCTGGAAGTCATTGAAGCCAGATGGCTTTTTGATGTAGATGTTGATAAAATAGAGATACTGGTACATCCACAGAGTATACTCCATTCCGCCGTGGAATTTGAGGACAAGTCAATAATAGGACAGATGGGAGTGCCGGATATGCGTATTCCTATCAGTTTTGCCATGTCATATCCTCAGCGCCTGGAAAATCCAAGAGATGGAGTGGATTTCTTCGGCAGCGCATCGCAGCTGACTTTCCAGAAGCCGGACCCGGAGGTTTTCAGATGCATTAAAATAGCATATGATGCTTCACGGGCAGGAGGTACTTATCCGGTTGTAATGAATGCTGCAAATGAAATACTTGTGGAATTATTCCTGGAGAAAAAAATAAAATTTATTGATATACAAAACAATCTGGAAAGAATAATGGATGCACATAAAGCATCATATGATCCGGATCTTGAGTGTATTTTGGAGACTGACCGCAGAACTCGTATGGAGACACTGCAGACAGCCATGAAACAGGGGGAACTATGAAAACAGCAATACTTGCTATAATATTATTCTGCGTTATGATTTTTCCTCATGAACTGGGGCATTTTATCGCAGCAAAGAAAATGGGGATCAAGGTCAATGAGTTTGCCTTCGGAATGGGACCTGCAATATTCAGAAGGCAAGGCAGTGAGACCCTTTATACCATAAGGCTCTTTCCTATAGGCGGGTTTTGCGCCATGGAAGGAGAGGACGAGGAATCTGATGAACCGCGGGCTTTCAATAATAAAAAGCCGTGGCAGAAACTTGTGGTCCTTGTCGCCGGATCCTTTATGAATGTGGTATGTGCTATTCTGATAATGATTTTAGTTGTGGGAATTCTGGGATTTACCACGACTACTGTGGCAACCGTGGAGGAAAACAGCCCGGCTGCTCTTGCCGGTATGGAGGTCGGTGACGTAATAACACATATCGATGGAAATGAGATTGAGTCGTGGTCTCAGGTTTCCGGGGCGATTTCGGAAGGAGAAGGACAAACTTCGGTATTTACCGTGGAAAGAAACGGAAAAACAGATACACTTGAGATAACGCCTGAAATATTGCAAGATGGAAGATATCGAATAGGAATCACATCAAAAATAAGCCACAACCCGGCAAAGGCTGTCGCCGAGGGCACAAAAGCCACATGGAACATGACCAAAACCATGTTTTCGACGCTGGGGCAGTTGTTTACCGGCAAGGTCGGCGCTGATGACCTGAGCGGACCGGTGGGAATGGTCCAGATGGTGAGCCGCACCACAGAATACGGATTCTGGTATTATGGCTTTCTTACGGCACTTATATGCCTTAATCTGGCTATAATCAATATGCTTCCTCTGCCTGCCCTGGACGGCGGAAGGATAATCTTCGTCCTGTATACCATGATAACAGGGCGGCGTGTAAGCGAGAAAGTTGAGGGCGGAGTTCACATGGCAGGCATGATACTGCTTCTCGGCCTTATGGCGTACGTTACTTTTAACGATATTACAAGAATTTTCGGATAGGAGTTCATGATGATTACAAGACAGGTCAGGTGCGGTGATGTTCTTATAGGAGGCGGAAGCAGCGTATCGGTGCAGTCTATGACCAATGTGGATTCTCACGACGAAAGAGGTCTGGTAAAGCAGATAAGGGAGCTGCATGAAGCCGGCTGTCAGATCGTAAGGATTGCCGTGCCCGACATGGAGGCGGCAGAAGTCCTGGGTCGCATCAGAAGCCAGGTGAAAATCCCTGTCGTTGCGGATATACATTTTGATTACAGGCTTGCCATTGCTTCTATAAAGGCAGGAGCAGACAAGATACGGATAAATCCCGGAAATATCGGCGGACCGGAAAGACTGAGAGCTGTTGTTGATGCGGCGAAGGAGAGAGAGATACCCATAAGGGTCGGAGTCAATTCAGGCTCGCTGGAAAAGGACATTCTGGCCAGGTACGGGCGTGTTACAGCTCAGGGATTGGTGGACAGTGCACTGAGAAATCTGAAATACATAGAAGATATGGATTACGGCAATCTGGTGGTATCCATCAAATCCTCTGATGTTTCCATGAACTACGATGCACATAAATTACTGAAAGAAAAGACCGATGTTCCCGTACATATAGGCATAACTGAGGCGGGTACTCCTGAAAGAGGCAGAATAAAATCCGCAATAGGACTGGGTGCACTGCTTCTGGAGGGCATAGGTGATACCATGAGAGTATCTCTTACGGCAGATCCGGTGCAGGAAGTGGTTTTCGCACTGGAGATACTCCGATGCCTTGGCATGAGAAAGTCAGCCATAGACTTTGTTTCGTGCCCTACCTGCGGAAGGACGAAGATAGATCTTCAGGCTCTGGCAGAAGATATACAGCACAAGCTGCAGCCTCTTGAGGCTGAACTGGAAAAAAGCGGAAGACCGGGGCTGAAAATAGCTGTGATGGGCTGTGCCGTAAACGGACCGGGAGAAGCCAGAGAAGCGGATTTCGGCGTTGCAGGCGGTGACGGAAAAGGTCTCATATTTGCCAGAGGAGAGATAATAAAGACTGTGGCCGAAGAAAATCTGGCATCGGAATTTGTTGAAACAGTGGAAACATATTGCAGGAGTTTGAAGCAGCAGCGATGAAATCAATTATTGATGACGTACTGAAAAAAAATAATATTCAACAGCAGCTTGAAGGCAGAGGAAAATACAGCATCACACATGCTTCTGTTAAGCGGGAAGAGAGGGTTTTATCCGTGGATATTACCCTCAATTTTATCATGCCGATTTCCGCCTGTGATGAAATAAAAAAAGCCGTAAAAGAAAAACTTCAGGGCAAGGTAAGAGACGTTCAACTGAATTTCACATATCAGGATGTGATCCATGATACAGAAGAACTTCTTAAGCTTTTTTTGCCGCACATGATCAGGATAATAAACGGAAATTATGCCGGAATCACCAGAGCCATACAGACTGACAGCGTGAGATGGGACGGGGAGCAGCTGCATATTTACGCAGTGGGAGAGTTCACTGTGGAGCTCCTGAACAGCCATGTGAGAAAGGTTTTTGAAAAGCTCATCAGAGAATCCTTTGGAATGAAGGTACGCGTAGAGTTTAAAAACAACCAGGAACTTTTCCGGCGTGAAAGCGAAGCTTTTCGTCAGACAGAAAAGGAAGAAATAAATCGTTCATTAGAGGAATATGCAAAAAGCCTCAAAGAAAGAGCATCATCTTCTTCTGCAAAAGAAAAGGAACCTGCAGAGCGAAGAGGGCAGTGGAAGGGTAAAAAAAGAGAGAAGGAACTTCCTGCCTGTGGCAGCCGCATAATGGGACACACCATAGGAGATTCGGCCCTTACGCCGTTAAGGGACATAGATCCGTCCCTAAATGTGGTTGTGGTGGAAGGCACTATATTTAAAATCACCTACAGGCTTATCAAAAGCGGAAATTACCTGATGACGCTGCTTCTGACAGATGATACGACGACCATATGCACCAAGGCCTTTGTTTCAGAAGAAAAGCACGATGAGATAGAAACCCACTTAAGTCAGGGAGATTCTGTAAAAATCAGAGGTCAGGTACAGTGGGATACTTTTGAAAACCTCAATGTGATAATGATAAAGGATCTGGAAAAAGAAGAAAAACTGCCGGGCAGGCAGGATACCTGGTCCGGGAAAAAACGTGTGGAACTTCACGCTCACACAAAAATGAGCGCCATGGACGGTCTTAATGAACCGGCAGATATAGTCAACCAGGCTGCAGAATGGGGACAGCCGGCGGTGGCCATAACAGATCACGGTGTGGTTCAGGCCTTTCCTGATGCGGCAAAAGCAGCTAAAAAGCTCAAAGCCAAAGGAAAAGAAATCAAAGTGATTTATGGTATGGAAGGCTATGTATTTGATGATGAAGGTCTCATAGAGGAAGACGGAACCATTGACTACAAAGCCAGGCCTACCAACCATATCATACTTCTTGCCGCCACGCAGGAGGGAATGAAAAACATATACAAACTGGTATCCTATTCGCATCTGGATTACTTTTATAAAAGGCCGAGGCTGCCAAAGTCTGTGATCCGGAAGCACAGAGAGGGAATAATCATAGGCTCTGCCTGTGAGGCCGGAGAGCTCTATCAGGCTTTTTATCATCAGAAATCCCATGAGGAGATTGTAAAAATCGCCGAATTTTATGATTATTTTGAAATACAGCCTCTCATCAACAATCGCTTCCTGACAGAGGACAGAACGGAGGGAGGCAGATATCCCGACCGCAGGCAGCTGACAGTGGAAGAACTAAAAGATATCAACAGAGCTATCGTCAATCTGGGAGACGAAATGGGAAAACCCGTAGTTGCCACCACCGATGCCCATTATGACAGAGATACCTCTGCAATATACAGAAACATAATTATGGCCGGTCAGGGATATAAAGATGCGGAGAACGGACAGGGTCTTTATCTGCGCACCACCGATGAGATGATGGAAGAGTTCTCATACCTGGGAGAGGAGACTGCAAGGCGTGTGGTTATTGAGAATACCAACAAGATTGCAGACATGATAGGAGAACTGCTGCCGGTGCCCAAAGGAAAGTTTCCGCCTAAAATACAGGGTGCCGAGGAAACCCTTCGGAACACATGTATGGAAAGGGCTCATGGCATATATGGAGACCCCCTTCCCGAAAGGATAGGAGAAAGACTGGAAAAAGAGCTGAATTCCATAATAAGCAACGGATATGCCGTCATGTATGTATCGGCTCAGATGCTGGTACATAAATCTCTGGAGGATGGATATCTTGTAGGCTCGAGAGGTTCTGTAGGATCTTCTTTTGCGGCCACGATGGCAGGAATAACCGAAGTGAATCCGCTGGAACCCCATTATATATGCCCCAAGTGCAAACATCTGGAATGGGGAGATATGGAAAACTACGACTGCGGAATAGACATGCCTCCCAAGGTCTGCCCTGAGTGCGGCACACCTATGAACCGTGACGGTTTCACCATACCTTTTGCCACATTCCTGGGTTTTGACGGAGACAAGGAGCCGGATATCGACCTTAATTTTGCAGGCGAGTACCAGCCGGTTGCCCACAAATATGTGGGAACCATTTTCGGAGAAAAGAACGTTTTCAAGGCCGGAACCGTAGGAACCATAGCAGACAAGACAGCTTACGGATATGTGCGCAAGTTCTATGAAGAGCAGGGAATTCCTATAAACAAATATGAGGCGGATCGTCTTACACAGCATTGCACCGGAGTAAAGAGAACTACGGGTCAGCATCCGGGAGGAATCGTTATTGTTCCTGAGGATCATGAGATATATGAGTTCTGCCCGGTGCAGCATCCGGCCAACGATGTAAAAAGCGATATAATAACCACACATTTCGATTATCATAAAATTGATGAGAATCTGCTGAAGCTGGATATTCTTGGGCACAACGTCCCTTCCATGATACGTCAGCTTCAGGACATGACAGGCATCGATCCTCTGACCGTTCCGCTTACCGACAGAAAGGTTCTCAGCATTTTCAACGGAATTGAGGCGCTGGATATAAAGGATCCTGATTACAAGTTTACCCACGGTTCCTATGCTATCCCTGAGTTCGGCACATCTTTTGTAAGACAGATGCTGGATGACACCAAACCTGATAAGTTTGCAGATCTTGTAAGAATATCCGGTTTTTCCCACGGAACAGACGTGTGGCTCAACAATGCACAGGACTACATAAAGCAGGGTGTTGCCACCATGAGGGAAGTGATTTCAACTCGTGATGACATAATGAACTATCTGATGCTTAAAGGTATAGAAAATAAAACCTCATTCCAGATAATGGAGGACGTAAGAAAGAACAGGCCGCTTAAGGAGGAGCAGCTGGCAGTAATGAAAGAGCATGGTGTGCCTGACTGGTATATAGATTCATGTATCAAGATTCAGTACATGTTCCCCAGAGCCCATGCCGTGGCTTATACGATGATGTCTTTCCGTATGGCATGGTACAAGGTTTATTACCCGCGAGAGTTCTATGCTACATATTTCAGCAGTGTTGTGGCAGACTTCGACGCCGACACCATCCTGAGGGGAAAAGATGCCATACTTGAAAAGATGGCGCTGATAAAAGCCAAGGGTCAGGCTGCCACCTCTAAAGAAAGCAATGAGCTGACGGTTCTTGAAGTTGCATATGAGATGTATGCCCGTGGATATGAGTTTGAAGACATGAAGCTGGGTGAGTCTGATGCTGCCAGATTCAAGATATATGACGGTAAAGTCCTGCTGCCTTTTATGGCTCTCAGCGGCATGGGTGAAACCGCCGCCAGATCTTTTGCTGATGAGTACAAAGTAAAACCTTATGATACAATTGAAGAGATCATGAAGAGGGCCAAGATAAACAAATCCGGCATTGAAGCGCTGAAAGAGCGCGGTGTGCTAAAGGGCCTCCCGGAAACCGATCAGCTGAGTTTTTTCTGATACGTCATCTGATACGTCATAAGGAAAGAAGAGATAAAGCCGTAAAAAACCCTTGCAATAACATTATTCCTATGGTAATATAATTAAAGAATACAAATTCTAAACGGTATGACAAAAGAGTGGGCAAAACCCACTCTTTCAATTTTGATAAGGAGAAAATATGGCAAAGAAAAAGATTACGGACTTTGTTGAAGAAGTCACAAGTGATTTCCTTGAGGAAAACGGTCTGGAACTCTATGCCTGCGAATTTGTCAAAGAAGGCAGAGACTGGTTTTTGAGAGTCTATATTGATAAGAAGACATCAGAAGCCGGAGAAGAAGCAGAGGAGTATGTATCCACCGATGACTGCGAGCTGGTCAGCCGATATCTGAGCCAGAAACTGGATGAAGAAGATCCTATAGCACAAAACTACTATCTGGAAGTGTCTTCACCGGGAATGGACAGAATCCTGTACAAAGAAAAGGACTTTGCCAGATTTTCGGGACGTCTCGTTGATGTAAATCTTTACAAGGCTGTAGACGGCAAAAAGCAGTTTGAGGGAATCCTTAAAGGGATTTCAGAAGGACAGATTGTCATTGAAGACGAAAATGGAAGTGAAATTAAATTCCCTGCGGAGCAGGTGGCAGTGACCCGCCTTGCCGTAGTTTTCTAAGGAGGTTAAAATTAAAATGAACAAGGAATTTATTCAGGCAATCGAAGATTTGGAAAAAGAACGCCAGATATCAAAAGATGTGCTCATTGAGGCCATTGAATCAGCTCTGGTATCAGCCTACAAAAAAAATTACGGCACCGCACAGAATGTCAGAGTGGATATAGACCGTGAAACAGGCGATATAGCAGTATTGATGCGTATGGATGTAGTTGATGAAATCGAAGACGAACTCACTCAGATTTCGTTAGATGAAGCACGCGAGATAGACTACAGATATCAGGCCGGCGACATCGTTGAATACCAGGTTACTCCGAGAGATTTCGGAAGAATTGCAGCACAGACAGCCAAGCAGGTGGTTGTTCAGAGAATCAGAGAAGCCGAAAGAGGAATGATCTTTGACGACTATATTACAAGACAGGGAGAAATAGTAACGGGAACAGTACAGCGCATAAGCAACGATACCATGTTCATAAATTTAGGGAAGACAGAAGGAATCCTGGCAGCTAATGAGCAGGTTCCGGGCGAGAAATACAATGTGAATGACAGGCTCAAAGTTTACATCATGGATGTAAAGAAGACCACTAAAGGTCCTCAGGTGTTCCTTTCAAGATCTCATCCGGGTCTTGTAAAAAGACTGTTTGAACTGGAGGTTCCTGAAATAGAAGACGGCATTGTTGAAATAAAAGGCATTGCCAGAGAGGCAGGCTCCAGAACGAAACTGGCCGTATATACGGCTTACGAAGATGTGGATCCTATAGGAGCATGCGTAGGAGCCAGAGGCACCAGAGTACAGGCCATTGTGGATGAACTTCATGGAGAGAAGATTGATATAATCACATGGAGCGAGGACCCTGTTGAACTGATAGCCAGCGTACTCAGCCCTGCAAAAGTTGAAAAGGTTATTCTGGCAGAAAACGGAGAAAAAGCGGCAATGGTTGTCGTTCCGGATTACCAGCTGTCTCTTGCCATCGGTAAAGAAGGACAGAATGTGAGACTGGCAGCCAAGGTAAGCGGATGGAAGATAGATATCAAGAGTCACACTCAGTACGAATCCATTGAAGCGGAAGACGCAGACATGTCAGAGGATGAAGCTGCAGAAGCAGCTATCGTGGAAGTAGAGTAAAGCTGACGGAGGTGATTTTCTTGAAGGAAAGAAAGATACCTATGAGACGATGTATAGGATGCGGCACATCAAAAGAAAAGAACAGCCTTATTCGCATAGTCTGCTATGAGGGTAACGTAAGTCTTGACACTACAGGCAGAGCAAAAGGCAGGGGAGCCTACCTGTGCAGAGACAACAGCAGTTGCTGGGAAAAAGCTTTCAAAAAGAAGGCTTTTGAAAGAAGCCTGGGTGTGACTGTACCGGAAGAAGATAAGGCAGAAATATTAAAACAGCTGAGCCGGTTAAATGAACAAAATGACCAATGACAAAGTATTAAAATATCTTGGCCTTGCAGCCAGAGGAAGACTGCTGGCTACAGGATATAACACATGTTTATTTATGATAGGAAAAGGCAGGATCAGGCTTATTATAATAGCCGGTGATCTTGCGGAAAATTCGGTAAAAAAGATGACGTCTGCCGCCGAAAGAAACAATGTTCCGTGGAGAAAATGGAGCATAAAAGAGGAACTTTCTCATTTCACTGGAAAGACAGATTCCGGGATTTTCGGAGTGACTGACGCAAATCTTGCAAAAGCGATTTTAGAAGAGATTGATCATAGCGAATCTTAAATAGGAGGTGTTCTAATGGCAACAGAAAATAATACCAAAGAAACAAAGATTGTAAGGGCCACGCCCAAAAAGACAGACAGCCAGCAGGAAGAACAGCCAAGAGTGACAGTTAAAGCAGCGGTAAAACCGCAGGTAAGAACTCAGACGAAACAGGCAAAACCGCAGCAGCCGGTACCGGAGAGACCTGCTCAGAGGCCGCCTATCGGTAAGCCTGTTGCAAATAAAGAACTGGAAGGAAGAACCAGAGTGCCTATGGGAAGACCTGTAGTGCCAAAAGAAGTCTCTGAAAGAGGAAAGGTACAGACAGAAGAGCCTAAAAAGGAAGTTCTCAATGCAGAAGCCCCTAAGGCAGAAACCACTGCAGCGGTTAAAGCGGAAGTGCCTGAAAAAGAAGCTCCTAAAAAGGAAGGGCCAAAGGCAGAGGTTAAAAATGAAACAGTAAAAAAACCTGCAACTCAGAAAAAGGAAGGCGCCAGAAGACCGGAATCTCAGAAAGGAGATTCATCTAAAAGAACAGAAAGAGGCGAAAGCCCTTCAAGAAACGACAGGCAGGACAGACCTCAGCGTTCCCAGAGAAGTGACAGACCGCAGAGCGGGGACAGAACTCAGAGAAGTTCAGACGGAAGAAAGAAGGAGTTCAGCGGACAGGACAGACCTCAGCGCAGTCAGGAGAGAAGCTCCGGAAAGCCTGCAGCTTCAGGCAGCGATATTTCAGCAAAGCCTACGCAGAAGAGAGCTGAAAAGCTTCAGCATCAGGATAAGGAAAGAAACAAATTTGCCAAACTGGATAACGGCGGCAAAAAGAACAAACAGAAAATTCAGGAGCGTTCTCTTGAAAAGCAGGCTAAGCCAAAAAAACACAACAAGCCAAAGCCTGTAGTGGAGGAGGAAGAAGATATAATGGAAGATCTGCCTACAGGCACTGTAGCAGTAACTGTTCCTATTACGGTAGCAGGATTCTGTGAACAGGTTGGTGTTTCGACATCACAGGTTATTATGGCACTGATGAAGCTGGGAATTATGGCAAATATCAATCAGAATATTGATGAAGATACAGTTATGATACTGGCGGATGAGCTGGGAATAAATGTTGTTGTAGCCAAGGTAGAGGAAGAGGAGATAGAAGAAGGACTGGAGACCTTTGAAGACAAAGAAGAAGATCTGAAGCCGAGAGCTCCTATAATTACCGTAATGGGTCATGTAGACCATGGTAAGACCTCTCTGCTGGATGCCATCAGAAAAACCAATGTCACGGCATCAGAGTCAGGAGGAATAACTCAGCATATAGGTGCATCCGAAGTGACAATAAACGGACAGAAAATCGTGTTCCTTGATACTCCGGGTCACGAGGCATTTACGGCCATGAGAGCAAGAGGTGCTCATATTACCGACATAGCCGTTCTGGTAGTTGCTGCCGACGACTCCGTAAAACCTCAGACTGTTGAATCCATCAGCCATGCCAAGGCCGCAGGGGTACCTATAATCGTTGCCATCAATAAAATAGATAAGCCTGGTGCAAACCCTGAAAGAGTTAAACAGGATCTGACCGAATACGGAATCCTGGTAGAAGACTGGGGTGGAGATGTAATTTCCGTTCCTGTATCTGCCAAGACAGGAGAAGGTATAGTAAACCTTCTTGAAATGATTCTTCTTCAGGCAGAAGTTCTGGAACTCAAGGCAAATCCTAACAGACTGGCTATGGGTTCGGTAATCGAAGCAAGACTCGACAAAAATAAGGGACCTGTCGCTTCTCTTCTGGTAACCAACGGAACCTTAAAGACCGGCATGAGCGTTGTTGCAGGAACATGCTCAGGAAGAATACGTCTTATGACAAACTATAAAGGTGACACTATACGAAAAGCAGGCCCTGCAACAGCAGTTGAAATACTGGGTCTGACAGATGTGCCAGAAGCCGGAGACGAGTTCCATGCTGTAAAGGAAGACAAGGTTGCAAGAGAAATAGCTGAAAACAGAAAGGCTAAGCTCAGGGAGGAAATCCTGGCAAGAAATGCAAGCACTACTCTTGAACAGCTCTTCAGCCAGATTCAGGAGGGAGAGGTAAAAGACCTTAATCTTATCATCAAGGGCGATGTACAGGGCTCAATAGGTGCCATTGTATCATCACTGGAAAAGCTGAATAACGAAAATGTAAGAGTTAAAATCATACACACAGGCGTAGGTACCGTTACCGAATCCGACGTAATGCTGGCAGGAACCACAGGTTCCATTATAATCGGATTTAATGTAAGACCTACAACGGCAGTTCAGACCTTTGCCGACAGAGAAAACATCCAGATAAGGCTCTACAGAGTAATCTATGACATTATAAACGATGTTGAAGATGCCATGAAGGGTATGCTGGATCCGGAATATAAAGAAGAAGTTCTGGGTAAAGTTGAAGTCAGAGAGACTTTCAAGGTTCCTAATGTGGGAATAATAGCCGGAGCTTATGTTCAGGAAGGAAAAGTTATAAGAAATGCTGAGATCCGCCTTGTTCGCGACGGAATAGTAATTCACGAGGGACAGATTTCATCTCTGAGAAGATTTAAGGACGATGCCAAGGAAGTAAATCAGGGATATGAATGCGGTATCGGTATCGAAAACTACAACGATATCAAGATCGGAGACATTATTGAATGCTTCCACATGGTTGAGGTTGAGCGCAAATAATTGCTCTGAGCCCTAATCGCCGGAAGCAGCGCATAAAATACGGAAAGGATAATTTATGGGTAAAGGATACAGACAGGGCAGACTGGGTGAAGAAATCAGAAAAATCATCAGCAGTATGCTGATCAACGGAATCAAGGATCCGAGGCTCGGTTCAATGATAAGCATTTCCGGAGTGGAAGTGACCAGTGATGGCAGCTATGCTACCTGTTATGTCACCACTCTGGATTCCGGCAAGGACCGGGCTGAAAGAGAGGAGCGCGAAAAAGAGATTCTTGCCGGCCTTGACAGCGCTTCCGGACTTATGAAAAAAGAAATAGGAAGACAGATAAGAATGAGAAGAGTTCCCCAGCTTATCTTTAAGATGGATCATTCCATGGATTACGGAAGACATATAGATGAAATACTTTCAACCATGGATTTTGACAGCTATCAGAAAGACGAAGAAGAGGATCAGGAGAACTCACCGGAGTAGCTTATGAAAAACGATTCTTTAAAAGAAATTGCAGAAGTAATAAAAAAAGCACAAAGCATAATGCTTTTTCCACATGAAAACCCTGACGGAGATGCGCTGGGCTCCTGCAGTGCACTCTGCCGGTGTCTGAGAAACATGGGGAAAACGGCATGGATCCTCACAGACGATGATGTTCCGGCTAATCTGAATTTTCTCGGAGAGGGAATGCGGACCTTAGATGAGAATATCATTGAGGAGCCTGATTTGTGCATATGTGTAGACTGCGGAGATCCGGGACGCATCGAAAAAAGATATGAAAAGTTCAGGGCCGGCAGGAAAACAATATGCATTGATCACCATATGAGCAGTGGATTTTTCTGCGATTACAACTACATCGACCCTGAAGAGGCTGCTACCGGGCAGATAATATTTGATCTTCTCAGAGAACTGGAGCATAAGCCGGACAAAGAGACAGGCGAGGATATTTTTGCTGCGGTGACTACGGATACCGGAGATTTTCAGTATTCCAACACACAGAAAAAAAGCCACCTCATTGCGGCGGAACTTTATGATTGGGGAGTGGATTTCAACAAGGTCAGCGTAGAAATTTACGAAAATGTCCGCCCTGAAAAGATAATGCTTAAAAATTGCGCCATGGCTACATTGAAACTTATGGGAGGCGGCAAGGGAGCCATGGTCAGCGTTACACAGGAAATGCTTGAAAAGACCGGAGCTTCAATGGACGAAAGCGAAGGTCTGGCTCAGGATCTGCGGTCCATATCCGGTGTTGAATATTCTGCGGTGCTTAAAGAATATGAAGAAAAAAAGATAAAAGTGAGCCTTAGAGCAAAGCGCCTGGGAAATGTAGCAACAATGGCCGAAGCCTTAGGCGGAGGAGGTCATATAAAGGCTGCAGGCTGCACTCTTAAAATGCCCATCCGGCAGGCGGAGGAGACCATAGAAAAAGCTCTTTCCTCTGCCATAAAAGAATTGGAACAGAAATGATAGAAAACGGAATTTTAAATATAAACAAGCCGGCAGGAATGACTTCCCATGATGTTGTGGCTATTGTCAGACGTGTAACGGGAATCAGGCGTGTAGGGCATACAGGTACTCTGGATCCCATGGCCCAAGGTGTTTTGCCAGTATGTATTGGCACAGCAGCAAGAATAACCGAATATCTGGACATGGATTTTAAAACCTACCGATGCACCATGCTTCTCGGAAAGATTACGGATACTCAGGATATTTGGGGAGAAACTATCGAAGAAAGACCTGTGACAGACATAAGCAGCAGCGATATTGAAAGGGCTCTGGCCGGTTTTAAAGGATACATTGATCAGACACCGCCCATGTACAGCGCGGTAAAGGTCAGAGGAAAAAAACTGTATGAATATGCCAGAGCCGGTGAAGAGGTCAAGGTAAAATCCAGGCGGATATATATAAAAAATCTGGAAGCAGAAGAGATAAATATGGATAAAAACACGGTAAGATTCACCGTGACCTGCTCAAAAGGTACTTATGTAAGGACTTTATGCCACGATGCAGGAAATATTCTGGGCTGCGGCGCATGCCTCGCATCCCTTGAGAGAACTGCCAGCGGCAGATTTACCATAGAGGATTCCGTTCCGATGGACAGAATCAGAGAGATGACGACGGAAGAAATAGAAGGATTGCTGCTTCCGACGGATTTTCCCCTTACCCATTTCGGAGAAGCAGTGGTAAACAGGGAGACAGGGAGGCAGTTTGCAGATGGGCATCATCTGCCGCTTAACAGATGTGTTGTAACCAGAGAGCCTGAATATGGTGATGTTGAGCCGGAAATCAGCATAAGACCCGAATACAGAAAGGCGTATAACATATATCAGAAAACTTCTTCGGGAAAAATTTTTCTCGGAGTGGCTTTCTATAGCGATAAATACAGAAAGCTTGTAGCAGATAAAGTTTTTTCAAGAGGTGATAGCAATGAAAGTGTTTAACAGCTTACAGGAAGTTAAGGACGTGGAGCGCTGTGTTGTAGCGCTGGGAAATTTTGACGGAGTTCATAAAGGCCATCAGGCACTGATTTCAAAAGCGGTAGCCACAGCCAAAAAACACGGGATAAAAAGCGCTGTTTTTACTTTTTCAAATCATCCCAAGAATCTGATACCGGGACAAAAGCCGGTAAAGAATATAATATATCAGGATGAGAAAGCTGCATTGATAGAGCAGATGGGAGTAGACTACCTCTTTAATATCGAGTTTACAGAGAACATAAAAAATATGGATCCTGTGGATTTTGTGGAGGAACTGCTCGTTAAAAAATTCAACGCGGCGGAAACCTTCTGCGGCTTCAACTATCATTTCGGATACAAGGCTGCCGGCGACATTAAACTCCTGAAAAAATGCGGAAAAAGACTGGGATTCATAGTTAACATTATAGATCCTGTAATAATAGACGGAGAAGTTGTAAGTTCCACCCTGATAAGAGGTCTGATTAAATCGGGAGATGTAGACGAGTGCTGGAAGTATCTGGGACGCAACTACGATATAGGCGGCGAAGTTGTGGTAGGAAACCGTCTGGGCAAAAGTCTGGGATTTCCAACTTCCAATATTATGATAGACGAAAATATGGTGACACCGCCCAATGGGGTCTATATAACATATTGCATTTATAACGGCATTAAATATCCAAGCGTTACCAATGTAGGTGTAAAACCCACCATCGGAGTTTATAAAAAGAATATGGAGACTCACATTTTCAACTTTGATAAGGAACTTTACGGAAAGCAGATAAAGGTAGAATTCCTGAAAATGACCAGAGATGAAGTAAAATTTGCAAACAAAGAGGAACTCTCTGCTCAAATAGCCAGAGATTGTGCCGAAGCCAGAGAATTTCACGGTTTGTAATAAAAAACGATAGACAAATTTAGATGAATATGTTAATATAAGTTGTTGAAATTATTACCCTTTGCTTCGCTTTGCGAGAACTCCGACGCTTTGCGCAGCAGAAGGCGAATCAGAAAAGGAGAATTAAAATGATTACAAAGGAAATGAAACAGCAGATTATCAAGGACTATCAGCTCAAAGAGGGCGACACAGGTTCCCCTGAAGTTCAGATTGCAGTTCTGACATACAGAATCAATGACCTGAACGAACACCTGAAAGTTCACAAAAAAGATCATCACTCCAGAAGAGGTCTTTTAAAGATGGTAGGTCAGAGAAGAAACCTTCTTGCGTATCTCAAGGATAAGGATGTTGAAAGATACAGAACTCTTATCGCTCGTTTAGGATTAAGAAAGTAGGTTTACTTACTGAGAGATTTAAGCGGGGACATTTCATCCCCGCTTTAATTGTATAAAAAGAAAGAAGAAGAAATTAACAGGAGGTAGTTGTTAATTATGGCAAGATTTGAAGATTACAGAGTATTCAAGACGGCAGTGGGAGGAAGACTCCTGCAGCTGGAAATCGGCAAGGTCTGTGAGCAGGCCAACGGACAGGTAATGGTTAGATACGGTGACACAGTGGTAAATGTCACTGCCTGCGCATCCAAAGAACCAAAGCCGGATATTGACTTTTTCCCGCTGAGCGTGGACTTTGAAGAAAGAATGTATTCTGTCGGTAAAATTCCGGGAGGATTTATTAAGAGAGAAGGCAGACCAAGCGAGCATGCGATTCTGACATCAAGACTTATAGACAGACCTATTCGTCCTCTTTTCCCTAAGGGATATTACAATGATGTAGTGGTAGTTGCAACGGTAATGTCCGTTGATCCTGACTGCTCACCTGAAGTCTGCGGCATGATAGGCTCATCCGTTGCTCTGGCTACTTCGGACATTCCATGGGACGGACCTACAGGCTCTGTGGTTGTCGGAAGAGTTGACGGACAGCTCATTATCAACCCTACACTGGAGCAGAGAGAAAAATCCGACATGTACATGACCGTTTCCGGAACAAAGAATGCCATAATGATGGTAGAGGCCGGAGCAAATGAAGTGCCTGAAAGCGAAATGCTGGACGCCATACTGTTTGCCCACGAGGAAATCAAGAAAATTGTCGAATTCATTGAGGAGGTTGTCAAGGAAGTCGGCAAACCAAAACAGGAAGTGGAACTGTACAAGCCTCTCCAGGAGATTGACGAGGCAGTAAGAGCATATGCGGCACCTAAGATGAGGGAAGCCATTCAGACTCCGGACAAACTGGAAAGGCTGGAAAATATGGATGCTGTTGAACTGGAAACAAAAGAGTATTTCGCAGAGATTTACCCTGAAGGTGCCAGAGATATAGATTCAGTCCTTTACAATATCACAAAAGAAACTGTAAGAGCCATGATTCTGGATGAGGGAATACGTCCCGACAACAGAAAACTGGACGAAATAAGACCAATCTGGTGTGAAACCGGCGTTCTGCCGAGAACTCACGGCACAGGCCTGTTCAAGAGAGGACAGACCCAGGTAATGTCTGTATGCACACTGGCTCCTGCCAGCGAGGCGCAGACTATAGACGGAATAACAGAAGATACACAGAAGAGATATATGCACCACTACAACTTCCCGGGATTTTCTGTAGGTGAGGCAAAAACTTCAAGAAGTCCGGGAAGAAGAGAAATCGGACACGGAGCTCTTGCAGAAAGAGCGCTGGTGCCGGTGCTCCCAAGCGTGGAAGAATTCCCTTATGCAATAAGAGTGGTATCGGAAGTATTATCCTCCAATGGTTCCACTTCAATGGGTTCCACTTGCGGATCATGCCTGGCTCTTATGGATGCCGGCGTTCCTATCACAAGACCTGTGGCAGGTATTGCGATGGGGCTCATTGAGAGAGTAAAGGAAGACGGAACCTCTGAATTTGCCATTCTGTCCGACATACAGGGAATGGAAGACTTCCTGGGTGACATGGACTTCAAGGTTACCGGAACCGAGGTAGGTGTTACTGCCATTCAGATGGACATCAAGGTTCACGGCCTTTCAAGAGAAATCCTTGAAAAGGCTCTGAAGCAGGCTAAAGAAGGCAGAATGTTCATAATGGGCAAGATGATGGAAGAAATAGATGCTCCTAGAGCTGAACTTTCCAAGTATGCACCTCGTGCCATCACTATGAATATCGACCCTGACAAGGTAAGAATCGTCATCGGACCTGGAGGAAAGACAATAAATAAAATAATTGACGAAACCGGCGTGAAGATTGATATTTCTGAAGACGTTCCGGGGCTTGTAAGCATCTACAGCGTGGATCAGGCCGGAGCTGATGCTGCACGCAAGCAGATAGAACTTCTCACCAAGGAAGTTGAGGTCGGAGAGACATACGAGGGAACAGTAACAAGAATAATGAATTTCGGAGCCTTCATCGAAATACTTCCCGGAAAGGAAGGCCTCCTGCACATTTCCAAGATGGCAAAGGGCAGAGTAGAGAAGGTCGAAGATGTTATGAACATCGGAGATAAGGTTGAGGTAAAAGTTTCTGAAATAGACAGCCAGAACAGAATCAATCTTCTGAGAACCAGCTACCCTGACGAAAAATAAAAATGGAAACCCCTTTACACATGGGATAAAGCGCAAAAACACCCGTATGACTGAAATCATACGGGTTCTTTGTTTATTTCCTCTGCCCACAAAGAACAGAAAAAAGGAAACTTGCTCAAATTTGACTTATGCTTTTTGTCGAAATTTGTGATATAATAAAAAAAACAGGAGTGCAGGCAGTACACCACAAGCTGCCTGCCTGCATTATTTTTGAGAAAGAGTGAAACGGATGATTACTTACAAAGAAGGCGATATAGTTGTTTACAGCTCAGAAGGTTTATGCGAGATAGACGAACTCACTGAAAAAAAGTTTGACGGCAAGGTAATAGGCTATTATGTACTCAGAAGCCTTTACAACAAGAACTCTGTGACATATGTGCCCATGAACAACGAAAAGAGCCTGAGCAAAATGAGGCATATTCTTAACAGAGAAGAGATAATGAGTCTGATAGCAGAGATGCCGGAAGAAGTGATGCCGTGGATCAAAAACGACAGAGACAGGCAGAAAGCTTTTAAAGAAATTCTCATATATGGTGACAGCAAGGATCTGGTAAGACTGACACGCACACTGTACATGCATCGCGAGGAACAGATGGCCAAGGGGAAAAAGCTTCATCTTAGCGATGAGAGAGTATTTAAAGAAGCAGAAAATCTCATATACGAAGAGATTTCATATGTCATGGATATACCCAGAGATCAGGTACTGAATTTTATAACAGATAAAATGCTGCATTAACTGCAGCATTTTTTAGTGCAAATGTATTGACAGTGTACTATTAAATATAGTACACTTCTTTCAACAGATAATGTCAACAATTTTAAGAGGGGCAAATTATGTTAAAATTAAAAAATGTGTCAAAATTCTATTATAGCAACGGTGTGATTGCCAGCGGATTTTCCAGAGTCAATCTGGAACTGGACATGGGGGAATTCGTGGTTATTACCGGAGAATCCGGAAGCGGCAAATCCACATTGCTCAATGTACTTTCGGGCCTTGACACCTACGAAGAAGGCGAAATGTACATCAACGGAGAAGAAACAAGCCACTATAATGAGGAGGATTTCGAAGAATACCGACGCAAATATGTGGGGAACATTTTCCAGAATTTTAATCTGGTAAACAGCTATACCGTATACCAGAATGTTGAGTTAGCACTGCTTCTCAACGGTGAGTCACGCAAAAACATAAAGAATGAGATTATGGAAATTATTGCAAAGGTGGGGCTTACAGATTTTGCAAATACCAAATGCTCAAAACTTTCCGGAGGACAGAAGCAGAGAGTGGCCATAGCCAGAGCCATTGCCAAGGAAACTCCTATAATAGTTGCAGACGAACCTACGGGGAACCTTGACAGCAAAGCTGCCGAAGAAGTAATGAAAATTCTCAGCGAGATATCAAAGGATAAGCTGGTAATTATCGTTACTCACAATATCGAACAGGTTGAAAAATATGCCACACGTCTTATCAAGATGCATGACGGTAAGATTCTTGAGGATAAGACCCTTAAGGCACCCGAATGCAGCGATGAAAACCAGGAGCGAACATTCAAGGACATAACCGTAGCCAACAGGATAGGGCTGGGAATAAGAAACGCTTTTAACATTCCAAGCAAATTTATCCTGATATTTGTGGTATTTCTTTTTATTGCTCTTGCTGTTGCAGGAACCTATTCTTCTTTTCAGAAGCAGGAGTACGAAGAAAACATTTTCGGATATAATGAATTCTTCAACAACACGGCTGACAACAGAATAGTAATAAACAAACCTGACAGAAGTCCCATAAGCGATCAGGAATTTGCTTCTATCGAAGCTCTCTCCAATATTCAGCGTATTGCAAAGGACGACATGCTGGTAGACTATACCCAGAGTATTACGGATAAGGATTACATGTACTTTTTCTACGGGAATTTCGTAGATATAAAGGATTTCAAGGGTGAACTGGTGGCAGGACGTATGCCTGAGGCTCCCGGAGAAATAATCGTAACAGGTCCGGAAAACGACTATTATCTCAGCGAAAATACTCAGGAGATACTGGAAAGTCAGTTCTTTACAGAGGAATACGACAATACGGGTGAAAGATCCTACAATAACCCTATAAAGATTGTGGGAATCGCTTATAATGACGATGACAGTTATAACAACACCTTCTATGTAGGTGAAGATATCATGAGCCTGCTGCAGAAACAGTCTGCTATGGAGAAAAACAGAATATCATCACAGTTTGAGGGACAGAATTATGAGAGCACCACTTATGATCCGTATTTCCGCATCACTCCTTCTGCCTCCGTGCCTAAAGGCGAGGCTTATGTGAGCAGGGCTTTTAATGATCTCACAGAAAGAGGAAACTGCATCGGGAAAGAGATCCTTATCAGTACCAACAGCATCTATAATAAAGACTCAATGACTGTGACCATAACAGCGACTTATTACAAAAATAACTTCAGCTACCTCATGGATGAAAAATACGATGAAGCCAAAGAGGGCGTCGTATATGTAAATGATGAGGATTACAACAACCTCATAAACAAAGGAACATTCCAGAGTTCAGTTTTTGTAAGTGATGTCAAAAAGCTGGATGACACTGCAGGCCAGCTGAGAGAAATGGGATTTAACACTCTGATTATCAGAGATTCTCTGGCAGGTGACAACAGTATAGCTCAGATGCTTAGCATGATAAAGACTTTCGTACTTGCTGTACTGATAATCGCACTGTTCTTTATATCGTACTTCATAATAAGGATAATTTTAAAATCAAGAAATTCGTACTACACCACCCTCAGAACTCTCGGGGCATCAAGACGCATATCAAAGCAGCTTCTGGATATAGAACTGTTTGTTATTGCGACCTTGGCTTATGCGCTGTTTATGGCAGCAGTTATACTGGTGTATACAGGCGTTATCACTCAGGGATACATCGCTGATCTGGCAGGATACCTGACAGCAGCCAACTATGTGATAATGTATCTGGTGATAATTGTAATGTCATATCTGATATCACATCGCTTTGCCAAGAAGCTCTTTAAAGATTCGGTTATGAACACATACAGAGAGGAGGCGTAGCAGATGATTAAGTTAAATAAAGTTAACAAATTCTTTAACAAGGGAAAGAAAAATGAGATTCATGTAATAAACGATACCACCCTGGATCTGGGAACCAGCGGGCTGGTAGCGCTGCTGGGTCCTTCCGGTTCAGGAAAGACAACACTCCTCAACGCCATAGGAGGACTTGACAAAGTCAGCAGCGGCGATATATTTGTCAACGGACAGAAGATTACAGGAAGAAGATCTTCAAAAGCCGACGAGATTCGAAATCTGAATATAGGTTACATCTTTCAGGACTATAAGCTTGTGGAAAACATGACTGTATACGAAAATGTGGCCATGGTTCTCAGAATGATAGGAATAAAAGATGAGGAGGAAATCAGAAAAAGAATTCAGTATGTGCTTGAAACACTGAATATCTACAGATACAGAAACAGAATGGCAGGGATGCTTTCCGGCGGCGAAAGACAGAGAGTCGGAATTGCAAGAGCCATAGTTAAAAACCCAAAGATAATAATTGCCGATGAGCCTACCGGAAATCTGGACAGCGCCAATACCATAGAGATAATGAACATAATCAAGTCCATTTCCCGTGACAGGCTTGTGGTTCTGGTAACCCATGAAGCCGACCTTGCAAGGTTCTATGCCTCACGTGTTATAGAACTTAAAGACGGCACCATAGAAAAAGATTATGAAAACAAGACAGAGGACCTGCTGAATTACAGATTGGACAACAAATTCTATCTTAAAGATTTCGACAAGCAGGAAAAGGTAAAAGAAGGGTCTGTGGAGGTCAATTTCTATGGAAGCAGCGATGATTCTCTTAAAGTGGATGTTGTGGTTAAGAACGGAAACATCTACATCAAGACAGAGGATGACAGCAGGATAGAAGTGGTTGACAATAACTCGGCCATTGAGTTTGTAGACGACCACTACAAGGAGATTGATAAAACTCTTTACGAAAACTACAGTTTCGACTTTGATAAGGTTATTGATGCCGGCATAAAAGAAAAATACAGTTCTATTGTGGGATTCTTTCCATCTCTCTTTAAGGGTTTCAAAAAACTCGGAAATTATCCTGTAATGAAAAAACTGCTACTCATCGGATTTGTTGCAGCCGGAATTTTTATAACCTACTCCCTCAGCAGCATTTATGCAAGCCTGGATGTTAAAGATAAGGATTTTATCAGTGCTAACAAAGAATATCTGAGAGTTGAAATACCTAAAATAACTACAGAAAAATTTGCGTCATACGAGAGCATGCCCGAGGTGAAATATCTCTTTCCCGGAAGTTCTAAGGCCAACATGAATTTCAAGATGGATTTCTATTATCAGTCGTCTTATGCCGAAGGAAGCATTTACGGATCATTGACAGATATAGGAGACATAAACGAATCTGATCTGGTATACGGACGGATGCCGGAAAACGAGTACGAAGTGGTGGTAGATAAGCTTGCCATCGAGAGAATGTTCAAAGACGGATTTGCAAAGCAGGTGGGAATAACTCATGTGCAGCAGATGTTGGACAGAGAATTGGCAGTGAAAAATCTCAAGACGTTTAAAATTGTGGGTATCACTGACAAGGTGCAGCCTGTGATATACGCGGATCCTTCCATGTTCATCGACATTCTCTATAACTGCTGCAGTTCCGGTGCAGAAGTGACTGCATCATCTACAGATGAGAACGGGTCATCAGATAAAAGTCTTCTGAACTACAAAACATTTAACAAGGAGTATACCCTTAAAAAAGGCAGACTGCCGGAAAATGACTACGAGATAATAGTACCGCAGTCCATGTCTGAGGAGATGCCGCTCAACAAGGAAGCTGACATAAAGGTAAACGGCAAAAAACTTAAGGTAGTGGGATATTACACAAGCCCGGAAAATGTCAGAGTTTACCTTACAAATGTAAATACCATAAAGTATTCTATGATAGAGAATGCCAAAGGATTTGAAATAGCGCCTGTTGACGGAGCAGATGCTGCGGGAGTTTTTGACGCGCAGAATCTCAATGCTGTATCTCTTTATGACACCGCAAAAAAGGATTATGTAAAAGAACGCAGCAGTATGACTAAGAGCACAATTATTCTGGGACTTGTAATTCTGGCCATATCTCTCATCGAGATACTGCTTATGATAAGATCCTCATTCCTGTCCAGAATAAAAGAAGTAGGTATATACAGAGCTATCGGCGTAAAGAAGTCCGATATATATAAAATGTTCCTGGGAGAGATCTTTGCAATAACGACTGTGGCAAGTCTTGCAGGAGTGGTGATAATGTCTTATATATTATATAATCTGTGCAAGATTGAATATATTGCAGGCATGTTTGCCATCAATCCGGTGGTATTCTTCGGAGCTGTGATAATACTCTATCTGTTCAATTCAGTGGTTGGACTGATACCTGTATTCAGCACCATGCGTAAGACCCCTGCAGCTATTCTGGCAAGGTATGATGTTGACTGATTATGACTGATAATTTAAAGGATTTACAACTACATCAGCTGGAAGACCTGATGAAGGATATGAACCAGCCGAAATTCAGAGCCGGGCAGATTTTCGCCTGGCTCTGCAGAGGTGCGGACGACTTTGACAAGATGACCGATGTTCCGGCTTCCTTAAAAGAGGAATTGGCAGCAAGGAAATTCCGCATCGGTCTTCTGATGCCTGAAAAGGTTCAGATTTCTGCGCTTGACGGCACCAGAAAGTACCTTTTTGTGCTTTCCGACGGCAATGCCATTGAAAGTGTATTCATGAAATATAAATACGGAAACACCATATGTATTTCATCCCAGGCGGGCTGCAGAATGGGGTGCCGTTTCTGCGCTTCCACCATAGGGGGACTCAAGAGAAATCTCACTCCGGGAGAAATGTCGGAACAGGTTATGGCAGCAGAAAGGAACACCGGCGAAAAAATAAATCATATTGTAATAATGGGTACCGGCGAACCTTTCGATAACTATGAAAATATTTCCTCTTTTATACGGATAATGACTCATAAGTCCGGCAGAAATATGAGTATGAGAAATATAACTGTTTCTACCTGTGGAATAGTACCTTTCATAGAAAAATTTGCTGATGATTTTCCCCAGGTCAATCTGGCAATTTCCCTTCACGCGCCTGATAACGAGCTGAGAAGTTCCATGATGCCTGTGAATAAGAAATACCCTCTGGAGGAACTTATTCCGGCCTGCAGAAGATATACACGCAAGACATCAAGAAGGGTAACCTTTGAATATACCCTGGTAAAAGGCTTAAATGATACAGACAGCCATGCAGTTCAGCTGGCCGAACTCCTGAGGGGGATGCTGTGCCATGTGAACCTGATACCTCTTAATAAAGTTGAGGAGACGGGATTTAAGACCACCGGCAGAAAACGTGCCGAGGAGTTTTGCCGGATACTGCAGCAAAATGGCATACCATCCACAATAAGGCGTGAACTTGGCGATGATATTGATGCTGCCTGCGGACAGCTGAGACTTGGACGAAAAAAATAAATTTTCATTGAAAAGCTCAGAGGGTTATTGTATAATAAATGCAGCAAATAATCGAACAATCGAGCAACATTTATTTAGGAGGCGAATTACTATGGTGAAATTATTAGTTGGGCACAAGGGCAGCGGCAAAACCAAGCAGATGATTGACCTGGCCAACGAATCTATACAGAACAGCAAAGGAAGTATTATATTTATCAACAAGAATCACAGACTGATGTATGACCTGAAGTACAGAATCAGAGTAATCTGCATGGAGGACTTTGAGCATGTTACAAACAGTGACGAATACATAGGATTCCTGTATGGAATAATCAGCCTGGATCATGATATCGAGACTATATATATAGACAGCATACTTAAACATGCCGACTTCTCACTGGGAGATCTTCCTGAGTTTGTTGAAAGACTCAAGGATATTTCAAAGAACTACGGCATGGACTTCGTAGTAAGCGTGAGCGCAGAAAAAGAAGAAATGATCGGTGTAAACTTCGAAGGATGTGAAATTCTCAACTGATAAATTTGCTTTGATGATATCAGGGCGATGGGCGACCATCGTCCTTATGTTTTATTAGGTTTTTAAAGGCTATAGAGCAGGAGGGAGACTTTAATGGACATTGACCAGATCAGGACAAAACTTACAGACAGGGAAGTCGGAACCATAGGAAAACATAAATTTTTCAGCGTATGCATTCCTTTGGTACCTACAGACGAGGGGCTTTCTGTTCTGATGGAGGTAAGAGCATCAGAACTGAAAACACAGCCGGGTGACATCTGTTTTCCGGGAGGAAATATGGAGGACGGAGAGACACCGCTGGAATGTGCTCTCAGAGAGATGGAAGAAGAAACCGGAATACCTGCGGCAGAAGCTGATATTCTCGGACAGTTTGATACTTTATACGGTTTTTCCGGATATACGTTATATACCTTTGTGGCAGCTTTGCCCGGAGGAATTCTTGACAGAACCCGAATAAATGAAGACGAGGTATCTGAGCTGTTTACCGTGCCTCTTGATTTTTTTGCAGAGACCGTTCCGGAAAACTATGATGTGGACGTGGTCTCAAAGGTAGATGATTTCCCTTATGAAAAGACAGGAATATCGCCGGATTACAACTGGCGTAAAGGGAAAAACGTGCTGCCGCTGTATAGATATAAGGACAGAATAATCTGGGGAATGACTGCCAGGATACTTAAGTGGATGTCAGAAAAAATATTGAATCAGACTTTTATCGACAAAGTGTATTGACAAAAAATTTGATAGTTCTATAATAAAAATAGACCATGTGTCGTAAACATGTTAGCGGAAAAAAATAATGCAAAATTCCGCGAAGGTTAATGGAAAGTTGACACGGGTACAAATAAAATCGTGTCGCTTATTTGCCGTAGCGGGGTTTGCTGCGGCTTTTTTTATGCAACAAATGAAGGAGGTATTAGTATGAATTCCGTAAATGTAGCGGTAAGGGAGAAGGCAGAAAAGATTCTTTCCCTGCTGCCGGGCGTAGACTGTGCAGGTCTTGGCGGATGCGGAAAGGACAGCTGCCTTGCGTGCGCCGAAGCCATTGCTGCCGGCGGCAGTGTGGCTTTATGTCCGGCTTGCAGCCAGGAAAAGGTTGATGCCATTGCTGAAGTTATGGGCGTTCAGACCGTTACGGTTAAAGACGAAGTGGCTTATGTATTTTGCGCAGGCTTTTCCGCAGGTAAGGCAAGAGCTTCTCAGTACAAAAGCTGCAAAGAATCCGTTGAGGCCGGATTCTCAAGGGGAGAATGTAAGGATGGCTGCGTAGGAGTAGGCTCCTGCGTAGAGGTCTGTAAGTTCGGTGCCATGAAGGTGGAATATGGTAAGGTAATTATAGATGCTGACAGGTGTACAGGCTGCGGTGCCTGCGCAAATAAGGGTTGCTGCCCTCAGCATGTAATCAGAATGGTTCCGAGAGATGCAAGCAACTTTATTCCATGCTCCTCAACAGAAGAAGATGACGAGGTTACCAGAAAAATATGCGGCTTCGGATGTATTTCCTGCGGGGAGTGCGAGAGAGCATGTCCTGAAGGCGCTGTTTCCATAATCGACAATCATGCAGTGATAGACTACGAAAAATGTGTAGGCTGTGTTGCATGTACCGTAAAATGCAGAAAGAAGATAATAAAAGATACGCTTCATGACCTTACAGCACTGAAAGAAAAAGTTGCTTTTGTCAAGTGCAGCGGCGGCTTCAGAGCTTCAGCTTTCTACAAAGAAAGAGGAGTGCAGACATGTCAGGAGGCTTTTGAAAAATTTAACCCGAAAGATAACGGGCTTTGCACGACAGGATGCCTTGGACAGGGCTCATGTACGGCAGTATGCAGATACGACGCAATACATATAGTGGACGGAACCGCTAAAGTGGATCCTGATAAGTGCGTAGGCTGTAAAGACTGCACATATGCATGTCCGAAGAACCTTATAGTGATTGTACCTTATAAAGGTCAGAAGCAGGTACCTTGCAGCTCAAAGGCTGACTATGAGGACAAGGCAAAGGTATGTGCTTCCGCATGTATCGCCTGCGAAGACTGTGTAAATAACTGCCCTAACGGAGCAATCTTCATGAAAGACAAGCACGCTGAAATTGATCCTGAATTATGCGAGAACTGCAATGTATGTCAATATGTATGCGCAAGACACGTAATAAAGGAACAGGAAGTACCTGAATACAACTATCTGCAGCGTGAAGCCTTGGGCATGAGGGAAGGAGAGTGATTACGGTGAGAAAATTAAAGACAATGGACGGAAATACGGCAGCCGCTCATGTAGCATATGCTTTTTCCGAAGTAGCAGCCATTTACCCAATCACCCCGTCTTCACCTATGGCGGAAAGCATGGATGAATGGGTCTCACAGGACAGAAAAAATATATTTGGCGAAAAAGTAAAAATAGTTGAGATGCAGTCCGAAGGCGGAGCTGCAGGTGCTGTACATGGATCCATAGCAGCAGGAGCATATACATCAACCTTCACTGCTTCTCAGGGACTTCTGCTGATGATACCTAACATGTATAAACTGGCAGGAGAGCAGACCCCAACTGTGTTCCATGTGGCGGCAAGAGCTCTTGCAACACATGCGCTCTCAATTTTCGGAGATCACTCCGATGTAATGGGATGCCGCCAGACAGGATTTGCCATGCTGGCATCCAACAGCGTTCAGCAGGTAATGGATCTGGCAGCAGTGGCACACCTGGCAACCATAGCAGGTAAACTGCCTATGCTTCACTTCTTTGACGGATTCAGAACATCCCACGAAAACCAGAAAATTGAGGTATGGGACTACGAGGATCTGAAGGAAATGGTAGATTGGGATGCAGTAAGGGCATTCAAAAACAGATCTCTTAATCCTAACCATCCTCACAGCATGGGAAGTGCTGAACAGCCTGAGACTTTCTTCCAGCACAGGGAGGCCTGCAACACCGCGTACCTGGAGACAGCGGATATTGTTGCAGAGTACATGAACAAAGTAAATGCTAAAATAGGCACAGATTATAAGCCGTTCAACTATTACGGAGATCCGGAAGCCACAGAAATCATAGTTGCCATGGGTTCGGTATGCGAAGCAGCAGAAGAGCTGATCGACTATCTCCGCGGAAAAGGCAAGAAAGTAGGTATAGTGGAAGTTCATCTTTACAGACCGTTCTCACAGAAATACCTCCTTGATGTAATTCCTGATACAGTCACAAAGATTGCGGTTCTTGACAGAACCAAAGAACCGGGCGGCGTAGGAGAACCTCTGTACCTGGATATCGTTTCTGCTCTCAGAGGAACCAAATTTGAAGACGCTCTCATTGTGGGCGGCCGTTACGGACTGGGCTCCAAGGACACTCAGCCGGGAGACATACTGGCAGTATACGAGAATCTCTGGAGTGAAAATCCTAAGAAGGAATTTACCATCTCCATAAACGACGACGTAACAGGGCTGTCTCTGACACCTTCCGAATATCCGGATGTTGCACCTAAGGGAACAAAGGCATGCAAGTTCTGGGGACTGGGTGCAGACGGAACTGTAGGTGCCAACAAGAACAGCGTAAAGATTATAGGTGACCATACGGACAAAAAGGTACAGGCATACTTCCAGTATGACTCAAAGAAATCCGGCGGTGTAACTATCTCCCACCTGAGATTCGGAGACGAACCTATCCGTTCAACCTATTATGTAAATCAGGCAGACTTTGTAGCATGTCATAATTCCGCTTACCTGCAGAGGTATGACATGGTAGAGGATGTTAAACCGGGCGGATTTTTCCTTCTCAACTGTGTATGGAATGATGAAGAACTGGAAGAACACCTGCCTGGCAAGGTAAAGAGATACATAGCAAGGAACAACATCAGATTCTACACATGTGATGCTGTTTCCATAGCAAAAGATATAGGTCTGGGAGCACGTAGAACCAATACGGTGCTTCAGGCAGCTTTCTTCAAACTTGCTGACATAATTCCTATCGATGAAGCTGTGGGATACATGAAGGATGCCATAAAGAAGACTTACGGCAAGAAGGGTGATAAGATTGTAAACATGAACCTGGCAGCAGTAGATGCCGGTGTTGAGCATGTACACAAAGTGGAAGTGCCTGCGTCATGGGCAGAAGCTGCAGATGACAAGCCTGCAGCAGAAATGGTGGGACGTGATAAACTGCATACTGATTACCTCAACAAGGTTCTGGTACCTACCAACACTATGGCAGGAGACAAAGTTCCGGTATCAACATTCCTTGACACGGCCAACGGAATGGTTCCTGCAGGAACAGCAGCATATGAGAAGCGCGGTATTGCGGCGGATGTTCCAAAGTGGAACATGGCCAACTGCATGCAGTGCAACTGGTGCTCCTATGTATGTCCTCACGGAGTAATCAGACCTTTCGTTCTGACAGAGAAAGAAGCAGAAAAGGTAGAGGGCACGGTTCTTCCGATGAAGGGCGACAAAGGCAGCCTCTTCACAATCGGAATTTCGGCTCTGGACTGCACCGGATGCGGTTCCTGCGCAGATGTATGTCCTGCCAGAAAGAAAGCCATCGAAATGCAGCCTGCAGAAGACGAATATGTAAACCGCCAGCAGGAGAGATTCAACTATCTCTTCAATGACATAACAGAAAAAGAAGTTCCGTTTAAGGATGACACAGTAAAAGGCTCCCAGTTCAGACAGCCTCTCATGGAATTCTCCGGAGCATGTCCGGGATGCGGTGAGTCACCTTATGCAAAGCTTATAACTCAGCTTTTCGGTGACAGAATGTTCATAGCCAATGCTACGGGCTGCAGTTCCATATGGGGATGCAGTGCACCAAGTTCACCTTACACAGTAAACAAAGAAGGAAAGGGTCCTGCATGGGCCAACTCACTCTTTGAGGACAATGCTGAATTTGGATTAGGTATGGCTATATCAGTTGAAGCTCAGAGGAAAGAACTGAAATCAGCAGCTGAAAGGCTGGAGCCTGTCATCGGAATACCTGCAAAGGCATGGCTGGTATCCATGGATGATCCGACAACTTCTGTAAAGACGGGAGAAGCTTTTGCCGAGGCTTGCAGAGCTCTGGCAGACACCAATGAAGATGCCAGATATGTTGTAGAAAACAAGGATATGCTGTCAAAACCTTCAATGTGGATATTCGGAGGAGACGGCTGGGCATATGATATCGGTTACGGTGGTCTGGATCATGTCCTGGCTTCCGGCGAAAATGTAAATGTCATGGTATTTGATACCGAAGTTTACTCCAATACCGGCGGGCAGTCCTCAAAGGCAACTCCTATCGGTGCCGTTGCAAAATTTGCAGCTTCCGGAAAGGCAGTCAAAAAGAAAGATCTGGCTCAGATAGCCATGGCTTACGGCTACGTATATGTGGCACAGGTAGCGATGGGTGCAAATCCGGCCCAGACTCTCAAAGCCATCAAAGAAGCCGAAGCATATAACGGACCTTCCCTGATTATCGCTTATGCACCTTGCATTAACCATGGTGTAAAAGCCGGAATGAACAAATCAATGCTTGAGATGAAGAACGCTGTAAGATCCGGATACTGGAATCTGCTGAGATATAATCCGGACCTGGTAAAAGAAGGCAAGAATCCGCTCTCACTGGACAGCGGAGAAGCCAACGAAAGTTACAGAGACTTCATCATGGGCGAAGTAAGATACAATTCACTGCAGCTCAAGTTCCCTGAAAGGGCAGAACAGCTCTTTGAAAAGGCTGAAGAGGTTGCAAAGGAAAGATACGAGACCCTGCTCAATCGCAAGAAGAGCATGGATAATTAGGAAAGGAGGATGAGCAAAATGAAAAAGTTTGAAGTAACATACAAGAGAAGACTTAATTCCAACATGGTTTGGCTTAAGATCTATGCCCCGCTTGTGGCAAAGCACGCAAAGCCGGGCCAGTTCATCATCCTTCGTACAGACGAATACGGTGAGAGAATTCCGCTGACCATGGCAGGCCATGACGAGAAAGACGGAACCATCGATTTGATTTATGCAGCTGTAGGCAGAACCACAATGCTGATGGATCAGCTGGAAGTAGGCGACTGCCTTGCTGATGTTGTAGGACCTCTGGGAAAACCGACTCACATGGATGGACTGAAAAAGGTATGCGTAGTAGGAGGAGGTACAGGAAATGCTCTGGCATATCCGCTGGCTACCGGAATGAAAAAAGCCGGAGTGGAAGTGGACATGATTGAAGGTTTCAAGACAAAAGAACTTGTAATTCTTGAAGATGAATTCAGAGCCGGTGTGGACAGACTTTATGTTGTGACTGACGACGGCTCCTACGGAGAAAAGGCCTTTACCACCGACAAGCTGAAACAGCTCATTGCGGAAGGAAACGAATATGACGAAATCGTTGCCGTAGGTCCTCCGATGATGATGAAGTTTGTATGCCAGATTGCTCAGGAGCATAACATTAAATCCATAGCTTCCCTTACGGCATATATGATTGACGGTACGGGAATGTGCGGAGGCTGCCGCTGCAATATTGGCGGTGAAGATAAGTTTGTATGTGTTGACGGACCTGAATTTGACGGTTCACTGGTTGACTGGGATGAGCTTATCAGAAGAAGCAATTATTACAAGGATCAGGAGGCCGAAGACAGAGCCCATGTATGCCGTTTGACAGGAGGTGTTCGTTACCATGATTAATTTAGTAAGAGAAAAGAATCCCATGCCTGAACAGGCTCCTGATGTGAGAAATAAAAACTTTCTGGAAGTAGCCCGGGGATATACCGAGGATATGGCGGTAAGGGAGGCCATGAGATGCCTTAAATGCCGCAAAAGACCTTGCATGTCCGGATGTCCTGTAATGGTTAAAATACCTGACTTCATAGCTAAAGTGGCAGAAGGCGAGTTTGAAGAAGCTTACAAGATAATAAGCGAAACCAGTTCACTGCCTGCAATATGCGGTCGTGTATGTCCTCAGGAAACTCAATGTGAAGGCAAATGCGTTCACGGCAAAAAAGGAGAGCCTGTGGCCATAGGCCGTCTGGAAAGATTTGTCGCCGACTGGCATGCAGCAAATTTCGGAGATGAGGAAATCAAGCCTGCCCAGAGCAATGGTCATAAGGTTGCAGTAATAGGTGCAGGCCCTGCAGGACTTGCCTGTGCAGGCGACCTTATCAACAAGGGCTATGACGTTACGGTGTTCGAAAGTCTGCATAAAACCGGAGGCGTTCTGGTATACGGGATCCCTCAGTTCCGTCTGCCGAAAGAAATAGTTGCCGCTGAAGTTGCAAAATTGGAGGCAAAAGGTGTCAAGTTTGTAACCGATGCTATTGTCGGAAGAGCCATGACTGTGGATGAACTGATGAAAGAAGAGGGCTTCGAGTCTGTGTTTATCGGAACCGGTGCAGGCCTGCCGGCCTTCATGAATATTCCGGGAGAAAATCTGCTGGGAGTATGTTCAGCCAACGAATATCTGACAAGAATAAATCTTATGAAGGCCTATCTGCCTGAATATGATACACCTATACAGCATGCGAAGAACATTGCCGTGGTAGGCGGAGGAAACGTCGCTATGGATGCTGCAAGATGCGCAAAGCGCATGGGAGCTGAAAATGTATATATCATATACAGACGTTCAGCCGAGGAAATCCCTGCAAGAGCTGAAGAAATACATCATGCCGTAGAGGAGGGTATCGACTTCAGATATCTGACAAATCCTGTAGCTGTAAAGGGTACAGAAGACGGTCATGTATGCGGAATCGAATGCGTAAAGATGCAGCTGGGAGAGCCTGATGCTTCAGGAAGAAGAAGACCTGTGGAAATAAAGGACTCCAACTTCGTTCTGGATGTGGATTGCGTAATAATGGCTATAGGAACCAAGCTGAACACGCTGATTCTTGATACTACCGAAAATCTTGAAGCCAATGCAAAGGGAGGAATCGGAACTAACGAGGAAGCAGCAACCAACCGTCCGGGAATCTTTGCCGGAGGAGATGCCGTTACCGGTGCAGCTACGGTAATCAAGGCCATGGGCGCAGGAAAAGTTGCGGCAGCAGGTATAGATGAATACTTGAGCAAGTAGCCGGAACTTTGAAGGCTTCTTTGCAGATGCCGGAATAAAATTAAATATAAAAAAACCAGAGAACTTCGGATCTCTGGTTTTTTGTATAAGGAAAACTCCGTATTTGACACTTTTTTTAAGAAGTGAGTTGTCATTCCCGAAGATTTGACGTATTACCTGAAAGACAACTCATTATTTTACAAATTATCATCTTCATCCGGCGAAGAATCATATTCAAGAATATCCCCCGGCTGGCAGTGAAGAACATCGCATATGGCAGCCAGAGTTGTGAAACGTATGGCGCTTATATGCCCGTTCTTCATTTTTGAAAGATTAACATTGGCTACCCCGACCTTTTCCGAAAGCTCATTGAGGCTCATTTTACGGTCAGCCATTACTCGATCTAATCTCAACACAATATGTCCCATTATTACCCCTCCTGTTTACAGTGTTTCATCGGATTCACGCTGCAGCTGAACACCATATTTAAATACTGTGCACAGGCAGTATGCTACAGCAAAAGCAATTACTATTCCCCACTGTATGCATATATCGCTTTCCTGACCTGCGCTGAGGAAAGAACTTGAAAGCGTTTCTGACAGCGAGGCGAAAACAGCCACAGGTATAAGGGAGAAACTGAAATTTTTCATCCTTTTTACCACATCATCGCAGAAAGGCGACTGGCATGCAGCAAAGGCTTTGAAAAGTTTCTTGAGCATAAACAGAGCGGCTGACGCAGAGAGCATAAAAATCGCCCCGGCGAAAATAGCAGAAGTAAGGCTTTTTACATGGTATACCGCAGGATCCGAGGAAGCGGTTATTGTTTTATATCCGTCAGAGGAACTGATTAATGCAGATGAAAAGTTGTTGTTGAAAAATGAAAGAGAGGCATCCATCTGCGTTTCTTCCGGTGGAGTATTGGAAAAATTGTCATTATCTGTGGTGTAAGCAAAACTGTCTACCATGTTATTCCATACACTGCCGAAATACTTTTCACTGACATTTATTTCCGCACCTTTTGTGATAGTTACACTTACGGCTTCGTCAGGTACAGAAGATATAACTGCCGCAGCAACTGTCAGAGCTACGCAGGCAATAATAGTGATGACCAGAAGAACAGTAATTATAATGTTTCCTATTTTGCCGAAACGGTTCACTTTAGATATTGTGTTATTATTCATGATTTACCCCTTTCTATGCAATACATAAAAAATTTAATGTTTATCGTTAAATGCAGTATAACTCGCCTTTCGTCCTTTGTCAACATAAAATTTAATGTTTTTCGTTAAAATTTTTAAGTTATGCGTTAATGCTTCTGGGCAAAGTTCTGATATGCTTCGGAAAACAGCGAAAAAAATGCCGCATCGTATTATATAGATGCAGCAATTTCCATAATCATCTCACGGCAGGCGCCGCAGACGTTGCCCATGTTCAGGGCTTTGCAAAGTTCTTTCAGATCAGTGACATTGTTTTCTCTGATGTAATCTTCGATGGTACCGCGAGTCACATGGCGGCACACGCATACTTCGTATTCTCTTGAATTTTTATCCATAACGACCTCCAATACATTTAATTATACCACAACCGTGCGGTATAAAACAATTGCCCGGCACCACTTTTAATTCGCCGGAGAAAGTGGTATAATCTATATAAAATATAAAGAAAAGGGATGAGTGAAATGATAAAAGTAGATATTTTTTCGGGATTCTTAGGTGCCGGCAAAACAACGCTCATAAAGAAGCTTGTGGAGGAGGCATACAAAGGCGAAAAAATCGTACTGATAGAAAATGAATTTGGAGAAATCGGCATAGATGGGGGATTTTTAAAGGATGCCGGGATTGAAATAAACGAAATGAATTCAGGATGCATATGCTGCAGCCTGGTAGGAGATTTCGGAAAAGCTCTAAGGCAGGTAATAGAACAGTTTGAACCTGAAAGGATACTGATTGAACCTTCAGGTGTAGGCAAACTCAGCGATATAATTGATGCCGTAAGAAACCTTCACCTTGATGAAGTTTCCCTCAATGGATTTACCACGGTGGTAGATGCAGGTAAGGCAAAGATATACATGAAAAATTTTGGCGAATTTTTCAATAATCAGGTAGAACATGCAAGTTCGATCATTCTCAGTCATACGGCAAAGCTTTCACAGGAGAAGCTGGAAGCCGTTGTTGAACTGCTTAGAGAACACAATCCGAATGCAGTAATAATAACCACCGACTGGGATCAGCTTACAGGTGCACAGATACTCGATGCAATAGAAAGAAAAGATACTCTCGAAGAAGCTCTTCACCATCTGGAAGAGGAGCATCATCACCATGACCACGCGGATGAACATGAGCATCACCACCATGGCCATGACCATCATCACGACCATGAAGAAAAGCATGACCATCATCACGACCATGACGATGAACATGAACATCACCATCACGACCATGACGATGAACATCATCATCACGACCACGACGGCCACTGCTGCTGCGGTCACGATCATGACCATGAGGGACATCATCACGCAGATGAGATCTTTGACAGCATAGGAATTGAAACCGCAAAGAAATTTACAGTGGAAAATATTCAGAAAGCACTGGAGGAGCTGGAAGATGAACATACTTATGGTATGGTTCTCAGGGCAAAGGGAATAGTTGAGGATGAAAACGGCGGATGGATTCACTTCGACTATGTTCCGGGCGAGCCGGATGTAAGACACGGCAGTGCCGAAATTACGGGAAGACTATGTGTAATAGGCTCAGACATTGACGAGACAAAGATACATCAGCTTTTCGGAATATAGCCGGAGAAAGGATTTGAAGCATGAGTACACGTGAGATACCTGTATATTTGTTTACAGGATTTTTAGACGCAGGAAAAACGACATTCATACAGGAAACACTGGAAGACCCGCAGTTTAATGGTGGAGAAAAGACATTGGTTCTCTTGTGTGAGGAGGGCGAGACTGAGCTGCAGCCTTTGAAATTCGCTTCATCCAATGTAAAAATAGTTACGGTTGAGGAAGAAGAACAGCTGACACCACAGTTCCTGGCCGGCCTTGAAAAGCAATATGGCTTTGAGAGGGCAGTTATAGAGTATAATGGCATGTGGCTTCTGGACAACCTTTATGGTGCCCTGCCGCAAAACTGGGTGGTTTATCAGGAAATGGCATTTGCCGATGCAAGGACATTCCTGACATATAACAACAACATGAGAAACCTGACGGTGGACAAGATGAAGTCACCGGAAGCCATAGTATTCAAATATTTCGACAGTTCTATGGATAAGATGGAGTATCACAAGGTGGTACGCGTAATAAACCGCAGATGTCAGATACTGTATGAATACAGCAAGGATGAAGTGGAGCTGGACAACATTGAAGATCCGCTGCCTTATGATATAAATGCCGATGTCATAGAAATCTCCGATAAAGATTATGCCATATGGTATACAGACATGAATGAGGATGAAGCGAAATATTACAACAAGACAATCAAAGTCAAGGGAAGGACTCTTCTCGGGGGAGGTCTGGACGATGATGAGTTTGTGATAGGAAGACACATAATGACATGCTGTGTGGAAGACATACAGTTCGGCGGACTGGTAGCCAAATGGCCCGAAGCCCGGAGCCTTGAACATGGAGGCTGGGTTGTCATGACAGCTGTGGTGCGCAAAGAGTTTAATCATATGTATCAGAGTGAAGGACCTGTATTTGACGTGATGAACGTCGAGAAAGTCACTGCACCTGAAGAAGAAGTCGCTACTTTTTATTAAGCTATTGAGACGGAGGTTGCTCGCCATGAGAAAAACTAAAATCGTTTGTACATTGGGACCGTCATCATCTGACGAGAAAACCCTGAGGGCCATGCTGGAAGCGGGAATGAATGTTGCAAGACTCAACTTTTCCCATGGTACACATGAGGGACACGGAAAGACAATAGATCTGTTCAGAAAAGTAAGAGATGAGCTGGGCGTACCGGCTGCCGTTCTCCTTGATACCAAGGGACCGGAAATCAGAACAGGCAATTTTGTCAGGGGCGAAGAAATCCTTAAGGATGGCCAGAAATTTACGCTTACCACCAGAGAAGTGGAGGGCACGACTGAAATAGTAAGTGTGACATACAAAGACCTTCCGAAGGAAGTGCAAAAAGATAATCTGATACTGATAAACGACGGAAAGATAGTAATTCGCGTTGAAGAAACTACCGACACCGATGTTGCGGGTGTAGTCGTTCACGGGGGAAAGATAAGCAATCACAAAGGAATCAATCTCCCAAATGTAAACCTGCATATGGAATATTTGAGCCCTCAGGACAAAGAGGACATCCTCTTCGGAATAAAGAAGGATGTGGACTATATTGCAGCATCCTTTGTGCGCAGTGCAGGCGATGTTTTTGCAATACGCAGCCTTCTGGAGGAGAACGGCGGCAACGAAATAAAGATAATAGCAAAAATAGAGAGCACGCAGGGAGTTGAGAACTTTGAAGAGATACTCGATGCAGCCGATGGAATAATGGTAGCACGTGGCGATATGGGTGTGGAAGTTGCTTATGAAAAACTGCCGGGAATACAAAAGAAATTTATCAGAAGATGTGTTCAGTCAGGCAAAATAGTAATTACGGCAACTCAGATGCTGGAATCAATGACCACAAGCCCGATACCGACAAGAGCCGAAATAACGGATGTGGCAAATGCCGTATTTGACGGAACAACTGCAGTAATGTTGTCCGGAGAAACAGCTGCCGGACAATATCCGGTGGAAGCTGTTGCTGCCATGGCAAAGATAGCTGAGCAGGCGGAGGCTGACAGACCTAAAACACCATCAAGAAATATTGTATGGCATGAGATGGATGCTCTTGATGTAACCAACGCGGTAGGACATGCCGCCTGCACACTGGCAAAGGATATAAATGCAGCAGCTCTCATGGCTATAACAAAGACGGGTTATACTGCCAGCAGAATGTCAAAATTCAGACCTGAAATAATGATAATCGGAGCTACGCCTTATCAGAAAACATACCATCAGCTGTCACTCATCTGGGGAGTAATGCCTGTAATGGCCAATTACAGATATGAAATAGAAGATCTGTTTGGACACTGTGCAAGAAAAGCTCTCAGAGCCGGACTTGTGAAGGAGGGCGAACTTGTGGTTATAAGTGCCGGAGTACCTGTAGATGTTCCGGGAAATACCAACATAATCAGAGTCATGGAGGCAACCCTCAGAAGAGATGACTGATATTAAAAAGGCTCCGGGCAATCTACCGGGGCATCAGCGGATGATCATTGACATACCGCCACCACATCTGATATAAAGTAAAAAAAGAGCCTTGCATCCGGCGGTAATACCGCACGGGTAGCAGGCTCGTTTTTTATGTATCCGACAGAGTAATTGTCATTTCCGGAGACAGCCATCTGAATGGCCGAATCTAAGTATGATGTCCTCAGCCTTAAGCTGTGCCCAACATTATGACACAATCCCGTGCCCGGCGCCGTCGAAAATCTCACCTGGGTACAGGTTCAGGTGCAGCTTGTACTACTTATGCTTCGCTGCAGGCTTCTGCACAGTCACATACGCTACCGCAGCAAGCCTCATAGCCATCGCAGGCATCCTCCTCACCGCAGCATGAACAGCATTCCTGCTCAGACAACAGCTTTTCGTATTCAGCGAAAATAGCGTCCTTAATCTTGTTGCGAGTTTCGGAGACAATCGGGTGGGCTATATCTCTAAAATCACCTTCACTCATTTTACGGCTCGGCATAGCAATAAACAAACCGTTCTGGCCATCGATGATTTTGATATCATGCACCACAAACTCATTGTCAAAGGTCACCGAAACGATAGCTTTCATTTTTCCCTCGTCGGTAACCTTTCGGATCCTTACGTCGGTAATATTCATTTTTTCACCTTCCTTACACGTACACTTTTATGACACTTTCAGTATACCCTTAAAATGGGTAATTTGCAATAATATTTTCAAAATATGTCAAAGTTTGGTGTAACTGTAATTTTTTTGTTTTCTTCATCTATATCGCCGAGGAAAACTACGGAGGTGTAGTTCTCTATTTTTTTCTTAACAGGTTCTGTGGAGGCAATGGCAACACCAACACCTACAACATGACCATTAAATTCACCTATTATTTCTGTTATGCCGCTGATACTTCCTCCTCCGCGCATAAAATCGTCTATTACAAGAACGTTGGAATCAGGTCTTATAGCCCTTTTTGACATGGACATACGCTGTATCCTGTCATAAGAACCGGAAAAATAGTTAATACTTACAGTAGAACCTTCAGAGACTTTTGCCTCGCGACGTATGATTACAAGAGGCAGGTTCATCAGCTGTGCAACATTGGCAGCAAGAGGTATACCTTTTGTTTCAACAGTTGCCACATAGTCGGCTCCGCAGTCTTTAAATTTTCTTGCAAAGACAGCAGCTATCTTTTTGATGAACTCAGGGTCGAAAAATATGTCGGATGTGTAAAGGAAGCTTCCACCCAGCATTCTGCCTGGGTCTGAAAGTTTTCTGCAGAACTCCTCCTGAAGCTGTGCCAGCTTTTCGTCAGATATGTGAGGCACAAATCTGACACCGCCTTTGGCGCCTGTACCTGTTTCCAGTCTGCCTCCTCCCGTAAACTCAAGGGCCGCATTGCATGCTCTGATATCCTCACTTATACTGGATTTGGCAGCTCCGAACAAATCACAGAAGTATTGCAGGCTGTAGACTTTATTAGGGGACTGGGTAAGAATTTCTATCATCGCCCCGACTCTTTCTGTACGCTTCATTTCTCCCTCCCTTATCTCTGATGGTACTATATTATTTCTTTTTTCTTTTTTTGTCAAATTTCTATAAACATTTCTTATAGGAATGTGATATAATAACTTAGATAATTATGTCATTAGACTTGGAGGCGCATTTAAGCATGATAGACTTATCACAATACAAGACAATACACTGCATTGGGATAGGCGGCATAGGCCTGTCTGCCATTGCAGAGATTTTATTATCAAGAGGGTACAATGTAACAGGCTCCGACATGAAGGAATCCGACATGACAAGCCATCTGGCATCCAAAGGAGCAAGAATTTTTATAGGCCATAGAGCAGAAAATGTGGAGAACGCAGATTTAGTCGTATATTCGGCAGCCGTAGGCAGGGACAACCCCGAACTTATGAGAGCCGCCGAAAGAGGAGTACCGGCAGTAACCAGAGCGCAGATGCTGGGTGTACTGATGGACGAATACGAGAACAGCATTGCTATTTCCGGAACTCACGGAAAGACCACCACAACCTCTATGGTTTCTTTAATTTTAGACAGAGCCAGGATGGAGCCTACCATCCTTGTGGGAGGCAATCTGGCGGAAATAGGCGGCAACGTGAAGGTGGGCCACAGCAAATACTTTGTGACAGAAGCCTGTGAATATATGGACAGCTTTCTGAGCCTGCGTCCGCGTATAGAAATTATTCTCAACATTGATTCAGATCATCTGGACTATTTTAAAGACATAGATCATATTGTGAGTTCCTTTGACAAGTTTGCAGGGCTTGTGCCTGAGGATGGTCTGATTGTAGCTTATCAGGCAAACCCGTTTGTGAGTCAGGTCATCAAAAATCTCAATAATGTGGTAACTTTCGGTCTCAACGAAAATTGCACGTATTATGGCGAAGATATCGACTTCAACGAAAACGGAATGCCTGCTTTCAACGTAAAAAAAGAAGGCAGGACTCTTTGCCGCGTTCAGCTTTCCGTCCCGGGAGAACATAATGTTCTTAATGCTCTGGCAGCTTTTGCGTGCTGTCACAGCCTGGGCGTTGACAGTGGGATAATCAGAGACACTTTGCAGGAATATAAGGGGACTCAGCGCCGGTTTGACATTGTCGGAACCACAGCAACAGGAGTAAAGATTGTGGACGACTATGCTCATCATCCGACAGAAATCAAAGCAACCTTGGAAGCCTGCCAGAATGTTCCGCACAACAAACTGTGGTGCCTGTTCCAGCCCCATACCTATACCAGAACCCTGGCACTCTTTGATGATTTTGCAGATGCATTTCAGAAAGCTGACGAGCTTATCCTTGCCGAGATTTATGCGGCCAGAGAAAAAAACATCTACAAAATCTCATCAGCCAGCCTGGCAGAAAAAATAAAAGAATGTCACCCTGAAAAAAAGGTATCCTTTATGAAAAGCTTTGATGAAATAGCCGATTATGTATACCAAAACGCCCAAAACGGCGATCTTGTGCTGACCATGGGAGCCGGAGATATATATAAAGTAGGGGAAATGCTTTTAAATAAATAATGCTATTGATATAAGAGTGGAGATTGCCATGTTCAGAGACGAAATAGAAGAAAAAAGAGCAAGAAGGCTTGAAATAATAGAAAAACATGTTAAAAACGGAGTGATTTTTGAAGATGAGTTCACCGCGTATATAGATAGTGAAGTCATCATCGGAGAAGGAACTTTTATAGGACCATGCGTTACACTCCGCGGAAATACGGTTATAGGCCAAAGATGTTCAATTGGACAAAATACGGTTATAACTGACTCCAAGATAGATGATGATGTCGACATAAAAAGTTCGGTCATCACTGAAAGCACCATAGGCAGCGGCACAAAAACAGGACCTTTTGCCTATCTCAGACCCGGAAGTCATATAGGTAAAAACTGCAAAGTCGGAGATTTTGTCGAGGTGAAGAATTCCACTTTCGGAGACGGGTCCAAGGCGTCACACCTGACATATATAGGCGATTCCGATGTGGGAGACGATGTGAATTTAGGCTGCGGCGTAGTATTCGTCAACTATGACGGAACAAAAAAATACCGGTCTGTCGTGGAAGACGGAGCGTTTATAGGCTGCAACAGCAATCTGGTTTCACCTGTTAAAGTCGGAAAAGGTGCATATATAGCAGCAGGCAGTACCGTAACGGAAGATGTGGAAGGGGACGCATTGTATATTGCCCGCGCAAAGGGAACGAAAAAGGCCGGATGGGTTTCGGCCAAAGGGATTTTGAAGAAAAAGAAATAATAGCTACTGCAAGAAAATTTAAGAAGGCGAGGTAAACAAATTGAGAAGCGGAGTATTTGCTGACTACAAAATCTTTACAGGTAATTCACATCCTGAGCTGGCTGAGGAAATAGCCGGAATAATGGGAAAACCACTGGGAAAGGCAACGGTGACTAAATTCAGTGACGGTGAAATATCAGTTAATATATGGGAGACCGTCAGAGGTCTGGATGTATATATAGTTCAGTCCACCTGCAACCCTGTAAATGACAATCTTATGGAGTTGCTGATAATGATAGATGCCATGAAGAGAGCGTCAGCAGGAAGAATAAATGCAATCATTCCTTATTATGGATATGCACGTCAGGACAGAAAAGCCAAGGCAAGAGATCCGATTACAGCAAAGCTGGTAGCAGACCTTATAATGGCAGCCGGAGCAGACAGAGTTCTTACTATGGATCTTCACGCCAACCAGATCCAGGGATATTTTGACATACCTGTAGATCATCTTCTGGGAATGCCGATCCTCGCAAAATATTTCCAGGAAAGACACATGGATGATCTGGTGGTTGTATCACCGGATCACGGAAGTGTAACCCGTGCAAGAAATCTGGCCCAGTATCTTAATTGCCCAATAGCAATAATTGACAAGAGAAGACCTGAACCAAATAAGAGTGAGATAATGAATATTATCGGAAACATTGAAGACAAAAATTGTATCATTGTTGATGATATGATAGATACTGCAGGAACTATCTGTAATGCCGCAAATGCCATCAAAGACCTGGGAGCTAAATCGGTGCGGGCCGCAGCCACTCACCCTGTGCTGTCGGGACCTGCAGTGGAGAGACTCGAAAGTTCAGCTATTGAAGAGCTGGTTCTTCTTAACACCGTGCCTCTTCCTGTAGAAAAGAGACTGACGAAGATGACTTTCCTGTCTGTTGCACCGCTCTTTGCAGAAGCTATGACAAGAGTATTCACCAACGGTTCTATCAGTGTGCTATTTGACTGATGAGCCTGCAGGGAAAAAATAAAAAGACGAAAGGATAATGCCATGTACATAATAGTAGGTCTCGGAAATCCGGGGAAAAAATACGAGAACACTCGTCATAACATGGGCTTTCTTGCTGTAGACCTGCTGGCCGAAAAATATGGTATTAAAGTAAACAAGCTGAGATTCAAGGCCCTGACCGGCGAAGGAAGAATAGCCGGTCAGAAGGTCCTGATAATGAAGCCTCAGACATATATGAATCTGAGCGGTGAATCTGTCAGACAGGCTCTGGAATATTACAAAGAAGATTCACAGAATCTTATTGTCATATATGATGACATAGACATTCCCACCGGATCCGTACGCATAAGGAAAAAGGGAAGTGCAGGCACACACAACGGAATGAGAAGCATTTTATACCAGATACAGACAGAAGATTTCCCGCGCATCAGAGTGGGAATAGGGTCAGGCAAAAAAGAAAACCTGATAGACTATGTTACGGGAGGAGTCAGTAGCAGCGAAAAGACACTGCTGGAGGAATCTCTTATCAAGGCAGCGGAGGGCGCTGCCTGCATAGTGGAAAAGGGAATAGACAAAGCCATGAACGAATATAATGTAAGACCCAAAAAAGAAAAAGTGACAGAGGAAGGAAAAGATGATTAATGTATCGGGCGTATCGGACGCCCGCGTTGCTCCTTGCGCAGCTGAGCTTATCAGGGAAGAAGAACAGAGCCTCATAATTGTGTCCGGCAGCATAAGGGCACAGCGACTGGCTGAAGATCTTTCTTTTTTTACAGAAGACCGAACTATAATGGTGCTGCCCGAAGAGGATCAGTTTTTTCTCAGATATGAGGCAAGGAATCAGGACAAGTTGATAGAGAGAATGAAAGCTTTGAAGGCGCTGCGAAAGGGGGAACCTGTTATTGTCGTGGCGCCTGTTTCTGCTGCAGTAAAAAAACTTACGCCTCATAGGAACTTCGAGCAGAGCACTGTAAAACTCATTCTGGGACAGGATACGGATCCGGAGGAACTGAAAAAAAGCTTGGTTTCCATGGGATATGAATATGTCTCCATGGTTGAAAGTCCGGGACAGTTCAGCATAAGAGGAGGAATAACTGATATTTATACGCCGGACGGAGCCTATCCGTACAGAGTAGAGCTTTTTGGAACAGAGGTGGATTCCATCAGAACTTTCGATCCGGATACCCAGCGCTCGGTTGATAGCCTTAAGTCGGTGGAAGTCTATCCGGCAAAGCAGCTTACCATATCCGAAGAGCTTTTCAGAAAAACAGCTGAATTTGTAGAAAAGGAATACGAAAAACAGGCCCGTAAACTGGAAAAGAATCACGGCGATGCAGCAGCAAAGCTCAGAGAGACAAAAAACCAGCTCTGTGAATATATACTGAACACGCCCAACATGTCGCTGCTGGAGAATTATATCCATTATTTCTACAGCGAGCCGGAGTATATATGGGATTATATGACTTCAGGACGTGTCATGCTGGACGATCCCGAAAGAATTTTTGAGACGCTGAATGCCCGCGAAAAAGAAATGAAGGAGGATTTTAAAGTCCTTCTGGAGCGCGGAGAAGCTATACCTCAGGATGCAGCGCTGATATGCGGAAAAGCACAGCTGCAGGACATACTGGAAAGAAAAGACACGGTAATTTTCACGCCGTTTCCAAAGAGAATAAAAGGTATAGATAACTTTGACAAGATATATAATGTAAACAGCCGTCAGATGATAAACTTCGGAGGAAATCTGGATCTTCTGGAGTCTGAACTGAAGAACTATGTAAAAAAAGGGTACAAGATAACTATTGTTTCTTCATCGAATGCAAGAATTGAAAATCTGAGAGAGTTTACATCGCGAATAAATACCGGCGGCAACATCGTATTTCGCCGGGGAAGTCTTACCGCCGGCATGGATTTTCCGGAGGAGAAACTTTGCTGGATAAGCGATAATGACATCTTCAGATACAGTAAAAAGCCAAAGAAGAAAAGAAAATACAGGGATAAGGGGCAGAAGCTGGAATCTTTCACGGATCTGAGAACCGGAGATTATGTTGTGCACGAAAATCACGGCATAGGACGGTTTACGGGAATTGAACAGCTGAAGGTTCAAGGTGAAAAGAAGGACTATATCAGAATAAAATATGCCGGAAACGACGTTCTTTATGTTCCTGTTGAGCAGATGGATCTGGTTCAGAGATATATAGGAGGCGAGTCTTCGGTACCAAGAGTAAACAAGCTTTCCGGTGGCGAATGGAAGGCGACAAAAGCCAGAGCTAAAGCAGCTATAGCCGTCTTTGCCAAGGATCTTATCGACTTATATGCTCAGCGAAAGATGGAAAAAGGCTATGCTTTCAGCAGAGACACCACATGGCAGAAAGAATTTGAGGACAGCTTCCCTTATGAGGAAACACAGGATCAACTGAGAGCTGCCGAGGAAATAAAAGAAGATATGGAAAAACCTTTTCCTATGGACAGACTGCTTTGTGGAGATGTAGGCTTCGGAAAGACGGAAGTGGCGGCAAGAGCGCTCTTTAAGTGTGTGGCAGAGGGAAAACAGGCAGCAGTTTTGGTACCTACCACCATCCTTGCAAATCAGCATTACTATACTCTTAAGGAGCGATTTGAGAATTTTCCTTTTAAAGTGGAGATGCTTTCAAGGTTCAGAAATGCCTCGCGTCAGAAGGAGATAATGGATGAGCTGAAACAGGGAAAGATAGACCTTATAATCGGAACACATAAACTTCTCTCAAAAGAACTTCAGTTTAAAGATCTGGGACTGCTGGTAGTTGACGAAGAGCAGCGATTCGGGGTGGAACACAAAGAAAAAATCAAACAGATAAAAAAGAATGTGGACGTTCTTACTCTTTCGGCCACACCTATACCAAGGACGCTGAACATGTCTCTTACGGGCATCAAGGATATGAGCCTTATAGAAGAACCTCCGGAAGAAAGATATCCGGTGCAGACTTATGTACTTGAGCAGGACAATGACCTTATCAGGGATATAATACAGCGGGAAATTGCCCGAGGCGGCCAGGTCTATGTGGTATTTAACCGAGTAAGAGGAATACTCAATATTGCAGATCTGATACAGGAACTGGTTCCGGAAGCGCGCATTGCGGTAGGTCACGGTCAGATGAACGAAACTGCTCTGGAAGAAGCGATGCTCAGTTTTATAAGCGGCGAAAGCAATGTGCTGATTTCTACCACCATAGTGGAATCAGGAATAGATATACCTAATGCAAACACCATGATAATAATGGATTCAGACCGATATGGCCTTTCTCAGTTGTACCAGCTGAGAGGAAGGGTGGGTCGCTCCAATAAGCAGGCCTATGCTTATCTGATGTACCAGAAGGATAAGGTGCTTACTGAAACTGCCGAAAAAAGGCTAAAAGCCATAAGAGAATTCACAGAGTTCGGGTCAGGTTTCAAAGTGGCCATGAGAGATCTGGAGATAAGAGGTGCAGGCAACATGCTGGGAACCGAGCAGTCCGGTCATATGGTGAATATAGGTTATGAACTCTACTGCAAGATGGTGGATGATGCCGTAAGAGCCCTTCAGGGTGAGATAGTAAATGAAGAAAAAGAAGAAATAACCGTAAACCTCAAGGCTTCGGCATATATTCCGGAAGAATATATCTATGAGGAGAGCATTAAACTTCAGATGTACAAAAAAATCGCTGCTGTGAGAAGCCGCGATGATGAAGATGAGATTATCGATGAACTAATTGACCGGTTCGGAGATGTTCCGCAGCCTGCCATAAACCTTATAAAGATATCTCATATAAGATATCTGGCCGGGCTTCTGTCAATTACGGATATACAGCAGCAGGGAAACAAAGTTATTCTCAACTTTGCCGAAAAAAACGCTTTAAGCGGTTTCGGGCTGGCTGATGCCACAGCCAGATTCGGACCTAAACTATTCATACATGGCGGTCAGGTTCCTTTTGTACGACTTACCGTCAACGAAAAAAAGAATCTGGAAGAAACGCTGGAACTTCTTGAAGTTCTTGCGGAAAACCGAGCCGGAAGACATGAAGAACGGCGGTCATAAATGACCGCCGTTTTCGGTGATTTCAGTTCTCCATCTGACGGGCCAGGAAGGAGGCGCCTACTTCTGCAACCTTTAGCTCCGCCTCGCCAAGTGTCTTGTCATCCTTTGGCAGAATGGTGATGGACCCGATGGGATCACCCTGGGAAACAATTGGCACCACTATTTTTGACTCGTTTAAGTAGCGGTTTTTGCTTTGGATTATTTTGTCGAGTTCCGAGTCGACCCGTTTGTCACTGTATTCTTTTTTTTCGGATCCGGAAGCGGCAATTATCTGATCAGTGTCAGAGACTATGATAGTACCGCCCAGTATCTTTGATGCGGTCTCGGCATATTCTCCGGCAAACTGGCTTAATTCGTTAATGGGAGAATACTTTTTCAAAATCACTTCTCCTGTATTGCTTGTATAAATCTCAAGCGGATCGCCTTCTCTGATTCTCAGAACTCTTCTTATTTCCTTGGGAACGACAACCCTGCCCAAATCGTCTATTCTTCTGACAATTCCGGTAGCTTTCATATAAAAAATCCTCCATTTGCTGTACTTGACCTTTCTGAAAGTAGTATTTGTAAAGAGAGGAATTTTATGCGCTTTTTTTGACACCGTATTTTCACATCGAAGCCATTGGAAATACTTATAAAATATGATATACTTAATCGTTAAGATAAATAAACAGATACGAATCAGGAGAAAGATATGCTTTTTAAAAATATAACTGTTTTAGACGAAAATTACCAGATAAAAAATAATATGTATGTAGCTACAGACGGCAGAACCATAAGCTATGTCGGACAAGACAGACCTGCCGGAGACACGGGCAGAGAATATGACGGCAGAGGCAGACTGCTTATGCCGGGATTCTACAATTCACACGCTCATTCGCCTATGGCTCTGATGCGCGGGTACGGAGAAAATCTTGCATTACAGGACTGGCTCAACAAAAAGATATTTCCTTTTGAAGACAAGCTGGACAGCAATGCGGTTTACTGGGGAACGCTCCTTTCTTATGCGGAATCGCTGCGGTTTGGTATAGTTTCATCAACAGAGATGTATTATTTTATGGACGATATGGTCAGAGCTGCAGCGGACAGCGGAATCAAAGCCAATATGTCACGTGCAATAGTAAATTTTGATGACGGTGATGTATGGCAGCTGTCTTCAATGAAGGAAATGAAACGCACCTTCGAAGAATATCATAATATATATGACGGAAGAATAAAAATGGATGTGAGCATACATGGTGAATATACATCCAATCATCTGGCCGTGGAGGCTGTGGCAGATTATGCCAGAACCGCAGGCGCCAGAGTCCATGTTCATGTTTCAGAAACAAAATCAGAGCACGAGGAATGTAAGGAACGCCACGGCGGAAAGACGCCAGTGATGTATTTCAGCCAGCTGGGTCTTTTTGATGTTCCGGCAACAGCGGCTCACTGTGTATGGATAGAAGGGGATGACTTTGACATCCTTAAAGAAAAAGGAGTTACCGTTGCTGTGAATCCTGTAAGCAACATGAAACTGGCCAGTGGAGTCTGCAACGTGCCTGAACTTCTCAAAAGAGGAATAAACACTGCCATAGGTACCGACAGTACAGCCAGTAACAACAGCCTGAATTTCATTGAAGAAATGAAATGCTTCGCAATAGCACCTAAGGTTCACTTTGGCGATCCTCAGGTGGTATCCCCGGATCAGACCATATATGCGGCTACCAGGGCAGGTGCACTGGGACAGGGAAGAGACGACTGCGGAATAATAAGAGCCGGTGCGGCTGCTGACCTGATTGTACTGGACATTTCAGGACCTCATATGCATCCTGTTCACGATCTCAAGAATAACCTGGTATATTCCGCTTCCGGAAGCGATGTGGTGCTTACCATGGTAGACGGCAAGGTTCTGTATGACGGTGGAGAATTCACTACCATAGATCTGGAAAAGACAATATTTGAAGCACAGAAAGCGACAGACAAGATTTTAGCTAAGCTTTAACGGAGGATATAATGTCAGGAAATAAAATAATAAAAGGTGTTGCAGTACTGGGAGTTGCCGGTCTTATAGTAAAACTCCTGGGGGCTGTTTTCAGAATACCGCTACAAGGTATGATAGGAGAAGAAGGAATGGCATATTACGGATATGCCTATCCGCTGTATTCGTTCTTTCTCGTGGTGGCCACAGCCGGCATTCCGGTAGCAATATCGAGGCTTGTTTCGGAAAAAATCGCACTCAAAAACTATGCGGGAGCTCATAAGGTGTTCAGAGTTTCATCCTGGCTTCTGCTGGGAATCGGGACCTTTGCCTTCTGCATATGTTTCTTCGGTGCAGAGCTCATAGCAAAATATGCCATTGAAGATATGGGTGCGGTAAAGCCGCTGAAAGCAATAGCGCCTGCACTCATCTTCGTATCTGTAATGTCAGCTTTCAGAGGGTACTTTCAGGGAAGGCAGAACATGAACCCTACTGCATTATCCGAGTTTGCGGAGCAAGTTGTAAGAGTATGTACAGGATTGTTTCTTGCATATTACTTCATGGATAAGTCTCTGGAGTCGGCGGCAGCAGGAGCCACCTTCGGAGCTACGGCAGGATCCATTGCAGGTCTGGTGATAATATTCCTGATATATCTGGGGAACAAGCGGGCAATCCGATATAACATAAAGCGACATCGCCGAAGTGCCGTAAAGGAAAGCAGCGCATCCATAATCAAACAGATACTCATAATAGCCATACCTATAACCATCGGCTCATCCATACTCCCTCTGATAAATGCTGCAGATAGCATGATCGTGCCAAGACGGCTCATGTCATCTGGTTTCAGTCTTGAAGAAGCCAGAATATTATGGGGACAGCTCAGCGGCTACTGTGCCACTATGGCGGGGCTCCCTCAGGCAGTAACCCAGGCGGTGGCAGTTGCCATGGTTCCGGCTATTGCTGCAGCTTTCAAGCTTAACGACAAAAAAGAAGTGAATGAGAGCATCAATCTGGGAATGAGAGCCAGCATGATAATCGGAATGCCATGCGCGATAGGCATAATGGTCCTTGCTGAGCCTATACTGCTTCTTCTTTTCCCAAAGAATCCTGCAGGCGTGGCTAATGCGGCGCCTACTCTTATGATAATGTGCGTGGGTGTGGCATTTATGGCAATACTTCAGACAACAACGGGAATTCTGCAAGGTATTGACAAGCAGATGCTGCCGGTAAAGAACCTGGCCATAGGCGGAGTTGTAAAAATAGTTGCAACTTATATATTTGTGGGAATTCCTTTTATAAATATAAAAGGAGCTTCCATGGGATCCATATTTGTATATGCCATTGCCTTTTTTCTGAATCTGAGAGATGTGAAAAGATACACAGGCGTCAAGATAGATAATGTACAGGTTTTTGTCAAACCTATAATTGTATCAGCGCTCATGGGAGTAAGTGCCTTTGCATCATACAGGCTGATTTATATGGTAGCTGAAAGCAACACCATTGCTACACTGGGAGCAATATTTGTCGGTGTGGTTGTGTACGGCTTCCTGATTCTTGCTACCAAGACGATCACAAAGGCAGAAATAGGCAAACTCCCTAAAGGCGATAAGATGGTTAAAACTCTTGATAAGTTCATAAAATAAGTTGGCAAGGCAAAGGAAAAAAATGAAGAAAGAATATATTCACCTGTCACAGGCGGCAGAAACTCCCCAGGAGGCTATAGGGAGGCTCAAAGATATAATATCCACATTGAGAAGAGAATGTCCGTGGGACAGAGTGCAGACTCACGAAAGCCTGAGAAGCTGCATGACAGAAGAAGCTTATGAGGTGGTAGAAGCCATTGACACGGGCAGTAAAGAAAACCTGGAAGAAGAACTGGGAGACGTCATGCTCCAGGTAGTATTCCATGCAAATCTGGCGGAGGAATCCGGCAACTTTGATTTGACGGATGTAATCAATGGAGAATGCGAAAAGATGATACGCCGTCACCCCCATGTTTTTTTGGAAAAAACATCAAATAATGATGCGAAATCTATTGACAATGTCCTTGAAAAATGGGAGAATATCAAGGCAAAGGAAAAAAAGTCCGCTGAGAATTTGCATATTCTTCAGGGGGTACCCAATGCACTTCCGGCTTTAACAAGAGCCACTAAAATACAAAAGAAAGCGGCAGACGTGGGATTCGACTGGGATGATATATCGGGAGCTCTGGCAAAAGTTACAGAGGAGACCTGCGAACTTACGGAAGCCATCCAACACAGAGAGAATAAGCAGCGGCTCGAAGAGGAACTGGGAGATCTGCTGTTCTCCGTAGTAAACGTTTCAAGGTTTTTAAAGGTAGATCCGGAGGAAGCCCTGCGTGCCACCACCCGCAAATTCATGAAGAGATTTGCATATATCGAGGACAGAAGTCTGGCTTGCGGCAGACATCTTACAGATATGACTCTCGAAGAAATGGACAGGCTATGGGAAGAGGCCAAACAGTCGGAAGAAGACAAATGATAATCTCATATTTTAAGGAGGAATTTTAGATGAACAAGGCTGAATTAGTTGCTGCAGTAGCAGAAAAAACCGATTTCACCAAAAAGGATGCTGAACTGGCAATCAACGCATTAGTTGCAAGCATTGAAGAAGCACTGGTAAAGGGCGAAAAAGTACAGTTAATCGGATTCGGTACTTTTGAAACAAGAGAAAGAAAGGCAAGACAGGGAAGAAACCCTAGAAAGCCTGAAGAAGTTATCGAAATCGAAGCTTCAAAAGCTCCTGTATTCAAAGCAGGTAAGGCTTTAAAGGACGCTGTAAATAAATAGCTTATCCAGGGAGCCATATGCGGATAGATAAATTTCTGAAAAATTCCAGGCTCATAAAGCGTCGTACCGTTGCCAAGGAAGCCTGCGATCAGGGGCGTGTCTTTATAAATGACAAAGTCGCCAAAGCAGGAACGGAGGTAAAAACAGGTGATATCATCAGGATAGAATTCGGAAACAGTTCCATCAGCGCGAAGGTTCTGAATCTGAGTGAATCCTGCAAAAAAGAAGACGCTGCAACTATGTACGAAATAATATAAACAGAAAACACCCTTGAACGATTATTCAAGGGTGTTTTTAATTTTTTCATATAGCATATCATAACTTTTTTTGCAGTTTTCAAGCTTGCCGGATTCTATCATAGCGGCGGCTCCCAGAGTGAGGGCCATTACCCCGAAGAAAAGGCTGTCGGCATCGCTGCGATCATTACGGCTGCAGAAACTGTATATCTCGTCTGAAATCCGTCTGTCAAAAGTGTCCTGATTTGCACCATATAGAGGATTTGCTATTCTGAATTTGACGTTGGCAACGCACAGGCTTGCCACACGCTGGGCAGGATCGGCAAAACATTCACTTATCTGATTGCCCAGATGTTCCCATTTCTCGTTGGCAAAGGCTATTACTGCACTGATAAATTCCTCCTTATTTTTGAAATGCTTGTAAGGAGCTGCACAGCTGGCACCGCAGGCTGCAGCAACTCTTCGGAGAGAAAAGCCTGAAACACCGTGAAGGGCGATTTCATCGATTCCCGCAGCAAGAAGTTTTTCTTTAAGGGCCTTATAGTTGCCTGTATCCTCCATGTAACCCTCCTGAGTTAATAATGTTAACTTAATTATAATCTCAGGGAAAACATTATGCAATAAATTTTAAAAAAATAAGTAAAATTCTGTTGAAACGGCTAAATATGTGGCAAAGAAAGGTTGACTTACAATAAAAAAATGCTTATAATTCAATATAGTTAACAGTGATAACTTTTTACACAGACAGCAATTCAAGGGAGAGACAGATGGAAGACTTAAAGGACATACGCAAACAGATAACGGAAACCGACAATCAGATGGCAGAACTGTTTTCAAAAAGGATGCAGCTTGTAGCCAAGGTGGCTGAATATAAGAGAGTCAACGGGCTGCCGGTATATGACCCTAAAAGAGAACAGCAGGTTCTGGCCAACGGTGCCGAGAGAATAAAAGATCCGGAGCTCAAGTCCTATTATAACAGCTTCTTGAAAAGCACTATGGAGATTTCAAGGAGGTATCAGAGCAGCATACTTGAAGGAGTAAGAGTTGCATATTGCGGGACAGAAGGTGCTTTTGCACACATCGCTGCATGCAAAATATTCCCAAAGGCAGCCAAAATCCCATACACCAGTTTTAAAAAAGCTTATGAGGCAGTAGAAAACGGGGAATGCAACTGTGCCGTTCTGCCGGTGGAAAACAGTTTTGCCGGTGACGTGGATCAGGTTAATGATCTGATGTTTTCAGGAAATCTTTTTGTAAACGGAATGTACGACCTGGCGGTGACTCACGACCTTCTGGGAATTGAGGGCGCAACTCTCGGAGACATAAAGACTGTTGTCAGCCATTCTCAGGCACTTTCACAGTGCTCTTCCTTTATCAAGGAAAAAGGACTGAAAGAAATAGAATATTCCAATACGGCGCTGGCAGCTCAATATGTCAAGGAGCAGAACGATAAAAGCATTGCAGCAGTGGCAAGCGCTGAATCAGCCAGGCTCTTCGGTCTTGACGTGGTTGCCAGAAGCATAAATGATGACAGAACCAACACCACAAGATTCGCTGTTTTCTCTCCTGTAGATAACAGGGCTTCCGGAGACAGCGGCAACACATATTTTTCCCTGCTGTTTACGGCGCGAAATGAGGCGGGTTCACTGGCGGGTGCTCTGAGCATACTTGGAAGATACGGGTTCAATATGAGAACACTGCGGTCAAGACCTATGAAAGAACTTCTATGGCAGTATTACTTCTATGTAGAGGCCGAAGGAGATATATACGGTGAAGAAGGCAGAAAATGTGTCGAAGAGATGAAAAGCTGCTGTGACAAGATAAAAATTGTAGGCTCATACAACAATCTGCATGATCAGGAGGAATGAGATGATAATTCCCGTTGAGTTAGGTAAAGACCGCTATGAAATCGTGGTGGAAAGAGGAGCACTGTCCCGGACGGGGGAATTTTTCAGACTGGACAGGAAAGCTCTTATAGTTACAGATGAAGGTGTTCCGTCGCAATATGCCGACGCAGTGGCAAAACGCTGCAGAGATTATGTAAAAGTCACAGTGGAGGCCGGAGAAGAATCTAAAAACATGGAGAATTTCAAAATGCTCTGCCAGGTGATGCTTGAAAATGACTTCACCAGAAAAGACTGTGTTATTGCGGTAGGCGGCGGAGTGATAGGAGATCTGGCAGGATTCGCAGCATCATGCTATATGAGAGGAATAGATTTCTACAATGTGCCGACAACACTGCTTTCTCAGGTGGATTCATCTGTGGGAGGAAAGACGGCGGTAGATCTTTGCGGAATCAAAAACATAGTAGGCTCTTTCTGTCAGCCCAAAGCGGTACTTATAGACCCTGATGTTCTTGATACATTAAGTGACAGACAGTTTGCCTGCGGAATGGCAGAGGCAATAAAAATGGCCATGACCTGTGATTCAGAGCTTTTTCAGCTGATTGAAGAATGTGATGCCAAAAACGAGATTGAAGATATAATAGCAGGCGCCTTGAGAATAAAGGCTGAAGTGGTGGCCGCAGATGAAAAAGAGGATAATCTTCGCAGAGTGTTGAACTTCGGGCATACATTAGGCCACGGAATAGAAAGCGTTACGGATCTTTATCACGGCGAATGTGTTGCTCTGGGCATGATACCAATGACCGCACCTCATCTCAGGGCGAGACTCACGGCACTGCTGAAAAAAGAAGGGCTCCCTGTTAAATGCAATGCGCCGGCAGAGGAGGTCGCAGAAAAGGCAATGCACGACAAAAAAGCTCAGGCCGGTGGAATAATGACTGTCAGAGTGGACAAGATCGGATGTTTCCACTTTAAAAAGGCCGGTGCAGAAGAACTTATAAAAGATTATGAGGAGGCTTTCCGATGAAAAACACCTTCGGCACAGCTCTCACGATCACTCTTTTCGGAGAGAGTCACGGTCCCGCCATAGGAGCGGTTCTCGACGGCATTTCACCGGGAATAAAGATCGATGATGAATATATAGAAAAAAAACTTGCCGCAAGGAAGCCTTACGGCAGAATTTCAACAAAGAGACAGGAACCTGACCGGATAGAATTTCTCAGCGGTGTTTTTGAGGGATATACCACAGGAACTCCTCTGTGCATAATGATAAGAAATCAGGACACACGAAGCAGAGATTACGGAGAACTCAAGGACAAGGCCAGACCTTCTCATGCCGACTACACGGCTTTCTGTAAGTACGGCGGGTTTCAGGACTATAGAGGCGGAGGTCATTTTTCCGGAAGAATCACCGCGGCACTTGTGGCAGCAGGGGCAATCTTAAATCAGGCTCTTGAGCGCAAGGGAATAGCTGTGGCTACCCACATTAAAAGCTGCCATGGTGTGAGAGACAGAAACTTCGAAGATGTTTCTCGTGACATAAGTCTTCTTAACGATAGACTCTTTCCGGTGCTTGACAGCAAGGCTGGAGATCTCATGAAAGATGAGATAGCCGATGCCGCCAGTGAAGGCGACAGCGTGGGAGGCGTTCTGGAGACTGTTATTGCCGGCTTGCCGGCAGGTCTTGGGGAACCGTGGTTTGACACCTTTGAGAGCCTTATTGCTCATGCCATGTTTTCCATTCCGGCAGTTAAAGGAGTCGAGTTCGGGGCAGGCTTTGACATCTGCAATATGAGAGGCTCTGAAGCCAATGACGCCATGAGATATGATGAGCATGGCAGAGTCGTTACAACCACCAACAACAGCGGAGGTATAAACGGCGGCATCACCAACGGTATGCCGGTCCTTTTCAGGACAGCTGTAAAGCCTACGCCTTCAATATTTGTAAATCAGGAGACAATTGATTTCGTGAAACAGGAGAATACTCCGCTTTGCCTCAAGGGCAGACATGATCCTGCAATAGTCCACAGAGCAAGAGCCGTAGTGGATGCCATGACAGCTATTGTAACTGCCGACCTTCTCACGGTAAGATACGGAACGGGTTTCCTTGGAGGAGAAAAATGACAGAGTACGGTTTGATAGGGGAAAAGCTCGGTCACAGTTTTTCAAAAGATATACATTCCCTTATAGCAGACTATGAATACAACCTTATAGAACTGAGCCCTGAAGAACTTCCGGCATTTCTCACGGAAAAAAACTTCAAGGGAGTAAATGTCACAATTCCGTATAAGCACAGTGTGATACCTTTTCTGGACGAGATTACACCTCAGGCACGGGCTATAGGTGCAGTAAACTGCATCCGGAACATGGAAGGAAAGCTTATAGGTCATAATACGGACTTTGACGGATTGAAGGCGCTTCTTGACCATGCAGGAATTGATGCATACGGAAAAAAAGCACTAATTGCCGGAACAGGAGGCACATCTGATACCGCAGCTGCGGTCTTAAGAGCGCTCAATGCTGCGGAAGTGGTGAAACTCAGCAGAAACCGCAAAGAAGGAGCGGTAACCTACAGCGATGCCTATCTCCGCCATGGCGACGGAGAGATTATTATAAACACGACACCTTGCGGGATGTATCCCGGAGCCTTTGAATCTCCTCTGGAACTTGATAAATTTTCCCATCTGGAGGGGGTAGTGGATGTAATCTACAACCCGCTGAGAAGCAGACTGGTTTCAGAGGCTGCAAAAAGAAAACTCAGGTCGGAGGGAGGACTTTATATGCTTGTTGTGCAGGCAGTAAAGGCTTCCGAGTTTTTCCTGAGTAAAGAATACCCGGAAGAAACCTGCGGAGAAATATATAAAAAAATTTATAACGAAAAATGCAATATTGTCCTTACCGGTATGCCTTCATGCGGAAAAACCACAATAGGGAATATACTTGCGGAAAAGCTGGGAAGAAAACTGATTGATACAGATGACATGGTGGTGAAGAATTGCGGAATGAAGATCACCGATATATTTCTGAAATATGGAGAAAAATATTTCAGAGATGCAGAGAGTCAGGTAATCAGAGAAGCATCACTGCAAAGCGGTATCATTATTTCCACAGGAGGAGGCACTGTGCTTAGGGAGGAAAATGTAGATGCCCTAAGACTTAACGGCAGAATTTTCTTCATAGACAGAAAACCGGAACTCCTTACACCTACAGCGGACAGACCTACTGCTGCCGACATGGAACAGATAGAAAAACGGTACCATGAGCGATACCGCATATATACGGACACGGCTGACTTCATAGTCGAAAACAATGGAAACGCAGATGAGGCAGCTGCAAAGATTGCGGAGGAACTGAGATGAAAATAATAATTATCAACGGTCCTAATTTAAATATGCTGGGCATCAGAGAGCCGGACAAATACGGAACGGAAAGCTACAGCGATCTTATGGCCAAAATAAGGAAATATTGTGAAGACAGAAACATAGAACCTGAATTCTTTCAGTCAAATCACGAAGGAGCACTGATAGACAGGATTCATCAGGCATATTTCGAAAAGGCCGACGGCATAGTTATAAATCCCGGAGCCTATACGCATACCAGCATAGCTTTGCTGGATGCTGTAAAAAGCGTGGGCATACCCACTGTTGAAGTACATATTTCTGACGTGACAAAGCGCGAGGATTTCAGGCGGATCAGTTATATAAGACAGGCATGCTGCTTTACCGTAATGGGACAGGGAACCGACGGATATCTGAGAGCCATAGATTACCTGACAGAGAAGACGGGAGAAGGCATATGAAAGTGATTATAAAAAAAGGCAAGGCTCGCGGAAGAGTAGAAGCGCCTCCTTCAAAGAGCATGGCTCATCGGATGCTCATATGCGCAGGACTGTCAAAAGGCACTTCCGTGGTGGAGGGCATAGCTGAATCAAGAGATGTTCTCGCTACTGTGGAATGCCTTGAGGCTATGGGAGTTAAGTGCGTAAGATCCGGGGAAAGCATGACTGTAACGGGGATAGATATCCTTAAGGCTGCTCCCGAAAGGACCCTTGACTGCAATGAAAGCGGAAGCACTCTGAGATTTTTTGTACCTCTGTGCCTTCTTTCCGGTGCTGAAGCCGTGCTGACAGGAAGCCGCAGGCTTATGGAACGGCCGCTGGGAATATATAAGGATCTGTGCAGAGAAAGAGGGCTTTTATTTTCTCAGGAGGATGGAAGCGTAAGAGTCAGAGGACCATTAAAGCCGGGAAAATTCAAGCTGGCAGGTAATGTATCAAGCCAGTTTATAAGCGGACTCTTATTTGCTCTGCCGCTTCTTGACAGAGACAGCCTTATAACCATAACACCTCCGGTGGAAAGCCGTTCATATATTGACATGACCATAGCATCTCTTGCCACTTTCGGAGTGAAGGTACTCTGGCAGGATGAAAATACCATATTCATAAAAGGCGGCCAGGAGTATAAAGCCGGAAAGGTTCTCGTGGAAGGCGATTATTCCAATGCTGCATTTTTCGAAGCCCTTAATGTATTCGGAGGAGATGTCATAATCGATAATCTTAATCCTGACAGTATTCAGGGCGACAGGGTATATGGAAAAATGTTTGAGCAGCTTAAAAACGGAACACCTATATTAAATGTTTCGGACTGCCCTGACCTGGGGCCTATACTTTTTGCCGTGGCGGCAGCCGGCAACGGAGGAATCTTTTCCGGTACGGGAAGACTTAAAATAAAAGAAAGCAACCGCGGCGAAGTAATGGCAGAAGAACTGAGAAAGTTCGGAACATCGGTAAAAGTCTATGAAGATGAAATAATAATTTATCCGGCGGAATTCAAAAAGCCGGAAAAGCCTGTGGCAGGTCACAATGATCATCGTATAGTGATGACGGCGGCAATACTGCTGACACTGACAGGCGGTGAAATAGAAGGAGCAGAAGCGGTAACGAAAAGTTTCCCGGACTTCTTCGAGAAACTTACATCACTGGGAATCGAGGTAGAGAAAATTGAAGATAAATCATAAGACGAACATATTGATAGTAGGACTTGGAATGATAGGCGGAAGCTATGCCAAAGGACTTACCAAAAAAGGATACAAGGTCAGCGCCATAGACACAGACAAGGAAACTATTCAATATGCCCTTAAAAATAACATAATCAAAAGGGGAACCACAGAAGTCGACCCTGAGATGATAGGTTCGGCTGATATCGTGATATTTGCTCTTTACCCGCACATATTCAAGGAATGGATAAGGGATAATCAGCAGTATTTCAAAAGCGGTGCAATAATAACAGATGTAACCGGCGTAAAGGGCTGCGTGGTGGAGGATGTGCAGAACATGCTCAGAGATGACTGCGAGTATATTGCCGCTCATCCCATGGCCGGATGTGAGAAGCTTGGAATAAAGCACAGCAATGAGAAACTGTTTTATCAGGCCAACTACATTGTTGTTCCTACAGAGAAAAACACCGAAGAAGCCAAATCCGTATGCAGACATATAGGGGAAATACTTAAATTTGCCAGGATTTCCGAGCTGTCACCGGCGGATCACGATGAGATGATCGGGTTTGTATCTCAGCTGACTCACTGTATTGCCATGTCTCTCATGACATGCAACCATACAGAAAAGCTGGAAGACTATACAGGTGATTCTTTCAGAGACCTTACCCGTATAGCCCGCATAGACGAAACCATGTGGAGCGAGCTGTTCCTGCTGAACAAAGATGCTCTGCTGCATCAGATGAAGCTTTTTACAATGGAATTTTCCAACCTGGAGCGTATGCTCATGGAGGCAGATAAGGAAGGCATCAAGGATATGATGAGACGTTCAACAGAAAGAAGAAAACTCTTCGATAAGGAAAAAGTGGAGGAATAAGATATGAATATGGAATTTAAAAGGAAACTTCCCATACCTCAGAAAATAAAGGAAATGTTTCCCATAAGCCACGAGTACGAAGAAAAGCGTGAAAATTTTGAAAAAGAGATCAAAGATATTCTGGATGGAAGTTCCGACAGATTTATACTGCTGATAGGACCATGTTCGGCAGACAACGAAGAAGCAGTACTGGATTACCTTATCAGACTCAGAAAAGTTCAGGACAAGGTAAAGGACAGAATATGCATTATACCAAGAGTATATACCAACAAGCCGAGAACCAACGGAACCGGATACAAAGGAATGCTTCATCAACCAGATCCTCACATGAACGAAGATATGCTCAAGGGTATAATCACCATCAGAGAAACATACATAAGAGCCATGAAGGAGACGGAATTCTTCTGCGCCGATGAGATACTATATCCCGAAAACTACAGATATTTAAGTGATGTGCTGTCGTATGTTGCCGTAGGAGCACGCTCAGTGGAAAATCAGTTCCACCGTCTTACAGCCAGCGGCCTTGATGTGCCTGTAGGAATGAAGAACCCTACCAGCGGAGATTTTTCCGTGCTTATGAATTCCATGATAGCAGCACAAAATTCCCATACATTTATATACAGAAACTGGGAGGTAGTCAGCCAGGGAAATCCTTATGCCCATGCAATTCTCAGAGGATACATGAACAAGAGAGGACAGTCCATGCCTAACTATCATTACGAAGATCTCAGAACTGTCTGCGATATGTATATGCGTGCAGATCTTGCCAACCCGGCAATCATCGTCGATGCCAACCATGCCAACTCAGGCAAGCAGTATCTGGAACAGATACGCATAAGCAAAGAAGTTATACGATCAAAAAGTTTCAGCCAAGATATAGATAAAATGGTCAAAGGCCTTATGATTGAAAGTTATATCGAAGACGGATGTCAGCCGATAAACGGTAGCGTTTACGGACAGTCCATCACAGATCCATGCCTTGGATGGGAAAAAACAGAAAGACTTATTTACGATATCGCCGAGTTGGTTTAACCGACCCGGCGATTGCCGTAATATGTCCTATTGATGCTGCGGGGTGATGATTCGGTCAGGTATTCAGAATATGTTCTCCGGATTTATTTTTTCCTGAGTGTGGAGAAACCTCAGCTGCTCGGACATGGCATTGAGCTCACCGGCAGAGTTGGAAACATCTCGGGCATCCACGTACTTTTCTATTCTTGCCAGGGAATAATCTATTTCGCTGATTTCTGTAGTGTCCAGAAAGAAAAGTGCTTTCTTTTTATATTTATGCCAGCGATGGCTGAGGGTATCAATCAACTGACGACACTCATCCCAGTTTTCATCTTCAACAGAGGGAATTATCTCATCTTCTATATATGAAGAGAAGGAGTCAATCTTTTTCTCTGAATAATGGTCAAAAACTGCCCAGCCTCCTATTAGTACAGCAACTATAACAGCAGCGATTACCAGATCTTTCATATTTTGACCTCCTTTGTAAACGGGCCTGAAGCAGAATCATGAAGATAGATATGAAACTGTTTGTTTTCATCGCAGAAAGCAAGAAAGACCTTTTTAATATCTTTTATGCCTGCCGAACGCATTCTGTTTTCAAAAGATGCCAGGTCCACGCCGGAATATATCAGATTTCTGTCGTAGAGATTGCCGTCGGATATTATTATTGCCGGCAGAACTCCCTCGCTGACTGCCAGATCTATATCCTTTGGCGTTACAGGCTTGTCGACAGCTTTTTTGATTACCGAAAGCTGTCCGTTGGATTCCATAATGGCGTACTGCACATCACATATGGAAGGACAGTCCTGAATTCTAAGCTGTTCCAGCAGATCTGTGATGGATATCCTCAATCGGGACAGTTCTCTTACATTGAGCTTTCCTTTTTCAATGAGGATGGAAGGTCTCCCGCTTATGAGGGTTTTAAAGCCTTCGCTTTTAGTGGAAATATATGAAATGAGCACCTGCAGGAACATAAGGGTGAATATGGCCACAAGGCCGTTTATGAGAGAAGCATCTGTGGAGTCTATGGGAATTGCAGCCAGTTCGGCAATCATAAACACCACCACCAGCTGAAAGGCTGACATTTTCGAAAGCTCTGATTTTCCCATCATCCTTACTGAGAAAAGCAAGGCTGCATACATTATCAGTGTTCTTATGGCAACGATTAACATTTTTTTACCTCCGTAATTTTCTCTTCATAATATTGTTTGCGGATATTTTATTTGATATACTATAAATTGTTTTGAAGGAGGCGGGAATGACAATAAATAAAAACAGCGACTTGCGCAGAGCATTTTTATATTTTTTCATATATTGCCCTCTGGGAATAATATGCCCACTCATAGGGCAATACCTGAGTTCCATAGGATTCAGCGGAACCCAGGTAGGAACCATAACCTCCCTTGGGACAGGCACCGCAATACTGGCGGGACTTTTCTGGGGTAAAATATATGCTAACACCTCCAGAAAGAAAATACTGCTGGCATTTATGTGTTTAGCAGCAGCAACTCTTGGAGTTGTCAGTACCGGAACAACTATCTTCATTATATATGCGGTCATATACAGCGGAATGTACTTCTTTCAGGGACCTATCCACGGCTTGTCAGATGCTTTTGTGCTGGACAGGAGTGAGCACTTTTCGGCCATAAGGGCTACAGGCGCGGCAGGATATGCAGTGGCTGTGTTTGTGGCCGGAAGAGTGGCGGAGAGCACAGGCCTAAAAAGCATCTTCTTCATGTATGCAGGTGCATATGTCATAGCGGCCTGCTTCTTTCTGAGAGAAGAGGAACCCACCACTTTCCGGACTGCCGAAGAAAAGGTAAAGATGTCAGTACTGTTCAAGGACAGAAATTTCGTCAAGCTGCTTATCTGTGCTTTTTTCCTTATGGGAACAAATGTAGGAAACAGCACCTATTTCGGATATCTGTTCAGAGAACAGGGAGGAAGCGTTGCAGGTATAGGAGTGGCATTTCTGCTGATGGCAGGCAGTGAAGCGCCGTTTATGGCTCTTACTCCTGTACTGTCCAGAAAATTCGGCGCAGAAAAGACGCTGCTCTTTGCCATGGTTATGGCGGTAATAAGGTTTGGCTTCTATTCCACAGGTCCGGATTACAAGGTGCTTCTGGCGACATTTTTCCTTCAGGGAATGACTAATGGAATAATTCTGGTAGAGATTGTAAAATATTTCGGACGTATAGTAGAACCGAGACTGTCCAGCGTTTCAATATCGGTATTTTATGCCATAGGAAACAGCTTAAGCGTAATATTGTGCAGCTTCATAGGCGGAATAATGCTGGATATGGCAGGTGCCTGTGCAGTATACAGATTCTTTGCCATCTTCAATTTTGTTTCCGTAATACTTTATATAGCCCTGGGAATGCATCGCCGCAGATAGCCGGGGATGAAAAATCCGATTTCCTCCATACTGATTGCGTCATATTAAGCCGGGGACTCTGCAGCTGCCGCGCAGTTCTGAATCAGGCACGCAGTCACCATAAAATAGGAGCAAAGACAGGAGCGGAGAAGGGGTGAAAAAGAAAGCAAGAAAGTCAGAGAAAATGTGAGCTGAACAGAAGGGAAAAGCAGTAGAAAAAAGTTCGAAAAAAGTTTTAAAAATAGTATTGACATAAATTGAAAAGGATGGTAATATAACAAAGCTGTCACCGAGAGGCGGCGGCAAAACAGCTGATAAAAACTTTGAAAAAAGTTAAAAAATCAGTTGACAACATCAAGACAGTATGTTAAGATGTTAAATGTTCGGCACCTTGCCGAAACGGAGTGAAAACTCCGCAGAACCTTGAAAACTTCATAGTATGGAAATTAAGTCAAAAAGACAAACCGCTGTGAGAAATCACAGTAGTGGGTCAAAAGTACAATTTCTTAAAGAAACAATAATTCAAACGAATTAGCAAAACGCGAAACGCGTTTATCTGAGAAATCAGAGAGAACTTTTAAGAAGATATTAAATCTCGAGAGAGAATAATATACCATTTTAATTAAGAGTTTGATCCTGNNCGCTGGCGGCGTGCCTAACACATGCAAGTCGAGCGGGAAATTCCTGATTGAAACTTCGGTCGAAAGAGGGAATGGAGAGCGGCGGACGGGTGAGTAACGCGTAGGCAACCTGCCCTTTGCAGAGGGATAGCCATTGGAAACGATGATTAAAACCTCATAATGCCATATGTTCACATGGACGAATGGCCAAAGATTTATCGGCAAAGGATGGGCCTGCGTCTGATTAGCTGGTTGGTGGGGTAACGGCCTACCAAGGCGACGATCAGTAGC
>DCJK01000004.1:129282-129695 GCA_002320005.1 Firmicutes bacterium UBA1702
GAGGCAGCAGTGGGGAATATTGCACAATGGGCGAAAGCCTGATGCAGCAACGCCGCGTGAAGGAAGAAGGTCTTCGGATCGTAAACTTCTGTCCTTGGGGAAGATAATGACGGTACCCTTGGAGGAAGCCCCGGCTAACTACGTGCCAGCAGCCGCGGTAATACGTAGGGGGCAAGCGTTATCCGGAATTATTGGGCGTAAAGAGTGCGTAGGTGGTAACCTAAGCAGGGGGTGAAAGGCAAAGGCTTAACCATTGTCAGCCCCCTGAACTGGGCTACTTGAGTGCAGGAGAGGAAAGCGGAATTCCTAGTGTAGCGGTGAAATGCGTAGATATTAGGAGGAACACCAGTGGCGAAGGCGGCTGACTGGACGATGACTGACGTTGAGGCTCGAAAGCGTGGGGAGCAAACAGG
>DCJK01000043.1 GCA_002320005.1 Firmicutes bacterium UBA1702
CCAAGGGCATAGCTGGGTAGCTACCTACGGACGGGATAAGCGCTGAAAGCATCTAAGTGCGAAGCCCCCCACAAGAAAAGATTTCCTCCTTTAAGGTAAGACCCGTGAGAGACTATCACGTTGATAGGTCGGAGGTGTAAGTGCAGTAATGCATTCAGCTGACCGATACTAATAGGTCGAACGCTTAACCAATGGTCGTACTCGAGTTTGGTACTCATTCAGTTTAAAGAGGAAAATCCGGTGACTATAGCGGAGAGGATACACCTGTTCCCATCTCGAACACAGCAGTTAAGCTCTCTAGCGCCGATGATACTTGGTGGGAAGCTGCCTGGGAAAGTAGGTCGTTGCCGGTTTGAGAAAAAGGATGATTTCAAAAATCATCCTTTTTTGGTTTTTGCATAAGGGGCTGCGGAGTACGGGTCGAAAGCCGGGACTGATGTACTGAAGACCGGAAATTTTGAGGACAAAACTTCAAATGGACAAAACTTCAAATGAATGTTTTTTTAAAAAATAAACACATTTTAAGGTATGGGGGGTATTTACATGAAGAAAGGCAAAGAAGTAAAATCTGCTTTTAGCGGGGAGAATAACAGGAAAGATAGAATTAAAAACTATGTGAAGGATGTGGCTTTTGATGTGATAGGAGGCCTCATGATAGCCTTCGGCACATACAACTTTACTGTATATGCTGAATTTCCAATGGTGGGGTTAAGCGGAATTGCACTGATTTTTTATCATCTGATGAATATACCTATAGGAATAACAACGGCAGTTCTGAATATTCCTATTGCCTTGATATGTTATAAATCGCTGGGGAAAAATTTTTTCCTCAGGTCTGTAAAGTCAATTATAATTACATCGCTTATTATGGATGTCATAGGACCTGCTTTTCCTGTCTTTTCAGGAGACAAGCTTCTGGCTGCAATTTGTGCAGGCGTTTTGTCCGGAATCGGATATGGCTTGATTTATATGAGGAATTCTTCTACCGGAGGAGTTGATTTTGTTGTAATGACAATTAAAAAAGCACATCCGCATCTCACTATAGGAAGCATTTCATTTGTCATAGATGTTTTTATAATAATTTTAGGTACGGCAGTTGTATCCGGCGAGATTGAAAATTTAATATATGGTATGATAATAAGCTTTATTTTGTCTGCAGTGGTGGATAAAGTAATGTATGGATTGTCAGCAGGAAAGATGGCGCTTATCGTCACTTCAAATCCACGGCAGGTGGCAGAACAGATCAGTTTGACCACGGAAAGAGGATGTACCTTTATTAAGGCTCAGGGAAGCTATTCAGAAGAAGAAAGAGATGTGGTAATGTGTGCATGCAGCAATAAGCAGATGTTCGCAATCAGAACAGCAGCAAAGGTGGCAGACCCTGATGCGTTTATAGTAATACTTGATTCCAATGAGGTTGTCGGAGAGGGTTTCAAGAAAGCCTGATACAAATTAAAATTTCCTGTTGGAAATAACAGCTATGAAAAGCGTCCCGGACAACGGGACGCTTTTACGGTTATTAGAATAAGATGATTCCGGCAAAAAGTAAGCTCCGATTCACACATATAGATTTAAAATCAACTGTTCGTTCTTTTATAGCACTGCGTTTATATTATGGAATTGTATATACGGGAAAAAATCTCAAAAAAGAGACTATTCTGAAATAATTTCCTTTACAGCAAAATCTATAAGCCTCGGTGTTCTGACAAGCAGATCTTCCAAATTGACGCGTTCCGTCATTTTGTGAAAATCTTTGCCCCATGGGCCTATATTTATACACGGCATGGAAATATCGTGGATTTGTTCAAAAGGAATGTCATAGGCCTTTCCAAAAAGAGGCATGCTTTCCTCTACTGCTTTTCGGACTGATGTAGGATTTTCAATTTGTATATAGCTTAGATCTGAAATCCCTGTATAGAAGTATTCCTTGGTGTAAGGCATATTAAATTCTTCTTTTGAAAAATCATTAAGAAGTTCAAACAAATCTTTGACTTTAGAATCTCTTTCTTCATAACTAATGTTTGAAACGCTTGGATAGTAAGGAGGAATCAGACCATATACAATGCAAGGTGCGGTATCGTCAATATAATCAAATATGAGTTCCAACAACTTAAAATTGCATTCTATGACGGATATAGTGCCATCATTCATTTTGTTGCCTAATTCTGATAAGGTCTGTTCATATTTCTGTGTGAATTCTTTTCCATGAAGTGATTCGGCTTCTGCATAAAGCTCACTGAATGTTACTGTTTTTGATTTCCAAGGAAGTTTTGAAATCGGCCTTCCGGTATTTTTGAGAAAGATTTCGTAGGACCTGTTCATCTCATCAATTACGGAATCAAAAGCGTCGATACATATTGAGCGTATTTTTGAAAGCAGTTCTTCAGGTGTCTGAGTTAAAGTAAGAACGCTGAGGCACCCTGAAGCGCTCAAAGGCATTGAAACATCATATGTGGTTTTGCTGTCCTTCATGTAAAGCCATGTGGCACCTGGAGAGCATTCACCCATTGTTGTATCGGAAAGGTACATATTCCCTTCGGTTCTCCTTACTATTTCCGATAGTATGTTAACAGGATTGAGTCCCTCAAAAGATTTGCCGCAATGAGCTAGAAAACCACGTACATAAAAGAAAGGCATCATTTTTCCTATTGAACCGCAGGAAATAACACCTGTATCGAAGTCTTTTCTCTGGTGCGGTTCAGAATTGATCATAAACTTGTAATTGAGGTTATACTCCTTTTTTAAATCACAAAGGAGAGAAACAGCCCCTCGCATTCCTGCAGACAGGTTTTCCTCATCAGGCACACCTATGACGACAATGTTGCCTTTGAAGTCACTGAGTTTTGAATACTGTTTCATGAGGCAGTACTGAATAGCTCCCCCTCCTTTCATATCAGCACAACCGCGTCCAAACATAAATGTACCATCGGCAAGATCTTTCTGTACATCGATCTGAAGACTGTCTTTAATTTTTAAAAGAGCTTTTTTTAGTTCGTCCGGACTAAAGGCCAGTTCTTTCATATTCTTAAAATCTTCTATTGTGACAACATCATAGTGGTGAACCATCACAACGGTATTGTCACCTTCTCCCTTAACCATTGCATAACATACTTTTCTGTTTAAGTGGTCATCCGGGACAGGATATAATCCGTAATGCTGAGGATTATTTTGAAAATAAGGGATTTCCGCAAGTTTTGACTGGAAGAATTTTTGCACATCATTCTCTCCTGCGGAGTTGGAAAAACTTTGAACTTTAATGTATGAATATAAGAAATCATTTATATCATCTTTAAGTTCTTTGAAATTAATGAAATGATTGTTGCTGGTTTTCATGATTACCTCCACTGTAAGTATTTTTTATCGCATAAAATATATTGTATTTAATTATGTATTATTGTATACATTTACAATAAAATGTCAATAGACAAAGTTGTAAAAACATGCTAAATTATATACATAATTCGCTATACGAAAATGTGTTCGGGAGGAAACGATGAACGGAAACAGTACATTGAAAGATCTTGTATATGAATATATAACGACTCACATCATAAAGGGAGATTTGCAACCAAACAAAAAAATAAGTGAATCGGAAATTTGTGAAACTCTCGGTGTCAGCAGAACGCCGGTAAGGGAGGCCCTTATACATCTGTCAAGCGAAGGAGTTCTGCAGAACATACCTCATAAAGGATTTATAATAAAGCCTCTTAATGAGGAACAGGCGGCAGAGCTCTATGAAGTCATAGGTGTTCTGGATGGTCTTGCAGCGTCTATGGCTTGTGATAACTTAGATGAAGAGACAATTAGGGAAATGGACTTTTATACATTGAGTATGGATTTAGCAATAAACACAGGGAACTTCTCCATGTATTATAAACAACAGGAAATATTTCACAGGTTGTATGTTGAAAAATGTGGAAACAAAACGTTGGAAGATCTTATTCTGGAACTTAAGCGTAAACTTCTTAAGAAAAATTATCAGATTGAGGGAACCGAAAGGAAAAAAGAAATCTTGCTTTCCACAAATTCACAGCATAAAGAAATGATGATACTTTTCAAAAAAAAGGATAAAAAAGCCTTGTCAGCATATATGGCAGATGTTCATTGGAAGCCGGAGAAAGCAAATTGGGAATCTTTTTGAGCACGTCAAAACAAATAAATTCTGAGTTTTTTTATATGAAAATATATGGTATAATGAATCATAATGCCAGGAAAAAGGAGGAGCGGATTCGTGCATATTATCAAGATTATTTTTGCCGTGCTTACGTGCGTTCCTCTGGCGGCTTTATGCTATTACTTTTTAAATAAGCTGGTAGATCAGCTATACAAAAACAGGAGCAAGTAATGAGCAAGGGATTGTTTATTTCCATTGAGGGGCCGGACGGAAGCGGCAAATCTACGCAAATCGAAAACATAAAACAGTTTTTCTGTGACAAGGGTATTGACATCGTATTTACCAGAGAACCGGGAGGCACTGCAATAGGTGAAAGAATAAGGGAAATTATTCTTGATAAAAATTGCAGTGAAATGGATTACATGACAGAAGCAATGTTGTATGCCGCTGCCAGGTCTCAGCATGTGGCTCAGGTGATCAGACCTTCCCTGGAGGAGGGAAAGATAGTTATCTGTGACAGATTTGTGGATTCAAGTATAGCCTATCAGGGATACGGACGCAAGCTTGGAGATGCTGTGGCCATAATAAATGGCTTCGCAATCGGAAAATGCCTGCCTGATGTGACATTCCTCATGAAGCTTGATCCTCGTATCGGAAGGCGCAGGATAGATGCAGACAAACAGGACAGGCTGGAAAGGGAACAAGATGATTTTCATATAGCTGTTTTTGAGGGATATCTTGAACTTGAAAAAAAATACAAGGACAGGATTGTGGGGATTGACGCCAGCAGAAGCATAGAAGAAATTAAAGTGGATATTTATAAAAAACTGGAGGAGTTGCTTAAAGGTGTCACTGGATAAATTCAGTTCGAACAAAAAGCTTATTGATCGTATAGAAGAGAGCATAAAATGCGGAAAAGTTTTTCATGCCTACATAATTGAGGGGGACGGATTGTCAGGCAAAGAAAACTTTGCGCGGGAATTATGTAAAGCTGTTTTGTGTGAAAAAGCTCCGGGGACAGGATGTGACCGGTGTCTGAGTTGCCGCAAAATAGATCATGGCAACTATGAAGATCTTTATTATATAGAAGCGGACGGCATGTCTGTAAAAGACGAGCAGGTGTCAAAGCTTCAGTCAGATCTGAAGAAAAAACCCACCGGACCGAGAAATCTTGCTATAATACAGGACGCAGATACTATGACGACCAGGGCTCAGAACAGGCTTCTTAAGACCCTTGAAGAACCTTACCAAGGCACTGTCATCATGCTTCTTTCTGAAAATCGTGAGAACCTGCTTGAAACCATCAGGTCAAGATGTGTGACCTTAAGACTGGAAAATACAGCGGATGGCAGTGAAAAGCAGCATGCGGCATCTGAAATATTCCAGGTAATTCATGATGGAAAGAGTTTTTATGAAACCAAAGCGCTTCTGATGAAAAATATGAAGAGCAGGGAGGAAGCGCTTATACTGTTGGACGGGCTGGAAAGAATATATAGAGAGATTCTCGTAGGCAGGGACAGCCGCAGCAGGCTTTATCGAACAGAAGAAATATGCAGGGTTATAGAACTGATTGAAGAGGCTCGAAGAGATTTATATGCAAAAGTGAATTATCAGTACGCCCTTAAAAATCTAATATTAAAAATCGGAGGATAATATGGTAAAAGTAGCCGGAGTGAGATTTAAAACAGCCGGAAAAGTATATTATTTTGACCCGGATGAACTGGATGTAAAAACCGGGGACAGTGTTATAGTGGAAACCGCCAGAGGAATGGAATTCGGTACCGTTACTATGGATGTATGCGATGTGGATGAATCCGAAATCGTTGCACCTCTTAAAAAAATAATACGTGTTGCCAACGAAAAAGATCACAAGCAGCATATTGAAAACGTAAAAAAGAAAGAGCGGGCAATGGCTTTATGCCAGGAGAAAATAGATAAGCATGGTCTTGTGATGAAGCTTATCGATGTGGAATACACTTTTGACAACAGTAAAGTGGTGTTTTATTTTACTGCAGACGGAAGAGTGGATTTCAGAGAACTGGTAAAGGATCTGGCCGGAGTATTCAAAATGCGCATAGAGTTAAGGCAGATTGGAGTAAGAGATGAAGCTAAGATGCTGGGCGGAATAGGAAGCTGCGGCAGAGCGCTGTGCTGTCATAGTTGGCTGTCTGATTTTGAGCCTGTATCAATAAAAATGGCTAAAGTCCAGAACCTTTCACTCAATCCTGCTAAAATTTCAGGAATTTGCGGAAGACTGATGTGCTGTCTGAAATACGAAAATGATATATACATGGAATTCAGAAAAGGCATGCCGGACGTGGGAGAGAGTGTGAAAACTCCTGACGGAACAGCAAAAGTTGTAGATACCAATCTCCTTGAGAGGACTGTAAAAGTAAGGCTTTTTCTGGATGATAAACCTAAGGGAAAGAACTCTGAAGATAATGCAGATCAGGATGAGAAACTTTCGACGGATATATACACATACAAAAAAGAAGAAATCCGTCGCATAGATAAGCACAAGGACAAGAAGAACGTAAATATTTTCGAAGGTGTGGATGAGGACACCATGAGAGAAATAGAGGAACTTATAAAAGACTGATAATATGGTGGAAGGCAAATCAGATTTACGAAAATGCAGCTCTGTAGAGATAAAAGATTGGGAGAGAGTGGATCAGATCGGATTCGGAAATCTTAAGCTTATCCAGAACCCGCAGGAGTTCTGCTACGGTGTGGACGCTGTAATTCTTGCAGATTTTGCAGTGAATTTCTGTAAGAAAGCACCTGTGACGGTGGCTGATCTCGGCTGCGGCAGCGGAATTATACCGCTGATTATATCCTATAGGACGGAAGCTGCGCATATATATGGGGTGGAAATCCAGAAAGAGGCATGGGACAAAGCCTGCAGGAACGCAAAACTCAACAATCTTGAAGAGAGACTGACTTTTGTAAACGCAGATGTTAAAAATGCAGAACATGGGTGGGGAAAGGATCTGACCGGTAAAATGGATATGGTCACCTGCAACCCTCCTTACTTCAGAAAAGGAAGCGGAATAACCAATGATTCCGGTCCAAAAGCGATGGCAAGGCATGAGACCACTGCCGGGCTGGAAGATTTTCTGGAAACTGCAGCAGTTCTGCTTAAAAGAGGCGGTGACATGTTTATGGTGCATAGACCATCGCGGCTGGCAGATATATGCTTTTATGCAAGAAAGGCGGGGCTTGAACCTAAAACCATGCGGCTGGTAAGCCCCAGAGCAGATGAAGCGCCCAATATACTTCTCATACATATGGTTAAAGGAGGAGGGAAAGAACTGAAGGTGCTTCCTTCTTGGGCAGTGTATGATCATCAGGGCAGATACACCGAAGATATATTGAAAACCTACCGGAGCTGATGCAGAGGTCAGATAAATCTGCATACAGCAAGAGAAACAATTATTCCCGTGAAATAGCCTATGAGGCCGCCTTTAAGGGCGTGCCTCATTTCTTTTACCTTTGTTACGCCGAAATACAGCGCAAGAACATATATGACTGTTTCGCAGCCACCTGACATTACACATGCTGCACGGCCGGCATATGAGTCAGGCCCTGTGGACTCCAGGATATCCTGAAGTATTATAAGTGAGCCGCTTCCTGAAACGGCCCTGAGGAACATGAGCGGCAGCAGTTGTGCGGGAATGTCAAAAAACGATAAAACAGGGGAAAATATCTCATATATAAGGTTGAGAATGCCTGAAGCAGTCAGGCCGTTTACTGCCAGAAAAATGCCAATGAGGAAAGGAAGAATTTCCAATGCAGTTTTGAGACCGTCTTTGGCTCCGGCTATAAAATAATCATAAACCGGGGCTTTTTTAAGCAGGCCGTAAAGAATTATCATTGCACTCATGACCGGAATGAAAGCAGCAGATAGAAGAGAAAAGAATGCTGTCATAACCTTTTGTCCTTTTTTTCAAAATATTTGCACGCAATTATGGAAACCGTTATAGTTGCAACGGCAGTCACTGCAGAAGGTAGAACTGTGGAATACGGGTCGCAGGAACCCGCGTCAGTTCTTATCTGAACTGCCATTACCGGAAAGATTGGAGCAAAAGCCATGTTTACCACGGCAAAAGTGCACATATCGTTGCTGGCAACAGATGAATGACGGTTTTCGTTATCCAGCTTTTCCATGGTCCTAAGCGCAAAAATCGTCGAGCTGTTGCCTGCACCGAAGATATTTGCCATGAAGCTCATTATTATTGAGGAAAGAGTCTCCGGATCCTTCTGCCTGGGGAAAAGCAGCTTAGTAAAAGGAAGCAGAGCCACCGAAAGCTTATTTATCAGGCCTGTACGCTCTGCAATTTCCATAAGACCGCTCCACATGGCCATTATTCCGCACATACCTATTACAAATTCAACGGCTTCCGCAGAACTTTCAGTGAGAGCATCCCCAAGGGAAGCAAGATTCCCTGAAAAACATGCATAGACAACCGATGCCAGCAGGATGGCTGCCCAGATATAATTCATCATGATGAGAAAATACTCCTTTCGTGGTAATAAAAGGTTATGCTTATTTGCCAAAAACATGTTGAAGTAATTTCCATTTTTGAGTTATAATATTACGAGTATAGTTGGACAAAGGAGGATGGAGATGACCATTACATTGACACTTAAAGGGGTACTGCTGACTATAATAGCAATACTGGGAATAGTGGCCTTGGCATATCTTATCGTGAGTATGGCCAATCTGGTCAAAACATTAAAGAAGACCAACGCAATTCTTGATGACGCTAAAGCAATCACCGAGGTGGCGGCAGATAAAGCTCAGAAGCTTGACGGAGCCATAGACGGACTGGCAGAATCGGCAGCGGGTATTGCAGATGCGCTTAAAGGCAACAAGAGTGTGATTGCAGCAGCTACATCTGTCGTCAATGCGGCAAGCAGCGTGGCAGGAGTTATAAAAAAATCCGAAAACAAAAAGAAATCTGAAGATAAATAACTTTAAAGGGGAGGACTTTAAGTATGAAAGCGACAGGAATAGCAAGACCGGTAGATCCGCTGGGAAGAGTGGTAATTCCGGTTGAACTCAGAAGAAGCCTGGGTATAAAAACGGACGACCTTCTGGAAGTTTTTGTAGATGGCGAGTATATAATGCTGAAAAAGAATGATCCGAAGTGCATTTTCTGCGGAAGCACAGAGGATATTTCAGAAATACACGGAAAAAATGTATGTAAGGCTTGCATCCGTGAGATGAAAAATCTTTAGTCGGATGGAGGAATAATTTGGCAAAATATATTGTAGAGCAAAGCGGACCTTTACGCGGAGAGGTCCAGATAAGCGGCGCGAAGAATGCCGTGCTGCCGCTTATGGCAGCTGCACTGCTTTCTGAAGAAGAGTGCGTTATAAGGGACGTCCCTGATCTGCGTGACGTGAGCCTAATGAGAGAAATACTATCATCACTGGGTTCTCAGATTGAAGAAATCGATGAAAATGTTTTATCCATACACACCAGAGACATTCTGTCCACAGAGGCGGATTTTGAACTTGTAAATAAAATGCGGGCTTCAATCCTTGTAATGGGACCGCTTCTGGCCAGAAAAGGCAGAGCTGTAATCCCCATGCCGGGAGGATGTGCAATCGGGGCAAGGCCTATTGACTTGCATCTCAAAGGCTTTGAAGCCTTGGGGGCGCAGATAGTCAAAAACGATGAAGCGGGCTTTGTGGAAGCTGTTGCCGGTCCCCAGGGACTTATCGGGGAGACCATATATCTGGATTTTCCAAGTGTAGGAGCAACGGAAAATATAATGATGGCAGCAGTGCTTGCAGACGGAACAACATACATCGAAAACGCTGCAGAGGAACCTGAAATAGTTGATCTGGCCAATTTCCTGAATAAAATGGGGGCGAAGATAAAGGGAGCCGGAACTGACACTATCAAGATTGAGGGAGTAGAAGGTCTTGGAGGTGCAAAGCATACTGTAATACCTGACAGAATAGAAGCAGCCACATTTATGCTGGCGGCAGCTATTACAAGAGGAGCGGTTCATATTTGCAATGCAGTGCCGGATCACCTTAAACCTGTTATAGCAAAGCTAAGAGAATGCGGAGTGAGAATAGAAGTAGGTGATGACGATCTCATTGTCCGAGGCGATCTGGGTCCACAGTACGCAACCGACATCAAGACTCTGCCTTATCCGGGATTTCCTACGGACATTCAGTCACCGTTTATGGCTTATTTGACAACAGTTGAAGGCTCCAGCACTGTCATAGAGACTGTATTTGAAAACAGATTTATGCATGTTGCTCAGCTGGGCAAGATGGGAGCCATTATTGAGACTGCAGGAAACAAAGCCAATGTGAGAGGAAATGCAAAGCTCAGAGGATGCCATGTTATGGCTACAGACCTCAGAGCCGGTGCAGCTCTTGTACTGGCAGGATTAGCTGCAGAAGGCACAACTGAAATTTCTGAGATTTATCATATTGAAAGAGGATATGAGAAGTTTATAGAAAAGTTCAATTCCCTGGGTGCACATATAACAAGGGTGGACGATTGAAAAACAGCTTAACAACAGAGTATGTACACATATTCCCGAAGTTTTCGGTATGACCGAATGCTTCGGGAATATTTTTTTATTACTAAACATAGGCTACTTACGGAGGGCGAAAAAGTGAAAGGATTTATTCATGCCGGAATTATTATATTGCTGCTGATGGTAGTTGTACCGCTGGCAATAGGGCTCGCCGGCCCGGGTAAAAAAACGGGTGGGATGGATGTTCCCGAAAATAAGATTACCGTACCAAAGTCTGTTAAGGTGTGGATAGATGAAAAAAGCAAGCCTGCGGATGTGGATTTTGAAGAGTATGTAGCCTGTGTTGTGGCAAGTGAAATGCCGGCAGACTTCGGAGAAGAAGCCCTTAAAGCACAGGCAGTAGCAGCAAGGACCTATGCCATGGCCAAGATACTCAAGTATGAAGAGTCGCTTCCGGAAAACCACCCCGCCGCTCCTTTGTGCAATACGACCCATTGTCAGGTGTATAAAACAGAGAAGGAACTTATTTCGTGTCATCAGGAAGGCTGGGGACAGGAAGGCTGGGAAAAGATAAAGAAAGCCTGCAAAGAAACAAAAGGAGAACTTCTTTATTATGATGGGAATCTGGTGATGCAGCCGCTCTTTTTCAGTTCCAGCGGAGGTCAGACGGAAAATTCAGAGGATGTCTTCTCAGGTGCGTATCCGTATCTTGTAAGTGTATCAAGCCCTTATGAGGAAGGCGCAAGTCATTTAAATGAGCAGAAAACTTTTACTTTGGATGAAATGAGAAAAAAACTTAAGGCCGCATACGGTGAAAAAGATACGGGCCAGCTAAGGACAGACAATATAAAAATACTGTCCAGAACGGCCGGAGGTAGGGTAGACAGAATGCAGATAGGCGATGCGACTTTTAAGGGAACGGAAGTGAGAACTGCTCTGAGCCTCAGTTCGGCGCTTTTCTCCATAGCTTTTGAGGAAAGTGGTAAAGACGCGGAAATAACCTTTACATCCAGCGGAAGCGGTCATGGTGTCGGCATGAGCCAATATGGTGCCAGAGGAATGGCAAGGGAGGGAAAAACATATAAGGAGATACTTACACACTATTATACAGGCACTGTTGTTTATTAGCATAATTGCCCTTGATTTTACATGAAGCAGTATTGTATTATAAATATAAATAAAGATTTAATTACAGCAGCTTGAAGAAAGGAAATGTCATGGCTGATCTTAAGTACTTAAAACGTTTATCCAGGGATTATCCCAATATCAAGGCGGCTTCGGCCGAGATAATAAATCTGAAGGCTATTCTGGCATTGCCCAAGGGAACCGAATATTTTTTGAGTGACCTTCACGGCGAGCATGAGGCTTTTATTCATATGCTGAAAAGTGCATCAGGAACAATAAAAATGAAAATAGATGAGCACTTTGAAAACATACTAAGCGAAAAGGAAAGGGATGATCTGGCGGCATTGATATACAATGCAGAGGCGGAAATTGCAAGACGCAAAAAAATTGAACCCAACTTCAACGACTGGTGCAGCATTGCAATATATCGTCTTATTACGATATGTAAGTCCGTTTCGACTAAATATACCCGTGCGCGAGTAAGAAAAAGACTCCCTAAATATATGGATTATTCCATCGATGAACTGCTTCATGCGGATGACGAAGCCAACAGGGCGTACTATTACAGTGAGATAATTAATTCAATAGTAGAGTGCGGAATGGCAGAGGATTTCATCATAGAGCTTACGGAAGCCATAAGCAGGCTTGCAGTGGACAAGCTCCATATAATCGGAGATATATTTGACAGAGGAGCGCACCCCGATGCCATAATGGATTTTCTCATGGACTTTCATGATGTTGACTTTCAGTGGGGAAATCATGACATAGTATGGATGGGCGCAGCTACGGGAAACTGGGCATGCATTGCCAATGTGCTGAGAATGAATATCAGCTACAACAATTTTGATATGCTGGAAGTGGGATACGGTATCAACCTGAGGCCGCTGGCAACTTTTGCGGCAAAAGCCTATGGGGATGATCCGTGCCGATATTTCAAGCCGCACATCCTCGATCGGAACAAGTATGATCCTGTTCCGGAAGAACTGGCTGCCAAGATGCACAAGGCAATTGCAATATGTCAGTTTAAAATCGAAGGACAGAGAATCAAGGCTCACCCTGAATATAATCTGGAAAAACGCCTGATCCTGGATAAAATAGATCTTGAAGAGGGAACCGTGGAAGTGGAAGGTGTAAAATGGCCTCTCAGAGATACCAACTTCCCTACTCTGGATATGCAGGATCCTTATGCACTGACACCGGAGGAGGAAGAAGTGATGAATTCCCTTTCGGCAGCATTTCTCAATTCAGAAAAACTCCAGAAACACATCAAGTTCCTTTACAGTCACGGTGCGTTATATACCAAGATCAACGGGAATCTCCTGTATCACGGCTGCATCCCTATGGATGAGGAGGGAGAATTTAAAGAAGTAGAGCTGGGCGGCGTGAAGCTTAAAGGTAAGGAACTTATGGATTATCTGGATGACCAGGTAAGGAAGGCTTATTACGCACCTGAAAAATCCAGAGAAACAGGCTTCTCAGGGGATCTTATGTGGTATCTGTGGCTGGGAGGCGATTCACCTCTTTTCGGTAAAGAAAAAATGACCACCTTTGAGAGACTTTTCATTGAGGATAAGAGCAGCCATAAGGAGTACACACGACCTTACTACAAGTTAATTAACAAAAGGGAAACCTGCGAAAAAATTATACGAGAATTCGGTCTGGATCCTAACAGAGCAAAAATACTCAACGGACATGTGCCTGTAAAGATTAAAGACGGTGAATCTCCTATCAAAGGCGGGGGTCTCCTGTACGTTATCGACGGAGGCATCTCTAAAGCATATCAGAAACAGACAGGAATCGCAGGATATACATTCATATTCAATTCAAGGTTCATGGCTTTGGCTGAGCATAAGCCTTACAGCCCGCTGGCCGAAGATGGAACTCAGGAATTCTATTCACCTGTAATGAAGACTGTTGAGACAATGCCGGAAAGACTGCTGATAATAGACACAGATCAGGGTACCAAGCTGGTTGAAAAGGTGGATGATCTGAAAGATCTTGTGGAAGCTTTTAAGAACGGCGAAATTAAAGAGCAATACTGATACAGTAAGGATTCTGATTTTTATCAGAATTAAAATCATACACGAAAAAGCTGCCTGCGGCCGGCATTCAGTCATCTGCAGGCAGCTTTCTTGTTGTTGCTTTAGCGGTGGTTCCGA
>DCJK01000045.1 GCA_002320005.1 Firmicutes bacterium UBA1702
ATGCTCTCCCAGCTGAGCTAAACTCCCGAATCTGCAGTCCGCAAAGGACTCAGATATAAAAAATGGTAGCGGCGAGTGGAGTCGAACCACCGACCTTCCGGGTATGAACCGGACGCTCTAGCCAACTAAGCTACACCGCCACACCCAGTGACTTGAAATCACTGCAAGAGTTATAATACCAAATTGTTCACATTATGTCAACACATTTTTAATTTTTTATTTATTTTCTTTCGCCTTTGCTTCCGCCTCAGCAAGGTTATCTGATACTACATTCCACGCATCATTGCGGCCAAACTCTTTTTCTATTTCCTGAAGAGCTTCTCTGCAGAGAATTGCACATTTCTCGTAATCTCCCTCACTGAAATAAATGTTGGCCAAGGCTGAAATTGCTGCGGCATATCTGCCCTCACCTTTGAGGAATTCCTGTTCTTTATATATATTTACAGCTTTGAGCAGAGTTACTTTTGCCTCGTCCAGAAGCCCCTGTGCCCAGTACAGGTTTGCCAGATTTGTGTAAGAAGCAGCCTGCTCTCCTTCACTTTCAGGTATGGCTTTGAGCAGCAGCAAAGCCTTGCTCAAATATTCTCCTGCATCTTCAAGTTTTCCCTGTTCCTGTGCAACCCAGCTCATATTGTTATAGAGGGCTGCCATCCTGTAATCGTCAACCATGCCCAGGCTTGCGAGAATCGATGCCGCCTTGCCGAAAGCCTCAGCCGCTTCTTCGTATCTTCCGCTGTTACCCAGACATGTTCCGTAATTTATCATGGTAGTCCCGTGACTTTCACTTCCCGAAGCTCCGACTTCATCTATAAGTTTCAGCGCCTCCAGATAATAGGTTTCTGCCTCCGAGTATTTTGAAAAATCTCTGCATATGCTTCCTGCTTCATTGTATATGGCAACAAGCGCCTGCTTGTCCCCGGCCTTTTCGGCTTCCTCCATAGTCTGCTGAACATAATGCACAGCCTCTTCAGTCATTCCCTTTTCAATGAATTCGTCGAGATCATAAAAAAATTTGTTTAAGTCCATTTTTTCGTTCCTTTTCTATGTTTTCCTTTATATTTTATTATATATCCTCTGCCATGTTTTTCAAACGGGATTTTATAAAAATAAATATACAAAAATATGTTGAAATATAGATTTTTTTTGCTATAATTGTCCTTGCCTGTCCGTAATTTTCAATACGCTCAGGCTCGAAAGGAGAGATGATAGTTGTTCAAAATTTTTCCCCGGGAGAAGGCTTCTTTCAGCGGGAAGCGCACTCTGTTTATAATCGCACTGGTGCTTGCCGGTACAGTGGCACTGACTGCCATATTACCCGCAGAGACATCCGATTTCGGTGTTTTCTCACTTGCCCCGGCTATATTTCTTATCATATATATATTTGCTACTCAGAGAATCCTGGAAGCTCTGATTCTGGCCTCTGTAATCGGCTTTATTATGGTATCAAAGCCTGCAGGGCCTGATGACGGCTCATGGATATCCAATACCTTTGCAAACTTCAGCGAAGGAATATTAAGCGTTATGATGTCCGAAGACATTGCCTGGCTTATTATTGTCTGCGGTCTTATGGGCAGCATCATAGCTCTCATAGAAAAGGCCGGGGGCTCCTACGCCTTCGGTGAATGGATCGCCACAAAAGCCAAAACAGAAAAATCTTCTTTAATATGGACATGGGTTCTCGGAATAGTGATTTTCATAGACGATTATCTCAATTCTCTTACCGTAGGCTCCTGCATGACTACACTTACAGATAAGCACCGGGTTCCCAGGGAATTTCTTGCCTATGTGGTAGATTCCACTGCTGCGCCTCTGTGTGTTATAATTCCTGTTTCCACCTGGGCGGTATTCTGTTCAAGAATTCTCGAAGCCAACGGATGGGCTCCTGAAGGTGAAGGATTATTATATTTCGTAAAAACCATACCATTCAACTTTTACGGCATAATTGCCGCCCTCATTGTGCCACTGGTCATTATGGGCATTATCCCTATTTTCGGACCAATGAGGGAAGCCTTTCACAGAGTGGCCCAGGGAGGCCCGCTGGCACCTGAAGGCAGCGAAAAGATTGATATCAGAGCCGGCAAGAACAATATAGTTCCAACTAACCCCAAAATGTCCAATCTTTTTATTCCTGTAATTGTTCTCATAGGCTCCACTGTGCTGATGGACTGCGACATGCAGCTGGGAGTACTTATAACCCTGGGATTTATGTTCATATCCTATCTGTGGCAGGGTGTCATGACTGCTGAAGATTTTATGGATGTGGCTCTTGAAGGTCTGAAGAACATGATGATGCCTATCATGCTCATGATTCTGGCTTTTCTCTTCGCAGAGGTCAATGAACAGATACACTTCACCTATTTCGTTATAACTTCAGCTACAAAGGTCATGACTCCTCAGTTCATGCCTCTGATAATATTTATTGCTCTTGCAATAACCGAGTTCATTACCGGAACCAACTGGGGAATGTATATAATAGCTCTGCCTATTGTTATTCCTCTGGCTACCGCCCTTGACGCCAATGTCACTTTGGCGGTCTCCGCTGTACTCAGTGCCGGAGTATTCGGATCTCATATATGCTTCTACTCCGATGCTACGGTAATAACTTCATCTGCTACAGGCTGCAACAACTTTGACCATGCTCTTACTCAGGCTCCTTACGGTCTTCTGGCCGCAGGCCTTTCGGCAATATGTTTCCTGGCAGCCGGACTGATAATGAACTGAATCTGATTCTCTAACCATAAAAAGAGACTCTTGACCCGGGATACACATTTTCTCCACCCGGGAAAGGAGTCTCTTTATAATTTTACCTTGTTTCTGCTCTTTTGCCGCTGACAATGTTATAGTAAACCTGTGATGTTACTTTATAGACAACCATATAGAACAGTGCAAATATCAGCACGCTTACACCTGCCGTGGCCAGAAGAAGCTTCAGGTTCACCAGATTGAAAAGCAGCAGCAGTTTTTCAATCATCGGGAAGGCAAATGCCAGATGTATAACAGCCATGGCCAGAGGAAGCAGGAATATAGTCAGCATCTGGGAATTTATGCTCCGGCGTATATTTCTTTTGGTCATTCCTACTTTCTGCATTATCTCAAAGCGTGATTCGTCTTCATAGCCTTCCGAAATCTGCTTGTAATAGATTATAAGTACCGTAGCACACAAGAATATTATGCTCAGAATAATTCCCAGGAAAAAGAGTCCTCCATAGGTGGCATAAAAATCACTCCTGTTGGCCTCAAGGCTTTCGCATGAATAGGAATATATGTCATCGTTTCCATCAATTGCTTCCGCTCTGAGTCTTCCTTCCAGTTTTCCGGTGAACTGCCTCTGTTCCGTCTCATCGCCATCTGTGTTAAATCCTGTATACCAGTGAATTCTCAGCCCCTGATCAATATCTTTAAGGTGTGCGCTGAGTCCGCCGAGACTTTCTTTAAGATCCGGCACCACCACAGCTATTGTAGGAACCACGTCCATGGCCGTATTGCCGCTGACAAAGAAACTGTCCAGCTTTTTTACTATTTCAAATTCCGTTCCATCCTCAAAAGTCAAACGGCTTTCATCATAATCCGTTCTGACGCCGTAAGTCATGACCTGATTCCCTGCAATATGATAATCATTTCCTGTAATTCTGTTATAATCATCTACGGAGACAAATACAAAATTTACTATTCTGTCCATGTCATTTATATCTCCGTCATCAGCGTCCAGTACTATTGTGCCGTCACGGTTTATACCGCTTACCGTCGCATCACAGTACTCTACACGCTCCCTGACTTTCTCATGGCTTTCGTCAATAACCTCATCCACAATGTTCCTGAATAATGAGATTTTTTCCTCATTTACAGAATTAAAATCAGATAAAGTTATCTCTGCGCTTATGTCCTTGGGATATCTGGCGTGAAGGCTGTCCTCTGCCCCGAAGTAAAGACACGCAGATCCTGTTATCATCACCAGAACCATGGTGGCCAGAATGCATATTGAGGCAAGTCCCGCTCCGTTTCGCTTCATTCTGTATACCATTGAAGAAACAGAAACAAAATGATTAGGTTTATAATAGTACCTTTTATTTTTCTGCAGCAGTCTGCACATGAGAACAGAGCCTGCTATAAAAATCAGATATGTCGCAATTATCACCATGGCTACGGCAACAAAGAACCATGTAAGTGCGGAAAGCGGATTTTTTATGGATACTGCCATATAATAGGCCCCTGCCATAAGAATTATTCCGCCAATTCCCAGCAGCAGATTAGCTTTAGGTGGTTTCTCTCCCACATTTTCACTTCTCATAAGCTCCGCCGGATTAGATGTGTGAATCTGGCGCAGGCCGTTGATGAAGATAAGCGCATATATTATGCAAAAACTCATTGCAGTAATTGCCATGGCTGTCAGGGACACGGAAATTGAGTAAGATATGTCCCCGCCTATCATATTCACCATGGCAAGCTCTGCCAGTTTAGAGAATACAGCACCGAGAATCAGGCCGGCACCAATGGAAACTGCTGCAGTTATAAGAGTTTCCATAAGCAGTACCCTGCCGATATTTCTTTTACCCATCCCCAGAATATTATAAAGTCCGAACTCTTTCTTGCGCCGCCTTATCAGAAAGGAATTGGTGTAAAAAAGAAATATTGCCGTAAATATCATCATGATGAAATACCCCAGTGACATCATGGCGCTTACGGTAGCGCCTCCTGACATACTTCTTACGGCTGAACTGACGGAAAGAAAGTACACGATATACCCCATCATCACCATACCTGTACATGCCAGAAGATACGGTACATACAGACGCCGGTTCTGCCTCATTCCCGTTATGGCTATTCTGCTGTAAAATCCCGCTTTCATTATCTCTCACCCCCGGTAGCAATTATTGTGAGAGTGTTGGAAATCTTCTGATAAAACTCTTCAGCAGTGCTGCTTCCTCTATAAAGCTGATGATATACTTCACCGTCCTTTATAAAAAGAACTCTTCCTGCATTGCTGGCAGCCTTGACTGAATGAGTAACCATGAGGATTGTCTGCCCTCTCATATTGATTTCCGCAAAAAGTCTCAAGAGTTCTTCTGTTGACTTTGAATCAAGAGCCCCTGTAGGTTCATCAGCCAGAATAAGTTTAGGTTCGGTTATAAGGGCTCTTGCAACTGCCGTCCTCTGTTTCTGTCCCCCTGACACCTCATAAGGATATTTTTTCAGCAAGTCCCATATACCCAGCTCTATAGCCAGCGGCTCAAGGCGTTCCCTCATCTCTCTGTGGCTTTTACCTGCCAGCACCAGAGGCAGATAGATATTATCTTCTATTGAAAATGTGTCCAGAAGATTGAATTCCTGAAACACGAATCCCAGATTGTCTCTTCTGAAGGCTGCCATGGCCGACTCTTTTACGGAAGCCATGTCCTTTCCGTCCAGAACAACACTTCCTCTTGTGGGCTTGTCAAGGCCTGCCAGTATGTTCAGCAATGTGGTTTTACCTGAACCTGATTCACCCATTATTGCCACGTACTCACCTTTTTCAACTTCAAAATTCACATCTCTCAGAGCTTCCACCTTATTTCCGCCAAATCTGGTGGTGTATATTTTCTGAAGACCCTTTACTGATAAAATACTCATTTCTTTATCTCCTTTCCTACCCTGAGATTATTATAGCAAAACGGGAATCGCAAAAACCATTCATCTGTCTTACAATTCCCGCTTCAAATCTTACATTGATGTAAGTTTTATTCGTGTTCCATCTCTCTTCTGTCAAGCCCCAGCATTACGCATGTCCCTTTTCCGGGTTCCGATACGGCGCTTATACTGTGTCCAAGTTCATCACATATGCGTCTGCAAAGATAAAGACCGATACCGCTGGCCTGTTTATCTGCTCTTCCGTTAAGGCCTGTGTACCCTTTTTCGAAAATTCTCGGAAGGTCTTCGGCAGCTATGCCTATCCCGGTATCTTCAATGCACAGAGTGCAAGGTTCTTTAAGCTTTATTGATATGCTTCCTTCCGGCGTGTATTTAAGGGCGTTGGAAATTACCTGCTCTATGACAAATGACAGCCATTTTTCGTCAGTGAGCACTTTCACCTCCGACGGCTCATATTCCAGATTCAGCTTCCGCATTATGAATTCTCCTGAAAATTTTCTCAGAGCGTCTCTGATTATGGAGTCAAGATCGTATTTTTTAAATACATAGTCTCTGCTTCTTTCTTCCAGTTTAAGAAACATCATTACCATTTCGACATACTGTTCTATCCTGAAAAGATCCAAAGAAAGCTTTCTCGAAATGTCTGAATCTTCATTCTGAAGACGGAGTTTCATAGAGGCTATAGGAGTCTTTATCTGGTGCGCCCACATGGTATAATAATCCACGGTATCGCTGAAGGTTTTATTGGCGGCAGTCTCAGCCTTTCTGAGTTCTTCATCAAGATTCAGTACCAGTTGTCTCATATCATCCTCGGCAATACTTTCGGCCGGCGGAAGCATTTCGGCAGCTTCTCTGCTCATTCCTGCAATCCTGCACATTTCACGATGCTTTTTAAGAGCTTTTATATAGTCAAGGATAAGCACCGCAAAACCTGCAGCACTGCACAGTGCTGCAGGATATGCCACCGCCGCAACGGGCAGTCTGTATAGCCTGAAGGAAACCGCCAGCATAACTGAAAAAAGCAGAAATACCATAGTAACCTTCAAATGTTCTCTGATGTAAATTTTCAGTAATTCCATAGCAATACCCTACTGTATGATATAACCAACACCGTGCCTTGTGACAATAAAATCACTTAACCCGGCGCTTTCCAGCTTTTTTCGCAGTCTTCCCACATTGACTGTCAGCGTATTTTCGTCTACAAAACAATCAGTCTGCCACAGGATTTCCATCAGTCTCTCTCTGCTTACAGTCTTTCCCTTATTTTCCATAAGTGCCAGAAGAATCCGATATTCGTTCTTCGTCAGATCAATACGTATATCTCCATAAGTGAGAGTGCTGTCTCCCGTATTGAGCATTGCTCCTTTGTGTTCCAGCACAGGTACCTGTCCGCCGAAATCATAAGTTCTCCTCAGCAATGCCTTTATCTTGGCCATAAGTACACTCTGATCAAAAGGTTTTGCGATAAAATCATCGGCTCCCATGTTCATGGCCATCACTATATTCATGTTGGCGGCCGCCGATGAGATAAAAATTATCGGGACTTTTGATACCTTCCTTATCTCGCTGCACCAGTAATACCCATCAAAAAAAGGCAGGGATATGTCCAGGAGCACCAGATGAGGATCAAATTCTGCAAAGTCCTCAGTCACTTTCATGAAATTTTTTATACACCGCGTCTGCAGGTCCCACATTGCCGCCTGCTCTGCTATGGCCTCGGCAATGCCCGCGTCGTCTTCTACTACGAGTATTCTGTACATAGTTTTTCCTTAAAAAGCCTGTCGCACCGTCAGTATTAACTGCCGATACAACAGGCTCGCATTAAATTACGGTTTACTTGTATTCTTCTCTCAGCTGTTTTATAATCGCATCGATTCTGTGAACAACTTTAATGAAGTCTTCTTCTTTGTATCCTCTTGTTGTCATAGGAGCTGTGCCTATTCTTACACCTGAAGTTTCCTTTGGAGTACGCTTTTCGCAAGGCACACAGTTCTTGTTTAAAGTGATGCCGTTTTCGTCACATCTTTCCTGAAGGACTCTTCCGCTGAAAGGCTCGTCGGAAAGATCCAGAAGAATCAGATGATTATCTGTTCCGCCGGTTACCACATTATAGCCAAGTTTGATGAATTCATCTGACAAAGCTTTGCAGTTCTTTACCACCTGTTGCACATACTCCTTGTACTCAGGCTTCAGGGCTTCTTCTGCACAGACTGCCTTACCTGCTATAATATGCTCCAGAGGGCCTCCCTGAGCATAAGGGAATACTGCGCTGTCAACTTTCTTTGCCAGTTCCTTTCTTGCAAAGATAAGACCGCCTCTCGGACCTCTGAGAGTCTTATGAGTTGTCGTGGTTATAATATCGGCATAACCGAAAGGCGAAGGGTGAGCTCCTCCTGCTACAAGGCCTGCAATGTGTGCCATATCAACCATAAAGTATGCGCCGGTTTCTTTTGCAATTTCCGCAAAGGCCGGGAAGTCAATGATTCTTGAATAAGCGGAAGCACCTGTGAGAATCAGCTGAGGTTTGTACTCATGAGATTTCTGTCTTACGTCTTCCATGTCTATGTAGCCTCTTTCGTCTACATCATAGAACACCATATTGTAAAGGTTTCCGCTGAAGTTTACGGAAGAGCCGTGAGTAAGGTGGCCTCCGTTATCAAGAGTAAGGGATAATATGGTATCTCCGGGCTTTAAAATAGCCTTATATGCGGCAAAGTTGGCTTGCGATCCGCTGTGAGGCTGCACATTTACATGATAGTCTGTGTTGAATACCTTTCTCCAGACATCGCAAGCGTATTCTTCCAGGCCGTCTACAAATTCGGTTCCACCGTAGTAACGGCTGGTATTTCCGGAAGTGCGGACATAAGGATAACCTTCGGCATATTTCCACGAAAGACAACTTCCGCATGCTGCCAGGACTGCTTCTGAACAATAGTTCTCGGAAGCAATAAGCTCCACGTTATTTTTCTGGCGATTGTACTCTTTCTCGATAAATCCGCCTACTGTGGGCGAAGCCTGCTTGATCAGCTCAATATTTTCGATATTGTAGTTGCTGTTGTCTTTTCCGTTAATGTCGAACATTTTTTATCCTCCGTAAATTATCAAATTTGGTTTTTATTCTAACATATTAAGTTCTTCTGTTCAAGTTTAATATTCCTCTTCCGGCTCATCTTCCCGGCAGACCTCCTCTATTTTCAGTATAGATACCTCAAAGGCCTTCCTGATTTCTGCTGTACCGTCTTCCAGTTTCTTTTTGTATTCACGGCTCTGGATTCTGCCTTCTATGTATATTCCGGTTCCCACCTTGAGGTTATCTGCATATCCGGCATTCCTTCCCCAAGCGATACACGGAATGTAATCAGACTTGTTATACATTCTGTTGACAGCTATCATCAGATCGCATATATCTCTTCCCAGCGGAGATGTTCTTTTTACCGGCGGCTTGCACAGGAAGCCTTCAAGAAAAATATAATTTTCGTAGTAGATCACATCTCTGTTTATAAGTATTTCCCGGGCAAAAATCACCACGTTGAGTTTGTTTCTTCCATTTACACTTTCGTTATATGTTCTGACCTGCCCTGTTATTTCCACAAAGTCATCACACTCCGGGGAATTGTCGAAAATAAGCCTTTCGGAAATCATCACGTTGATTTCATCCACATATCCGCTTCTTCTCTCTATTCCCAGTACAAAAGTATAAAATGCTTCTCCGTATGTTTTATGGCTGAATTCCAGTGGCGTCAGCACAACTCCCGCCACTATCGCCTTATTTGTTTCATAGATATTGTCAGCAGTGTTTTTCATAGACTCCCTCCCAAAGAAACTCACGTTGATACAGTCTATTATTTCTTCGGGAAAGATATACCTACCTGTTTAAAAAAGCCCTTATATATCGGGTTATCACTGCTACAACGACAAATCCCATGGCTATGGCAAGAGCAATAACGATGGCTGCTTCTCCGCTCTGAGTAAAAAGCACCTCGTCCTTGTTAACCAGACCAGCCATGGTGTAGTAGAGGCTTCCTCCCGGTATTAGAGGTACAGCCGCTGCAGTCAGAAATATTGTAGCAGGCGCCCTGTTGATTCTTGCCATTATCTCGGCATATACCGCAACAAAGACAGCAGCTGCAAAATAAGGCACGAAATATCCGGTGACAAAACTCTGAACAAACAGGTACACCATCCATGTCACTGCTCCTCCTATACCTGCAAGAGCAATCTGTCTTCCTTTCATTTTGAAAAAAATAGCAAATCCTACCGACCCTACAAGTGCCGCGATTATCTGTACTACCATACCATTGCTTCACCTCCCGTCAGAATTACAGGGAGTGCAAATCCACACGCTATGGCAGCTGCCAGAAGCAGGGAATTAGCCAGCCGCAAAAGACCTGTTCCTATGTCCCCGGTCAGCATATCCCGTATTGAATTTGTCATGGCGATTCCCGGTATAAGGAGCATTATTCCTCCTATCATAACTTTATCGGTATGAAGTGTTATTCCCAGAGCCGCCGGCAATATAGCCACAAATCCGGCTGCCAGTGACTCGATAAATACCAGTGCCATGGCATTTTTTTCGTATCTTCCAAGAAATTTGTTTATGGTGGTTATTACAACCGCCAGAACAGCAGCCCATGCACCGTCGGCTATTGTTCCTCCAAAAAACACAGCAAATCCCGAAGCTACCATTATAGCTCCGAGATAATCCACCCACAGCGGAAGCTGCTTGCGATTCATTACGCTCTCGTACTTTTCAATCAGAACAGGAAGCTCCGGCTTGCCGGCGCATATGTACCTTGACAGATCATTGAGATAATCAAGTCTGTCAAAGTTTGTATCGTTTCTGACGATACGCCGTATCTGAGTTATTATGTTTCCCTCCGGATCTTCAAAGGTCACCTGTATATTGGATGTGATAATGAAAGCATTAACTCGGCGGCAGTCGTAAGCATAGCACATCCTTTCGATGCTGTCTTCAACTCTTTCGACTTCCGCCCCGCATATCAGCATCTCCTCGGCAATATCCAGAATAACCTGCAGCAGCTTTGAATAATTCATCATTCTATCTCCAGCTTCATAATCTTCGGGTGACAGTTTTTCTCGTACTGAGGACACTGGGCACATTCAAAGAAAAGCGGCGCATCCTGCGGTTCAACTTCCTTAAATCCCAGAGATGCGAAGAAACCTGGAGCACGAGCCACCAGATAAAGCTCATGTCCTCCCAGGCTCTTTATTTCTTTTACCACCCTGTCCACCATTATCTTTCCTATTCCGAATTTTCTGAAAAGCTTGGTGACAGCGATTCCGTCGATAATATATTTCCCCTGCCGTTTTGCAAGAACACATGCTCCTATAAGCACATCATCTTTGTGAGTGACCTTCCAGCACTTGACGATATCTGTATCAACCTCTTCATCACCGTCAAATTCCAGCTCATTCTCAACAAAGAACTTTACCAGCCTTTCATATTCATCCGTGGACTTCATTGTAAATCTAATCATTTCTCAATTCCTGACCTTTGGTTTATTTTTTCAGCAGGCTTCTCACCTTTCCGATCAGGTAAAGCGATCCTGCATATACCACAACATCGTAGCCTTCTTTTCTTTCTTCGGCCATCCTGCATGCCCTTTCTATATCCGGCACAACGATGCACTCTCCCCCTAAATCTTCCAGCCGTCTTGCAAGGCTTTCTGCTTTGAGCTTTCTTGGATTGTCAGGTTCTGTTGTGATAAAATCTTTTGTTATTTTCACAAAGCCTGCCAGTATAGAGTCTACATCCTTATCTTCCAGCATGCCTGTAACCATAAGCACTCTGCTTCCCCCGTAATTTGACTCTATGGTTTTGGCCAGAGCCTCTGCTCCGTCGCTGTTATGTGCTCCGTCAATAATTACAACCGGTTTTTCATCCGGTTGCGAAATCAGTTCGAATCTTCCAGGTTGCAAGGCTTCTGCCATTCCTCTGTAAAGATTTTCCCGGCTTATCTTTACATCTCCTCTTTCTTCCATGATGCTCAAGGCACACAGAGCCACCACGGCATTTTCCACCTGATGGCGTCCTCCCATGGAAATTTTTACATCACTAAAGTCAACTCCCTGTATCACCGCATCGAAAGTACTGCCTTCAGGTCCTTCCTCTGTGACAGTCAGAGGTATTCCTTCCGTTTCAAAAAGCATGGAGCCTTTCTTCTGAGCTTTTTCACGAATAACCCTCAGCGCTCTTATGTCTTTGGCACCGGTTACTACAGGACATCCTTCTTTGATTATTCCTGCCTTTTCTCCTGCAATCTGCTCTATTGTTCCCCCAAGCCTGTCCATGTGATCCATGGATATAGAGGTTATTACGGTCATCAGCGGTTCTCTGCACACATTGGTGGAATCTCCCGTTCCGCCCAGTCCTACCTCCAGAACCACATAGTCACAGTTCTTTTCTTTAAAATACATAAAGGCAATAGCCGTAATCACTTCAAATTCCGTAGGAGACTGATGCCCGCGCTTTTTTATGATTTTCACTGCCTCAAGCACGGTGTCCGTAAGCCGATCCAGTTCATCATCGGTTATATAGTTTCCGTCAAATTCAACCCTCTCGTTGAACTGTTCCAAAAACGGGGATGTATATAATCCTGCCTTGTACCCCTGGGCTTCCAGCACGCTGTATATATACCTGCAGACGGATCCCTTGCCGTTGGTTCCGGCCACATGTATGATTTTCAGCTCTTTTTCCGGATTTCCCAGAAGTTCCAGCAGTTCCGTCATTCTCTCCAGTCCCAGTATGCTTCCGAAGCGCTGAAATTCATGTATCTTTTCTATTGCATTTTTTGTTGGTACTGACATATTATTTCCTTTCAGGAAAAATTTATTTGCCTGTCTTCGCTGCAATCACTTCAAGTCTGGCTGAAACTTTTTCCAGCATTTCCTTATACTTGGCCAGTTTTTCCTTTTCTTCATTTATTACCTTTTCCGGCGCCTTGCTTACAAATCCCTGATTTGAAAGTTTTCCTTCCGCCCTCTTCACTTCGCCTTCAAGACGCTTTTTTTCTTTGGCAAGTCTTTCGTATTCGGCATTGTAATCTACCAGATCTTCCAGAGGGATGTATATTTCCACACCATGTATTACTGCGGACATGGATTCTTCAGGAGCTTTTTCCTTGCTGTCAATATAAGTGACTTCTGTTATATTGGCAAGATTCCTGATGTGATTTTCTCCGGCCTTCATATCTTCCAGCTTGTTTCCTGATGCCAGGATAACTGCTCTCAGTTTCTTTGACGGGGCGGCTTCTGCCTCAGCTCTGATGTTTCTGATTGCTCTTATTGCATCCATAGACTGCTCCATGATTTCCGAAGACTTAGGGAACATGCAGTTCAGGCTGAATTCCGGCCAGCTTGCCTTGATAAGATAATTCTGAGGATTTCCTTCCTGCTCTTCACCGTGAGGAAGGTAGCTCCATATTTCTTCCGTAATAAACGGCATGAACGGATGGAGCATCTTGAGCATGTTCTTGAGGCACATTACCAGGGTGAATCTTACAACCTTCTTGTCTTCTTCATCATCGCCCCAGAGTCTCGGTTTAACCAATTCAATATACCAGTCGCAGTATTCATTCCATATCAGATCATAGACCTTATCTCCTGCCAGAGCCAGGTCGTATTTTTCAAGGGATTTTGTAACGTATTCAACAGCTTCGTTTACCTTGGAAATCATCCATTTATCTTCATCCCTGAGGGCTATGTTCTCAAAGTTTGTAGTATCTCCGCAAGCTTTGCCGCAGCAGTCAGCGCAGCATTTTGCCATTTCTTTAAAGTTTCCGTCTTCGTCCTGAAGGTTCATAATTACGAATCTTGAAGCATTCCATAACTTGTTTGCAAAGTTACGGCAGGATTCCAGCCTGTCTTCTTTGAATCGCATATCATTACCCGGAGTTATACCTGTTGTAAGCATGAATCTCAGTGCATCTGCACCATACTGATCGATTACCTCCAGCGGGTCTATTCCGTTACCCAGAGACTTGCTCATCTTGCGGCCTTCGGCATCTCTTACCAGTCCATGAACATATACGTGATGGAAAGGAACCTCTCCCATGGCCTCAAGGCCCGAGAATACCATCCTTACTACCCAGAAGAATATGATGTCATATCCTGTAACCAGAACGTCCGTCGGATAGAAATACTCGAGTTCTTCTGTATTGTCAGGCCATCCCAAAGTGGAGAAAGGCCACAGCGCCGACGAAAACCATGTATCCAGAACATCTTCATCCTGATGGAAATGAGTTCCTCCGCACTTAGGGCACTTTGACGGCATATCATAGTCTACAACTGTTTCACCACAGTCATCACAGTAGTATGCAGGGATTCTGTGCCCCCACCACAGTTGACGTGAGATACACCAGTCTCTGATTTCATAGAGCCAGCGCAGATATGTCTTTTCAAATCTTTCAGGTACATGTGTAAGCTGACCTTTTTCAGCTGCCTCAATGGCAGGCTTGGCCAGTTCATCCATGGCAACGAACCACTGGTCTGACAGCATCGGTTCGATTACCGTGTGGCATCTGTAGCATTCACCTACAGGAATAACTTTTTCCTCTGTTTTAACAAGATATCCGGCTTCTTCCAGATCTTTTACCCATGCCTTGCGGCACTCATATCTGTCCATACCCTGATACTTGCCTGCCATCTCGTTCATGGTGGCATCTTTGTTTATGCATGAAGGGCATTCAAGTCCTGCTCTCAGACCCACTTCAAAGTCATTTGGATCGTGAGCAGGGGTGATTTTAACTGCGCCTGTTCCCTTTTCAGGATCAGGATATATATCTTCAATAACAGGAATTTCTTTTCCAACCAGAGGCAGAATGACTTTCTTGCCTACCAGATGTTTATATCTTTCGTCACTTGGATGAACGGCTATGGCCTCATCAGCAAACATGGTCTCAGGTCTTGAAGTTGCAACGACTATCCCCTCGCTGCCATCTGCTCCCGGATATCTGAAATACCAGTACATTCCGTTCTTGTCCTCATGCTCCACTTCCGCATCGGAAAGAGATGTTCCGCACTGCGGGCACCAGTTTATGAGGCGATTACCTCTGTATATGAGTCCCTTCTCATACAGCTTGATAAAGAATGTCTTTACAGCCTTGTTGCATCCTTCGTCCATGGTGAAGCGCTCTCTGCTCCAGTCGCAGGAGTCTCCCAGCTTGCGGCACTGGCGTGTTATCCTTCCGCCGTACTCCTCTTTCCATGCCCAGGCTCTCTTAAGGAACTCTTCTCTGCCCAGGTCTTCCTTTTCCAGGCCTTCTTCTTCCCTTATTTTGTTTACAACCTTTACTTCCGTTGCAATGCTGGCATGATCGGAGCCGGGCAGCCACAGCGCGCTGTATCCCTGCATTCTCTTCCATCTTGTGAGCACATCCTGCAAAGTCTGATCAAGAGCATGTCCCATATGCAGCTGTCCTGTAATATTAGGAGGCGGCATGACGATGGTGAAAGGTTTCTTGTCCTTATCTACTTCTGCTCTGAAACAACCTTCGTCTTCCCACATCTTATAGATTCGATCTTCAAACTCTTTGGGATTATAATTCTTTGCCAGATTTTTTTCCATTGCTTATCTCCTCTTGCATATAGTTTATTGTTTTTAACAGCGGCAGCGGCGGCATTTGTCCGTAATGACTGTGCCATGTAAAATAAAAAATTCCGTCCCTGCTAAAGGACGGAATATCCGCGGTACCACCTTTATTCCCCCACATGATTCCTGTACTGCTGCTATGCCGCTTCAGGATTGCAGAGGCTCTCTTTTAATATAAAACTCGGAAGCAACCTTCAGCAGACGCCTGCCCGGAAGCTCTCAGCCTGCGGCTTCCTTCTCTGTAAGGGGCTTGTCTCTGCCTACTCCTCTTCGTCACTGTTTTTATTTGGTTTTAACTATTAAATTTTATCTTGAATACAGTTAAAAGTCAACTTATTTTTGAATTACCGCCTTTGCAGCCGGTCGCAGTTCTGTCTCCGGTCAGCGTATGTGTTTTATTTGGATACCGTCTCCGGTGCCGTCTCAGCAGATGCAGCTGCTCTTGCCACATGATACATCAGCAGCGCCGTAGTCACGCTGCCAACTCCTCCGGGAGCAGGAGTTATAGCTGATACCTTTCCCTCCAGCGCATCAAAATCTGCATCACCGCACATCTTGCCGCCTTCGTCGAAGTTGATTCCCACATCTATTATTACCTGATTACCGCTGACATGCTCAGCGCCTACAGTTCTGCACTTTCCGGCAGCGCTTACAATAATATCGGAAGTTCGGCAGATTTCTTTAAGATCCTCAGGCTTTGTTCTGCTGTGACATATGGTGACGGTTGCATTCCGATCCATCATCATCATCGCCGCCGGCTTTCCGATGACAAGGCTTCTGCCTATCACCACAGCCCTTTTACCCGAAAGCTCAATACCGTAATGCTCCATTATCATCATAGCGGCTTCTGCAGTACAAGGCGGAAATCCTGTCATATTTCCGGTAAACAGACCTCCGACGGATGCATCAGATATGCCATCCACATCCTTTGCTGTGTTTATGTGGTTTCTTATCAGTTCCTCGTCCAGATGTGCAGGCAGAGGCCGGAACATGAGAATCCCGTGAATGTTGTCGTCTTCATTCATTACCTTGATAACATCCAGCACATCCTCCGTCTCACTTTTTTCACTCATTATATATTTTTCGACATGCACGCCCACAGAGGAAGCGATTTTTACCGCGCTGTTCTCGTAAGCTATATCGCTGCCGTTCTCACCTATTCTCAGAATTCCCAGGGTAGGCACAATATCCTTTTCCATGAGTTCTTCCGCCAGCCGTGCAGTTTTCTCCTTAATCACATCTGCCACAGGTTTTCCTTTAAGTAATTCCATATTCTCTCGTTTCTCCTTTAAATGTTTGACCATTTAATTGTAATATCAAATAGGAATATTTGCAAGAATTCTTAAAACGTGTTATAGTTTCTTTATTATGTATTCAGGAGGAACTTATGAATTTATACTGGCCCATAGCTCTTGTTGTAGTATCTAATATTATTTATCACATATGTGCTAAATCGTCCCCGGAAAGCATTGATCCTTTTGCGTCTCTTACGGTTACATATCTTGTTTCCGCTCTTTTTTCGGGAGTTCTTTTCTTTGCCACAAGCCCCTCAAAAGATCTGCTTCAGGAATATTCCCACATAAACTGGACAGTCTTTATACTGGGTCTTGCAGTGGTAGGGCTTGAAGCAGGCAGCATCTACATGTATCGCGTGGGCTGGAATATAAATACAGGCTCCACGGTGCAGAGCGTCATTCTGGCCATAGCTCTGCTTCTGGTGGGATTTCTTCTCTACAAGGAAGCCATCACCCCTAACAAAGTCATTGGCATAGCAATCTGCATGGTAGGCCTGTACTTTCTCAATAAGTAAACCGTTCTATATATATTATCCGTATATTTTGCCGAGAATCCACAGCATTGCATCCGCCGGGAGCACTCTGTAAAGTATTCCCAGAATCTGGTTGCCGGCACCTACAATCTTGTGAGAAGGCATATGCTTTCTCCGGAGCAGTGAGCATACAGCCGAAGCCACTTTTTCCGGATGCATCCCCTTGCGCTCCGACTCTTCCATTTTTGCCACTGACTCCTCTATTCTCCCCATGTATATGTCATCACCCTCAAAGTTTTTGATTCTATTATCTGTAAATTCCGTTCTGACATCGTTGAGCATCACCGTGCATGTTCTGATGCCAAAAGGTTTCAGCTCAATACCAAGGGCATCACTTAAGGCATTGACAGCTGCCTTTCCTGCCGAATAAAAGCTCTGAAAAGGAAGCGGAAATATGGCTGCCAGAGATGATATGAAGATCATCTTTCCTCCGCCGTTCCTTCGCATTACCGCAGCTCCTTCCCGGGCACAATATGCAGTACCTGTCAGATTCACTTCTATCTGCCTTCGATAGTCTTCTTCCGAAGTGAATTCCAGAGCTCCGGCAATTCCCATGCCTGCATTCAGAATAAGAGCATCCAGCCTTCCTTCACTCTTCTTCAGAGCTTCCCTGAGAGCATTGCGTACGCTTTCGCTCTCGGTAACATCACACTGTATCCAGTTCTCCCGCGGCAGGTTTCCCTGTGTTCTTGATAGTCCTGCCACCTGCCATCCCCTTTTGGTCAGTTCTCTGAAGACAGAAAATCCTATTCCCTTTGATGCGCCTGTAATAACGGCAAATTTTACTGTTGTGTCCTTCATGATTTCCCCCTTTGCATCATTATGCTGTAAATTTTTCGCCGTTTATATTATACATTAAATCTCATCTCCGGTGTATTCCAAATTTATCCATTTGTCTTATCTGTTTCACCAGCCAGCTCAAAACCTTTTTTGGCGGCTATAACTGCAATTATCTCATTTAAGACGGCCGCAGCAGCTATGGTCCCCTGCACGATCTCCGCCAGTGCAGGTTCAGCAGGTGAAAGCACAGAACATACTATTCCCGTAAACACCAGGGATACGCCTGAATGCGGAAGCAGTGTAAGCCCCAGATATTTTCTCACTGTCACAGGCATGCCTGTAATTTTTGCACCTGTTCTGGCTCCGAAATATTTTCCGAAAGCTCTTGCAGCAATGTAAATAAACGTATACGATCCCGCTCCCAGAATAAGCCTGAAATTCAGCGGTGCTCCCAGATCCGCAACAGCAGCCAGAAGTGATACGTTAAGTATCGGTGAAAAAGCAGAGTTTATTTCCCCCAATCTGTCCTCCCGGACCATGTTGGCAAAGGCAGCCGAAAAAGCCACTCCCATCAGCATGTAATTCAAAGTGATTCCTGTAAGAACACGAGTATTCAGGAACCAGCCTGCAAGCACCGTCAGCGTAATCCCTGCTGCGAGAATTCCCAGAATCCCTGTTCTGTCTTGACTGCGTTTCAGCAGCATTCCTGCCGGTATCCCGAAAAAACACCTATCAGAACAGGCATGAAAATCATCACAGGTATCATATATACAGGAACTGCTCCTCCTGATACCTGCCGTGCAGCAAAAGAATTCACCGTAAAGAAAACAGCGATTCCCACAACGTCATCCAGCACTGCCATAGGCAGAAGCGTGTCTGTGACGGGACCTCTTGTATGAAATTCATTGACAATGGACAGTGCCGGCGCAGGAGCCGTTGCCAGAGCTATTCCTCCGAATACAGGTGCCAGAAATATGGGAATGCTGCTTATCTTAAACACCGCTGCAAAAACAAGGCTGACAATAAAAAAAGTACCCAGAGACTGGGTCAGCGTCGTTATCACGAGGGCCTTGCCATAGCTTTTCAGCCTTTTCCATATCAGTTCCGTTCCCAGCATCAGCCCAAAAGCACATTGCATCCACATTATTATCCCCTTATACCATGAGGAAGAAAGCAACTCTTCAGGCATAAGTGCTGCTCCGTTGGGTCCCAGAATCATGCCGGCGATAAGCCATCCCAGAATAGCCGGCATTTTTATTTTTGACATAAGTTTGCCCGCCAGAAATGCTGCTGCCAGAGCTGCAATCCAGCGCGCTGCAATAATAACCATTATCTTTTACCTCCTTCTGCCACACCGTAGAGCATAAATTCAAACAGCTTCGGTATACCTGCTTCATGTATTTTTATCTTTTCTTCAAGAGTTTCATCACGATAAGCAGGACTGCTGAAATATCCGTTGAACATTATCTGCATCTGCCTGAAATATGACAGTGCTTCATCAAATGTGACTCCTTCTCTCAATTCCAGAGATTTCACTGTCCGGCTGTATATCTTCTCGTTAAGAATATTAAACTCCTTCATGGCCAGGTCAATTTCATCCTTCAAGGTGATTTGCGGGTTAAGAAGCGCCTCGAAAAAGATATGAGCTTCTCTTGGATATTCTGTAAAAAAATCCATGCGCGCATTCATATATCTGACAAGATCGCAATCTGCACCTTGTTCATGCACATACTCAGTCAGACGGCTGCAGCTTATCCTGAGACATTCCAGATAAAGCTGATCCTTATCTTTAAAATTGTGATAAATCAGTCCTTTGTTTATTCCCGCTGCGCAAATGTTATTGACGCTTCCTCCGGAATATCCCCTGCTTCCGAACTCTTCTATGGCTGCCTCCACAATCCTTGTTACTGTAATCTCTGTCCTCTGCTGCTGTTTCATTCTCTCTCCTCACTTCAGCAATGATTGGCGCCCGGCAATTTTTATATGTATTCAACAATTATTGCACATGCCTTGTAAATAAAATTGACTAATCAGTCAATTATTATTGTAGTATAAATTAACCGATCAGTCAATAATCTGCCTTTGCATATTCAATTCCGACATGACATGCTCGCTTTGCGCTATGCCTTCATTTTCTTTTTAAGTATAAACGCTCCCAGAATAAAAAATACTGCCATATACGCAATGCATATCATCTCCTGAGCAGCAACTTCTCCTGACGCAAGTTGACGTCCGCCTTGGCTGACTATGATTCTTGCCGCATCCACAGCAGGAAAGAAAGGCAGCGCCTGTGCGACAGCCTTTAACGCACCTCCCACGGCCTCAATATCCATCCAGATGCCTCCCAGTATGGAAGATACCGTAATGAGGATTGAGCTTACACCCGGAGCTGCACGCTCACTGAACAGCGATCCGAATACGACTCCCAGGCTTATGAAAAGCACTATGGCAGGAACCAGAGCACCCAATGATATAAGCATGGATAATATATTCAGAGGCTCCCCTTTAATCAATGAGATGACCCAGGAAGCGGCATAAGTTATTAATCCCTGCAGAAGCGCTATGACGAATACAGGCAGTATATACCCTGCCAGAAACTCCCATGATTTCATCGGGGCTCCGCACAGCCTTGCCAAAAATGCCGTGCTTCTGTCTTTAGATATAAGTATTGTTGTGAAGAGCATTACGAAAGTTAGCCCGAATACGGTCACGCCCGGCGAAAGTTTGTCAATATTAAATATATCCATACCTGCCTCAGGTGGAATACTTTCATTTACGATGGTCATAATTACAAGCATCACCACCGGAAAACCCAGGCAGAATATATAGCTGAGAGGGTCACGCAATATTTCTTTAGCGTTTCTGCTTGCGAATGCTTTTATTTTCATATTTCCGTCCTCCCTGCTTCAGCGCCTGCAAGAGCTATGAAAGCCTTTTCAAAATCATCGCATCCGGCTTTCTTTTTCAGCTCTTCTGCGGTTCCCATAGCTTTGATTCTTCCTTCTGCCATAACGGCTATACGGTCACACAGATTTTCTGCCTCCTCCAGATAATGAGTGGTAAGTATGATGGTGCGCTTTGTCTTGAGCTCCGATATGGTGTGCCAGAGTTCGTGCCTTGCTATTACGTCGAGGCCAAGAGTAGGTTCATCAAGAAAAAGTATCTCAGGGTCTGTAACCATTGCCATGGCAATACTCAGTCTTCTCTGCCAGCCTCCCGAAAGCACCTTGGCTCTTGAGTTTTCCACCTCGTTGAGGTGAAGTTCCTTTATGGCTTTTATGGTATTCTCTGCAGCCGCAGTCTTGTTGAGTCCATACATGCCTGCCATCAGTTCAAGATTTTCTTTCACCGTAAGGTTTGGAGCAACTGCCGTCTCCTGCGGCGAAAAGTTTATAATCTGCTTCGCCTCTGTGTCTGACAGTTCTTCACCATGCACCTTTATCTTTCCTGAATCGGGATGCATAAGGCGGCACAGCATTTTTATGGTTGTTGTTTTTCCTGCCCCGTTTACACCCAGAAGTCCAAACAATTCATTTTTCTTTATGCTCAGATTCAGATGGTCAACAGCTGTCTTCCCTTTGAAAGTTTTTGACAGACCTTCTGTTTCTATTGCCGTACTCATTACAGCACCCCCTTTTCCTTATACGCCTTAAGTATCTCATTGGCAAAGCCGGTAAATGCATCGGTCTTCACTATGGCGATCCCCTGTTCTTCATCTCCCAGAACCATAAGCTTGTCTCCCGGATTTATATCAAAAATCTTTCTGGCATCCTTTGGGATAACCATCTGTCCCTTTTCTCCCACAGTTACAATCCCGAAGATGTGTTTCCCCTTGGGGCTTACCAGAGGCAGTTCCTCTTCCTTCATGTCTCTTGCAAGATCATCTATTTTAATCTGAAAAATTTCCGACATGTTTATACAGTCATTGATATTCGGCGTAGCTTCACCATTTTCCCATTTTGCCAGGGTCTGTCTGGTGACATTAAGCTTCTCTGCCAGCTGCTCCTGAGTCATATTAATACGTCTGCGAAAAAACCTGATATTCATATTTATCATACTTTTCACTCCCTTTCTGCCTTTAATATATCATCACTTTACCTGAAAATAAAGAAAGCAATGTTAACATAAGATGTTAATTTTTCCTTACATCGGGCAGGAAAATCCGCACTAAAAAAGAGCAAATGTTTTTAATCATCTGCTCTCAACTTCGGTTTTTCTTTTTTGTGCTTTTTCCACCGGGAATCATGACAATTATCAGCAGAATCAGCAGCACCGGTACGGCAATCACTGCTGCCACGATAAGCGGTTCTATCTGCGAAGCGTCAGCGGTTATATACATGGACGATGATGATTCTTCGTTCTCCACCCGATGTCCTCTTACCAGAAGGCGATGAGAATTGACTCCGTAAGGAGTACATGTCACCAGGGTGCAGTAATCCTTGCCATCTTCAGCTAACAGGGCCGAGGTGTCTTCCGGTTCCACTATGAGTATTCTATCCACCTCATAAGTCAAAACTCTGTCCATTACTCTCAGCATGAAGCGCTCCCCTTCTTTGAGCTTATCAAGCCTGGTAAAGAGCTTTGCGCTGGGCAGCCCCCGGTGTCCTGACAGCACGCAGTGAGTGCCTTCTCCTCCCACAGGCAGATCCGACCATTCCAGATGTCCTATGGCAATCTGAAGGGCATCATCATCTGTGCCGTGATAAATAGGCAGTGAACAGTTAATCATAGGGATTTCGATATATCCCATGATTCCGTCGCCGGAAATATTGAGCATTTCGTTATACTTTGCCGTCTCTGCCTCCGTAAGGAAAAAATCGTTTTTTTCGCTTCGGCGCTGTGCATTATACGCCACAGCGGCATCCCATTGCCTCTTACATTCATCTTCATCCATGGCTGAAACAATTTCGCCGTAGCCGGCTATAGCTCTAGTCTGATGAAAAGAGTTGACATAGTCACTTACCGAAGGGTAAAGCAGCAGAGCCACGCCTGCAATCAGTGCAATGGTCAGCACAATGTTTATTAAATTGCGTTTTTCTTTCATGCAGACATCCCCTTACTGCTTACAGACCGGGAGAGGTCTCCCGGTCTGTAAAAATACATCAGCTTTATGTTGATAAGTTTATTGTTTAGCTTTCTTTGTTAAGGCGCTTTCTGGTAACAAGAAGTATGCCTGCTCCTACAACCAGAATTGCTCCTGCAATGTAGAATATGGTTGTTCCTATGTCTCCTGTTGAAGGCAGCTGCCATCCGCTCTTGTTTTCGATACCTACAGTCTGAGTGTACTGAGGAACTTCCGTTGTGGAAACTGCTGAGCTTGCTGCCAGTGTTCCATCTGCATTGTATGTAGCTGTGATGTTAACCGCCACATCTTTCTTGAGAAGATTGTAACCTTCAGGTGCTGCAGTTTCATGAAGCTTATATGCGCCTGCATCAACGCCTCTGAAGGATGCTGCACCGTTGGCGTCTGTTGTAACTTCGGTTACCGTCTTAGGATCCGCTGCCAGCGCTGCTTTCAGTCCATCTTCGTCCAGTGTCTTCCATTCAACAGCTTTGGTATTTTCATTGTAATAGTAGTACATTTTATTGCCGTTGACTTCTTTGTAAAGAACGAATTTCGCTCCGGCAAGATTAACATTTCCGCTTTCTCCTGCAGCATATTTATCGATCTTGATGTCGAAGTCGTATACATATACTATATGGTCCGGAGTTTTACCCGTTGATGTGGTATCGTAAGGGTTGTTGGAATATTCCAGATATACGGTATTGGTTTCTTCCTTTGTGGAAAGTGCTCCTTCGTTAAGCTTTGCGCTGTAGGTTATTACTATTTCCTTACCGGCATTTGCTTTCTGGCTGATGAAATTATTGAAAGTAATGGTGAAGGTCTGGCCGCTCTTATTAACGGTGAAACTATTGTATTCTGCTCCTCCGATTGTAACGGCCACATCATCGTTAAATGTCAGTCCGGCTGAAAGAGTATCCGTGATAACAAACTGATAACTTTCATATCCGTCCATGGCAGGAACTTTTGATGTCAGTTTAAACGGCACATTGCTTCCTACATCCTGAGCAGTTCCGAGCCCCTGCTGTTCGTCTGCTTCAACAATAATCTTATTGATAGTAGGGATCTCTGATTTTGACTGAACCTGCACGTCACCTACAACCTTGAGGATGAATTTAGTTGCCGCATCATTGCTTCCGGATGTGGCCACATTGGTATCCTTTATCAGATAGTATCCGTCGCCGGTTACATTTATTTTGTAAGGTGAAGCTGTTTCTGTAGACCGGACTCCGTCACCCTGCAGATGTTTTCCTGCAATTTTTGCAAAAGCGTCCAGAGCCTCACTGTTGTCTCCCAGATCTTTGACAACACCTGCCACATCTTCGGCACTTGTGCAGGCTGCATAAGCGCTTACAGTTTTCAGCTCTGCCAGAAGTTCATCGCCATTAACGCCTGAACCCCATTGAATGTTGGTGAGCTTTTCGCCTGAAATGTCGCCTTTAAATACCTGATAGGCAGCATAAACGTGATTTTCTTTGTCCCCTGTGATAGTGATGGTGTGAGCTGTGTCAGCACCTGCAAAAGCCGTTGCAGCCATGGAGAATACCATAGCCAGAATCAGCAGCAGCGATGCAATTCTTTTTGTCCCTTTCATTTTTGTCGTTTCCTTTCTGCATAATTACTTATTGTCAGGTGAACAATTTCTTTTTCTTCGCATCAGGAAGAAAAGAACTCTTCCTTCCTGCGCTTTTGTTGGTTGTATATGAGAAGTGCTCCTGCTCCCGCAGCAAGCAGCAATCCACCGATTATAAATATGTGCGGTCCCCATCCGCCGGTCTCAGGCAGCTGATACAGAGGTGTGTTGATGAATTCCACCCGGCTTCCGCCCTCTTTTACTGAATCCGAAGCGGTATTCCCTTCCAAGGCACCTTTTGAGTCCACACTTCTGCTTGTGGAAAAATCATCGGATTTTTCTTCTGTAACGGTCCATACCGTTCCCAGAGGCAAACCGGTTATCTTAACCGACTCTCCATGACGAAGGTTTATCGTCGCAGCTCCTGTATTGTCAAAGGCAATGGTTTCCTCCTTGCTCTCTCCGCCTGATTTTCTTATGACCTTAAAATCACCGCTGAGAGGCGATCCCCCGTTCTGCAGTCTGACAGTGAAATCGAAAACACCTTTCTGAGCGCTTCCCAAGACGGTCTTCGATATGGTAAGGCTGTCAATTAGCGTATTTGTGAAGAAAATTCCTTCTTCACTTATATCCACCTGGCTGCCATCTTTCCATAGAGCCGTCATTTCCGATTTTATCCCGTCAGCTCCCTTGCTGAAGGTTACCTCTGCAACATATACAGAATCGTCGTACTTTACGGTATTGGTATCATCTGCACTTTCAATAATTTTGAAGTACATCTTGGCAGGCAGCGATCTCGGCAGTTCACCGGCAGGATAATTCAAAGTGAAGCTGAAAGGACCGGAAGCCTTTCCATTTTCACCGAAAGTAAATGTTGCTTCCTGATACTTTCCGTCTGCTACCTTATCGGCTCCGCTTTCGTCTGTAACCTGCTCCAGTATAAACTTAAAGGTCTTTGGAGAGCTGTTAAAGTTTGTAATCGTCTTGATTCCCGGTATCCCTAAAGAAACACCGTTCTCAATGTTTGTGGCTGTAATGCTTACCTTTGCATCGGTTTTTATGGTTCCTGATACATATGGTCCCTTTTCATCGGTATTCTGAATAATATCATCGCCGACATATGTAACCTTATAATCATCTTGTGCTGAATCGGCAAATCTCTCCTGCACCGTGAATTTGCTGCCGGCTATGATGTTGCTGATAACCGCGGTTTCATCTGCCTTAAGACTTATAATTCCGGTGTCGGTTACCGTTTTTTCAACTCCGCCTACCGTGTATTTCGTACCGGAAGCCAGCGGACTGCCGTCAAGAGTCACATAAAAGTCGAAGGTCGCGTCATTTGCGGAGCCCCCGTAAGGTTCCAGTTTTTTGGTTATTTCAAGAGCCCCCAGCTTATTGAATATAATTTTATTATCAAACCTGAAAATCGTGCTTCCGCTGGACATGTCCTTTACTGTGCTGTCCACTCCCTTAAAGGTATCAGTACCTACAGTCACATTATCGTCCTGCGTTGTAGTTGTACCGTCGACGCTGATGGTACCGAACTGCGAAAAGGCATCTGTCTCAAGAAGTTCTCTCACAAAATACTTTCCGGAATTCTCAGGTATTTCTTCAAACACAGCAGTCTGGTCTGCCTTAATGGTAAATACACCGTTGGCGTCTGTGGTTCCTTTTCCTACTTCTTCTCCTGCCGCATTAAGTATGGTATATTCAGTTCCAGGCTGTATAAACAGATCCTTGCCGTCTTCTTTAAGTACCTGGAATCTGAAGTCCGGATTACCCAGAATGCCGGTCTTTCCCTCTTCATCTACCGTAAGCTCTTTGGTCACGGATATGCTGTTTTGCTTGAGAAGCGGGAAATTGAAGTTCATTCTGCACACACTGGAGCCGGAGCCTCTTTCCATGTAGTAGAAGTTAAAGCTGTGATTGCTGTAATCTTTAAAGGCTCCTTTTTCGTTAAGCAATGAACTGTCAACAAGTTCACTGAACTTAACTGTTTTGTAAGGGGTTGAAGATACATCTCCCGTCATGGTATCCAGACTGTAATACTTTACCTCTCCGTTTTCAAAATCTATCTCGCCGCCCACATGTCTGTGAATACCGGAAAGATCCAGGAAAAGAATCCCGTCTATGTATACCCACACATCGTCATCTCCGGTGAAGTAGAACTTCATAGGCTGCTGTCCGTCTTTGCCTGTAAGGCCGTTCTTTGGCTGGAAGAAATTCATCTTCATCTCCATTCCGAAGAAAAAGTCGGAAGGCACGTCATAGTCCAGAGAATAAAGCCTGTCCAGAGAAATCTGATTGTAATTGTTATCGTCATCTTTCGGCAGCTCACTTCCCCAGTAGAAGTAATGCTCCAGAGCTCTCTCGGCAGTCCAGTCATCGCCCCAGTTGTCATCTTTTGCATATCCCATAAACTGACTCAGCACCTTAGCCAGCTGAGCATAGCTGTCGCCTTTTCCCTGCTGATACAGGTAGTTAGCCTGCATATAAAGCTCGTTGAAATAATCCTCGTCTATCTGGCTTACCTGCTTGGAATCGTGGACTATGTCGTTGAACGGCATAAAGTTTCCAAAAGGATACATTATGAAATTCGGTGTGAATATTTCGTCGTATAACGTAAATGTGTCGTCGCTGCTGTTGAACTGGGCAAAATTTGTACGGCTGTTAAATGAGTAGGCTCCCGTATCCTCATCATACCGGAAAAGTCCGTCAACACTCAGCTCATTCATTTTCTTTGAATAGTCTCCCGTGTTTTCTGCCCCGAAAAGATATCCCAGGCTTGTGCCATTTGCAAGTGCAGGGTATCCGTCTTTCAGAGTTTTATACATGACATCTGAAAAACGTGAAATAGGGCTGTTGGCCGTATCCTGTACGACATTAATTCCTACAGGATTTTTGCTGGCCAGCGTTACAAGGGTTCCGTCAACCGAGTTGGGATCAGCTGTTATTATATCACCGAAATTCATATAGCCTGTACCTCTAAAAGAGGTCAGTGAAGGAATATTACTTGTTCCACCGCTCTGCTGGAATCCCGGCATATTTTTGTCGGCGTTATAATTGTAGTTTATATTTTTCCCCGTACTTCCCGAGCCGTAGTCGTAGAGGTTGATTTCAATGAAATCTCTGGTGGAAGCAGCATCAACCACATGCAGCTGAGATGTATTGTCCTTGGCATTTTTTTGCGCAACCGGTGAACTGAAGGTTACTGAGCCCAGGCTGGTACCGTTGTTGTACACGCTTGAGTTGGTTTTCCAGAAATCGCTGCTTATTATTACCGTATCTCCAACATTTGCACTTATGCTTCCTGTTGTACTAGGATAATATAGCAGCACAAATCCGTTGCCTGATGCGGACATGTCCGCTTTGCTGTCTCCATTATTTTGTCCTATCTCTTTGACTGTATAGCGTCCATTTTCATACTCAACATGTATTGCCACCCACCATCCAAATGTCATTCCGGGCGCTTTACTTTTTACCGTTGTTCCATTGCTGTTATACACCATAAAAGGTTTTGTGCCGCCGTCATAATAGTTTAATGCTACCACATCAACCTTGTTATCTGTTGCATATGTCATAGTCCACAGCCATGAGAACTCCATCAGTTTGTCGCTGTTGGTAATCAGAACCTGCATGGCAGGATCCATGTCTTGGTAATTTACATACGCCCGTAATGTTCTCTCTCTGATTTCAACATAATACTCTTCATACGCCGCATCATTTCCGGCATCGTCATAGGTCTCCAGAATATCCATGGCCTCATCGGAAGTCGGCAGCTGGTCAATCATCGCAATCAGCTCATCTACGCGCTGCTGCTCTTCCTCGGTCAGACTGACAGCCCCTTTGCATTCATCAGTATGAACATGCTCTTCAAGGCCGCAGGTAAGTTCCATCTTGTCAACAGTTTTTTCTACAGTTGTATAGCATTCATCAGTATGAACATGCTCCGGCGCCTCTTCTTTTGTGCAGATAAGATCGCCGTTTTCGTCATAGCAGTCAGCTGTATGAAGGTGAGCAGCCTCAGGATCTATTCCGCAGGTCAGCACCTTTTCAGTCTCTGTGGTCACATGGGTGTAGCATGCATCGGTATGAACATGCTCGGGAATGGTGCATGCTTTACTTTCAAGTGTGATTGCCGGCAGTATCAGAGCATATGTAGTACAAAAAACCACAACAGAAGCCAGACAAGTCACTACCTTGTACAAGCGTTTCTTTTTCTTGTGTGCAGCGGTATATTCAGCTGCTTTTTTGTTTACATCATTTCTCATTTTTCTATGTCCTTTATTATCTTAAAGTACCCAGTTCCGATAAAGGCCATATTCTGAATACTATTTTTCCTACAATCTGCTCCTCGGCAACGCATCCTATAGTCGAACTTCTGGAGTCCACCGAGGTGGATCGTTTGTCCCCCATACAGAAATACCGGCTGTCAGGTACCTGATAAGGGAATATCAGGTCACACTGACCTCTGCTTTTTTCTTCTATGTATGGTTCGTCAAGCATTATTCCGTCCACAAAAACATTTCCGCTTTCGTCGATGTTTACCCACTGTCCGGGTCCTGCTATATATCTTTTTACAAGTATTTTGTTTCCGTAATAGAAGGCTATCAGATCCCCCTGCTGAAAATCAGAGCCCTTCAGGGAAATTACGATATCCCCTTCCTCCAGTGTGGGCGTCATGGATGAACCGTAAATCTGAAGCACCGGCATCCATACTGTGGCTACCAGGACAGCTACTGCGGCAACAACTATCAGTGTGCCCACAGTGCTTCTGAAAACCTTCCCGGATCTTGCTTTGTATTTTTCTCTTTTTAGTTCCGCTTTGAGTTCTTCCAGTGTCGGAAGCTGAGGTGCAGCCTTGGTTTCGGCGTTTTTTTTCATCAGTCTTTCTTTGCTCCTTCGGAAAGTTTGAGCATCATCCTCAGAACCTCATGCTCATTGAGCAGATTGTCAACCTTTTCTTTAATCTGCTCCCAGTACTTATCTGCTTCTGCATAAGATTTTCTTTTATATTCCTCGGCTTCTCTGATTATTTTAATTACTTTCTCTTCCGCTTTTGCCTGGACTTCTCTGCATATGTCTTCCTGTCTGTCGCTGAGGTTTTTTATGTTTTCAAGATACTGCTGTGCGGCAGCATCTGCTGCTTCAAAAACACCATTGAGCGCCAATGATGCCTCAGCCATGGATCCTGCCTTTTCTGCTGTTATCTGTCTGCTTTCCAGTTCCTTTTGAGCATTGGCCAGTTTTTCTTTAAGTTCATTGTTTTCTTCTATCTGATCTACAAGCATCTGCAGCAATTCACCGCGGCTTAAGTGTTTTAATTCCTTGTCTGTCAATTTAATACCTCCGTATTGGCATTTTTCGACCTAAAAATGTATATTTATAACATATTTTACTACTTCAAAAATGAAAATTCAATACCGTCAAGGCAGTTTAGTGCATATTTGACAGCGATTTTACAAAGAAATTTTTTCTCATTTTTAAATGCGTACTCATTGAAAATCAACCGGCATCCGCCCCCCCCGATAATATTTGGTTTATTATTTTTTCCTCAATATCCGCTGCATCGCACATGCCTTATTTCAATTCTCCCCTTAAGAATCTTACTCATTGCACATTTATATGTTTAATATATGTTTAAATCGGCTTTTGCTGAATCTCCATGTCTCTCTGTTGTACTGATGTAATCCGTTTTTTACTTTCTCTTTCATGTAATAATTTTACATTTATTTCACGGGTGTTGCAACCATTTTTTTACATTTTTATAAATATCCCGAATCAGCAGCTTGTCCTTCTGTCTCGTAAAAGGAATAGCCATGTTACCATCTTTGAAATGGATTGTAAAATCCTCAAAAAAAGCATGTTTTCTCCTGATTTTTAAATTTCTTGTTTACTTTTCTGCATACGGCAGACCATTTGGCAGGACAGCTGAAGAAACGCAAAAAAACATTTTTGCTTCAAAACGCGGGTCTTTCCTTATAATACAAAAATGGAGCAGCCCCGCAAGGACTGCTCCTTCACATAAATTTGCACTTTTTACTTTTTTCTTATTGCCTTGATAATCTGGCGCACTGCCACAAACAGCAAAGCAGCCACAGGCCATATGATCCAGCTTCTTTCCCAGTTTTCGGTTATAAAACTGTATCCCAGGAATATGGCTGTTGTGGTGACCCAGTAGGCCGTATCAAAGCCTGCCAGCTCACGGTTTTCTTTTTTGAGACCTTTGGTGTAATCACCCTCCTGCAGAAGCTTATCATAACTTTCATTTACAATTCCTGCAGGAATTATCACCAGCATTGCGCAGGCTACAATAATCAGAAGTACGCATACTCCCAATATATAATAATAATCTTTCTCTCCGAAAATGCCTGCGGCAAAGATGGACACCGCCGACAGAATGAGCATGGTGACCCCTACAATAATACGCACTCTGTAAGCAGACTCATACGCCTGTTTTTTTGCTCTGACCTTTTGAAGAGTGGAACTGTCTACACTTATGGGCTCTTTTTCCAGAAAGTCAAAGGATTTTGTCTGCATCCCGCAGTAGATAAATATGGCAACTGCTGCAGCCACCAGCACGAGAAGCACGGCACAGCCCAGCAGAGCTGCCTTGTCTTCGCTAAAAGAAATCAGACCTTCTTCGCTTAGACCGGCCATTCCTATCAGAGCGACAGGCGATATGATGCAAAGAAATACGGCAAATGCGATCTTAAAGGATGTGGACTTTTTTATCTCCATAAATTCGGCGGCTTCTTCTGCAGAAACCTTTCTCACTTTTTCACAAAATTCAGAATCTGCAAATCTGCCCTGAGCCCTATTCTCATCGTCGTCGCCTGCTGCTGACAATGTGGTGCCTGTCTCCTTAAGCAGGTAGTCACAACTTACTCCGAATATTTCGCTGAGTTGAAGTATTTTGTCAAGATCCGGCGTGGACTGACCCGTTTCCCTTAGTTAAAGATATTGTTGGGTATCTCAAGATGTGTCATTCGATTTTGCCGATAAAGCGGTAGAAGATTTCCACTTCCTGTTCCCGGCTTCCGTCCTCACTTTTGACCGCTTCATGGACAAGGATTTTTTCAATCAGCGTATTCAGAAGTTCAGCCGTCAATTCTGTGGGATTGACATACTGTTTCATCAGACCTATCCACTTTTCAGCGTCAACCGCTGTCTGGGCGGCGGTCTCCATCGCTTCGTGAAGCCGTTCAATTTTTACGTCCAATTCTCGCTGTTCGCCCTGATACTTTTCGGACAGCATATTGAAATTGTATTCTGTAATGCGTCCGGCAGACCAGTCCTCATACATTTTTGCAAACAGGGTGTCTACTTCTGCTTTGCGCTTTTCCGCCTTTTTCAGTTCGGCTGTCTGCCGCTTCCTTGCAGTATTGCGTTCCTTGTCGCTGGCGTTAAGTAGCCGTTTCAGAAGTTTGTCCCCATCCTGCTGTGCCAGCACAGACCAGTATTGCAGACGGGAAAGGACATAGGCGTAAAGCACATCATAGCGGATATAGTGCATGGAACACTGGTGCAATCCTTGCCCGTACTTGCTACAATGGTAGTGGGCATAGGGATTTTTGTTCTGGCTGTTCATACCATAGGCCAGCGACCAGCCGCAGTCCGCACATTTTACCAGCCCGGAAAATATCTGTGTTGTGCCGTTCTTCTGCCGTCTGCGCCTGTTGCAAATCTGCTCCTGTACTTGACGGAACACATCTTCGGAAATAATCGCTTCGTGGGTGTTCTCCACACGATACCATTCCTCTTTTGGCTTGCGTACTTTCTTCTTGTTTTTGAATGAAATGTTGGTCTGCTTATTGTGGACGCTGTGTCCGATATAGGTTTCCTCTTTCAGAATACTTTTCACCTGCGCTATCGTCCACGCATAGGCTTTTTCCTCCGGCGCTCCGGCATAGATATTTGCGAAAGTGCCGTATCTCTGGAAATTCAGCCAGCCGGGAGTAGGTACTTTTTCTTCGACCAAAATCCGTGTAATGCTGGCGGCTCCCCGGCCATGAACGGCAAGGTCAAAAATCTTTTCGATAATCCACCTTGTTTCCGGGTCAATCAGAAGATGGCCTTTCTTATCTGGGTCTTTGACATAGCCAAGCGGAGCATAGGCTCCATAGTGTGCGCCATTTGCGAACCGTGTCCGCATGGCCGCCTTTACCTTTTTGCTGGTCTGGCGGGCGTGCATTTCATTCAGAATGTTGAGGAATGGGGCAAGCTCATTCTCTCCGTTGATGGTGTCCACATTGTCATTGACAGCGATATAGCGGACTCCTTTGCTGGGAAAGTAGATTTCCGTGTATTGGCCGGTCAGAATGTAGTTTCTGCCTAAGCGGGATAAATCCTTCGTAACAACGCAGTTGATTTTCCCGTCCTCAATGTCATCAATCATTCTCTGAAAATCCGGCCTGTCAAAGTTCGTTCCAGACCATCCATCGTCGATATATTCATCTATGACATTCAGGCTATGCTCGGCGGCATATTGCCGGAGCATCATGCGTTGTGTCTGAATACTCCCGCTTTCTCCTTGCAGTTCATCGTCCCGGCTCAATCTCATATAAAGCGCCGTGTTGTAAATCGTAGTATTGTAAGGTTGTTTCACCGTTAAAAATCCTCCTTCTAAAGAAACAACCCACGCTTACAATACTTTTGCTCTATGGCAATTATATCATAAGCGTGGGCGTGTTATCAATGATGGGCTATCAGGTTGAAGCGGCTTTTTCTGCGGTATGCCGCACCACATCTACAATCAGATCACCGAGGGGCTTCCCGCCTGCGGCGAAGTGTTCGGAGATTTTTATACGGTTGTTCCCACATACAAAATACTGCGTGCCGTTCTCTGCTTGTATGACCTGCCCTGTCCGGGGTGTAAAAATATCGCTTTCGCTTTTTGCCATCCAGTGTCCTCCATATTCAGTTTTCAAGGTACAATGCCGCACAAAGGCGGCGAAAATTTCTGCTTATATCTATCACCTTTCCTTTACCGTGTGCCGCTGCTGACGTTTCAGTTCCGCCAGTATATCCGGCGGGATACGGTCAACCAGCCGCTGTAAATTGTCCAGTTCGCTTTTCAGCTTTGCCCGTTCCATCGTATCTTTCATCTTTCCTTTTTCGCTGGCCTTTGCCCTTGCTTCCAACTTCTCATTCTCCGCCAACAGGTCATTGATTGTGACCTTGTACTTTTTCAACTGCCCGGAGAAGTTCTCCATCTGCGGGAACCACTTTTTTAGCATGGAGAGGGCTTCCTCTTTTTTCTTTCCGGCGTTCAGCGGGTTAATGCCGTCAAGGGCGGCTTCAATGGCTCTGGCCTGTTTGGAGAGGGAAACCGCCTGTTTGAAAAGCCGGGTGGGGATATGCTTCCGGCCTGTCTTGCTGGCACTCTCCCCACGCTCCAAGTCGGGATATTTCACCACCATATAGGCGTGAAAATCGTCCTGCCACTTCGTCAGGTTTGCCCGGTTGCCAATAATCTCTTTAGCGCACAGGCGGTTGTCCTTTGTCAGCGGAACAAAGGTCAAATGCAGGTGGGGCGTTTTCTCGTCCATGTGTACCACCGCCGACACGATATTTTCCCGTCCTACCCGGCCAATGAGGAAGTCCGACGCCCTTTGGAAGAACGCCTGTATCTCCTTTGGGGATTTCCCCTTAAAAAACTCCGGGCTGGCGGTTATCAGCGTATCGACAAACCGTGTGCTGTCCTTGCGGGTTCGGCACCCGGCCTGCTCAATCCGGCTCTGAATGAAGTGGTAATAGCGTCCCTCCGGCTTGACGATATGGAAGTTGTATTTGCTCCGGCTTGTGTCAATGTCGGGATTGCTGGCATACTGTTCTTTCTGTCTTTCGTGATGGGCTTCCAGCGGCCTTGCCGGGTTGCCCTTGTGCTTCTCAAACCGTAAAATTGCGTGTTTTGCCATTCTGCTCCTTTCCCCATTCCTTTCCTATCCGGGGTTTTCCACAGGGAAAATCCCGCAGAAAATAGCTCGGATAGGATTGGAATGGATAGAATATAAATCAATCTTTTTATCTTTGTATTTCTATATACCGTCCGGTTTTCGTACGTCTCAGGAGTGATTTCCGTACTTCATGGGTACGGTTTTCAGTCCTCCGGCGTACCAGAACCGGATTTCTTGAAGTCGGTGTTTGGAACCGCTTCATAGGATTTTGGGAAAATACGGTTGGGTTTTCCACAGCCCTGCTTCTGGATCTCCACCAGTCCGGCGTATTGCAGTTCCCGCAGGGTATTCACCGCTTTCTGCCGCCCACAATGGAGCAGTGTGACCACTTCACAGATAGGGTAATACAGGAAAATCCGTCCGCAGTCATCCGCCCACCCATTCTTGCGGGATAACTCTGTCCGGCGCAGGATAAAGGCGTACAGAACCTTTGCCTCGTTAGACAGGGGCTTGAATGTGGGGGCTTCAAAGAGGAAATTCGGGAGCCAGGTGAAGCTGAACGCCTTTTCCGGCTGATGGATATAGATGGTATTTGTCATAGTTCGTTTTGTGGACGGTTAGAAGCCCGTTTTCCGGGGCGGGCGATACTTTATACCACCTGCCCCGGTTTGGGGCTTGCAAAGCCTGATAAATCAAGGCTTTTTTCGCTCCTAACTGTCCACAGCAGACCTCCTTTTCCGTTCACTTTCTGTTTTCTGCCGCCTGTGAACTCTGGCGGC